>JAUVDP010000001.1 GCA_030595255.1 Mycoplasmatota bacterium | reverse complement strand
AAGTATAAACATTACTTGTTATTAATTCATATTCTTCAATTAATACTGTTTGATCAACTAAATCATAAATATAATTAGCTTCAACAAATATTCTATATTCATTATTAGATAATAATCCACTAAATGTAACTAAAGTTTCACCAATACCTAATGTTTCTTGAGCAATTGGTAAATCTCCTAAGTATAAATAAACAATTACAGTATCAGTAACAACAGTATTATCACTATCCATAACATTAATATTTACTTCTATTTCATCAACACCCCATGTAATATCGTTTAATTCAACAGCTGGTGCTTTTCTTTCTGAAGATACTAATATACTTCTAAATAAATTTTCATCTTCTTTTGGAACTGAACCATCTCTTAAATCGTAATCAGCAACAATATCAACACGATATCCTTTTAAATAACTAGTTAAGTATGCAAATACAAGTTCTGTTTCATCAACGTCAAACTGTATTAAACCTACCTCTACTTCATATTCAATATCTCCAAGAATATATATTTCATATAATCTTGCAGTTAATGCACCTTGTAATGTCAGGTCTTCATCGATTACTTCTATGTTTACAGTTACATAACCTTGAGTAACTATTAAATTATCAACAAGAACTACAGGAACATCATTTTCGTATGTAGTAAACTCTTGACTATAAATTACTTTATCTGCTTGAATACCAATACCATCATTTAAATTATATGATGCTTCAATTTCAATTGTGAAATTATCATTAGCAAATAAATTATAAATTTGGAAGTCTGCACTATACTCATTAACAGCTATAGTTTCTTGTAATATGTTATCTATATATAATTTTGCTACTAATGTACTCTTAATGATTAATCCATCAGGATCATCAATATCAAAATCAAATAATATTCTATTTTCTTCAATAACTAAACTAGTAATAAGTGGTTCAGGAACTTCTCTAGGTAATGTACTGAACGTGTGAGTTGATAATACAGCGTCAGTAATTGTTGAATGTCCATCTAACAAATCGTAATTAGTTATTATTTTTACAGTGTATTCATTATTATTTAATAATCCTTCAATAGTAACACCATTTGTAGAACCAGGTATATCAACAGATACAACTAAAACATCATCCTTAAATACTCCAACAGAAATTCCACCAGGAATAGTTATAGAATCATCATCATTGTATATAACATTAAATATAATTGAATTAGATGTAACTATAGGATTTTCAATAGATGCGTTAGGTATTGAGTTATCTAGTGTTGAGAAAGGACCACTATAAAGAACATAACCTACATTATAACCTTGGCTATTATCTAAATTAAAGTTAGCTTTAACTTTAATTTCATAATTCTTATTTGATAGTAATGAGTCAAATACAACTTCTGTTTGCCCGATACTTATAACTTCTGAATTTACTAATGTTTCTCCTGAGTATAATTCAGCAATTAGTGTATCAGCTGCGATTACTTCATCTGTATCAAAAATATCAAAATTAACAATTATAGAATCTTCAGTTACTGAGTAACTTTCTCTATCTACAGTTGGTAAATTCTTAAAGACATATTTTATAAATTCATTATTGGAGCTAACTGTAACAGTTTCTGATATATCTCCATTTTTATATACTATTTCATCTAAACTTAAAACTTTTTCACCTAATGTAGTACCAGCACTCATTTCAAAGTAAATAGTAGTACGTGTAGATTCAGCTAAGAATCTAGAAGCAAAATAGTTATATCCGTCTATAATAATTGATGTTATTAATAAACTATCTGGATTATTAATATTTACTTCAATTAAGATAGCTTCATTTTTCCCTTTATAATAAGTTACTAGCTCCCCGTCTACCACTGGGGCCGTTCCATCAACAGTAAAGCTATTGAATGTTGGTGGTGTAACAGTAGCTACTTCATCACCACAGGCTACCAGTAAAAAGCTAATTAAAACAATCCCTACTAAGATAAGCGTTTTTCTCATAATTTATCCTCCATATCTTAATTTCCATTTTCTTAATCAATAATTATTCTTATTCACAAAAAATATAATACTTTCCAATTAAATATTTTATCATAAAAACGGCCTTTAAGCAATGTTTTATGCCACTAATAGCTATTATAATTTATTTGCTTTTGCTTTTTGCACCTCTTTTAATTAACTTATTTCCGTAAGTATCATTAATGTTGTTAATTAGCCGTAATACTCTTTCTTCTTTAGTAACTTCCTTTGGTGCATCAAAAATATTAATTTGTTTAACATTATTTTCTGTTGGTATTAAGTTAGAAAGACTTACACCAAGCAACCTTATTGGAAGATCCCCTTGATTATCATCAAATAGTCTTTCAACCACTTTATATATTTCATAAAAGTTACCAGTATAAAAATCTAATGTATAGCTTCTATTTATTTGTGTAAAATCATTATATCTAACTTGAATACTTATTGTTTTAGTTACAGATTCGTCTTTTATAAGGCGGTTAGTAACTTTTTTTGATAAGTTAGATAAATTAGTTAAAGCTACTTGATACTCATAAATATCAGATAAATATGTTGATGAGGTACCAATGCTTTTCATATCCACATGACGATGTGGAGTTACAATTTTTTTATCAAATCCTTTAGCTAATTTTAAGAACTCATCAGTTCTATTTCCTAAAACTAACTTAAGTTTACGCATATCTTTATAATTTACTAAATCACCAATAGTATTAATTCCAATTAATTTTAAATTTGGATAAGTTTTTTTACCTATACCAAACATTTCTTCAATTGGTAATGGCCATAATTTCTCTTCTAAGTCTCTTTTTCTAAGAACTGTGATACCTAGAGGTTTCTTCATATCTGAGGCCATCTTAGCTAAGAACATATTAGGAGCAACTCCAATAGATACAGGTAATTTATGTTCATTCAATAATCTATCTTGAATTTCTTTAGCAATATCTAAAGGATGAACTTCATCACAGTCATCTGTCATATCTAAGTATCCTTCATCAATTGATCCTTTTTCAATAATGTCTGTATACTCATGAAGCAAATTAAAAAAGATATTACTATATTTGTGATAAAGATCAAAATTCACAGGTAACATCAATAATTTAGGGCATAGACGTCTTGCTTCAACACCACTCATTCCACTTCTTATTCCGTATTTTCTAGCTTCGTAATTAGCGGTTGTTAAAACACCCCTGTCACTTCTACCACCAATTCCGATAGGGATATTTTTTAGACTGGGGTCTTCTGCGATTTCGCAGCTTGCGAAAAACGCATTTAAATCAATATGAAATATTACTTTGTATTTTTTTTCCATAAAATCTTCCCTTTTTTGTAGAATTATAATATAATGAAAAAAGACATAAACATTATACCATATATAATTAATCGAGGTGAAAAAATGCCAACAAGTAAAAAGAGAGTTCCAAAAGAACGTGAAGCTTCAGTAAGAGCTGTCAAGAACCCATTAAAAACAAAACTAGGTAAAATCATGGTACTAATTTTAATATCAGGATTTCTTCTTGGTGGAGTAATCGGGCTTATTTACACATTAATTGATGCAATGAGTTCATAATTATATTACGTACAATAAAAGATAATTTCTTAAATGAAATTATCTTTTTTTATTTATTTAGGTATTTTTTATTGAATAGTAGTTTAAATGTATTTTTTTAAGTAATAATAGTTCATCTGCAATTTCTAGAGCTTTTTTATATTTACGATTTTCTCTGTAATAATCAATTAATAAATTATGAGATAATCCAATATATTCTTGATCATTTGAGTTTATAGATAACTCAGAAAGCTGATTTAAACTTTCAATATATTCTTTATCTACTCTAACATCTTTATTAACCCACATCATTAATACTTTGATTAGTAAATACTTATTAATTGTTAGAAGATCTTTCTTGTTCTCCATTACATCATTATAAAAATCTAATAATCTATCATCCTTATCCATTAAATAAATTCTAAAACGAGGTAAAATCAGTTCTTTAGCTTCTTGGTTTGTATGTTCTTCTAATTCTTCTACTGCTAATAAGTAATCTTTATTATAAAACGCTATTGCTGATTTTAAAATATGACATTCATTAGTTAATACAGCAATATTAAATTGTTTTGTAAAAGAATCTACATAATCTACTAATATTTGTGCTTTATCAAGTTTTAAAATAAATACATATATCTTTGCAATTAACATTCTACACTTCATAGCTCTTACGTATACTGTTTTTTCTTCGAATTCTTCAATTGCTGCGTTAGCTAAAGCAACGCTATCTGTAATCCTATATTGTCCTATATAAGCCTGAACTAAGTATTCTTTAATTACTGGATTTATTTCTTTATCAGTAAGTGATAATGCTATTTCAAAGCTATCACTAGCCATTATGAAATATTCTTTATTAAGATAATTTAAACCTTTAATAAAATAAAATAACTGTTTTTGTTCTAATGTAAAAAACTCTATTACTTTTTCGTATTGACTTATGGTTTTCTCTTTTACATCTAACTTTATATTAGTAATAGTGTAGTATAAACATCTAATAACGATATAGTTAACTACTTCAAAACTATTTTCATAAATGTGTCCTTTTTTCTCCATTTCAGTAATTAGTTCAGCTGCCTCTATATAATGATGATTCACAATCCTACTAAATATTTCTTTATAGAAGTAAGTCATTTCAGTTTTAATTTCTGGCTCTGTATATAACTTAAGTTTTAAAACACTAAATATATCAGTTAATGTTGCTTTTGATGGTGGTTGTTTACCTTTTTCTATATTAGAAATAAGAGTATGAGATATATTAGTTAAAGTAGCTAAATTTCTTAAAGAATATCCTTGATTCATTCTAGTAACTCTAATTAAAATTCCTAAAACAGATATATTCATTTTATTAATTCCATTATTGTCAAACATACTACCATCTCCAATTCAATAATATTTACAAATTATATTATATCATTTTTTTTACATTTTATAAATGTTTGTAAATAACATATTGATATACAAGTGTATTTTTACAAACAAAAAGCTATTATTTTTTTATTAATAGCTTCAATATATTTATTTCATTTTTTTCTTAACTCTTTGTTTTCCTGTCATATGTTCAATCGTAATTTCTACTAATTGAGTTGCTTTTTGATGTTTAGCAATATAATCATTAGCTTTATCCGTATAATTGGAAGAATACTTTCTTATGAGTTCTAATAATAATTCTTTTGTTGGATCTACTAGTTTAGCTTTCCCAAATATTATTACTGATTGAAAGTCTGCGGTATAAGATTCTTCTATAATATCGTTTTTTGTAATTACTGTGAAAGATACTTTGTCATTCTTTAGAATATTATCTATTTTATGCCCTTTAAGAGCTGAATGGAAGTATATTTTATCATTGTAGTATATATAATTAACTGGAGTTGTATATGGATATCCATTTTCTGAAATAGTACCAAGTACACCATCAATTCCATTTTTAAGTAGTTCTTTAGTTATTTCAATATCTATTAAATTCTTACTTCTTCTCATTTCTCTAAACATATATAACACCTATCTTTCAATATTTTTCTTTAGCACCCAAACGACCTTTCCAAACAGATACAATTACAATAATAAATAATAAACTATATAAAATTGATACGACAATATTATCAAAAAAGAATTGATATGATACATCGTTTATATATGCTTTGTATAGTCCAAAGTAATCTATGTAGAATTCATTTCTAAGCCATGAATTTGTTATATGTGATTTTCCATATAATAATGTACCTTGAATAACTAAAAATAGATAACCAGATACAAAATATAAAGCATATAAAGCTTTTAAGTTAAAAGTCTTTTTATATTGATGATATATTAATAATCCTGTACTTAATACCGCAGTTATTAAGGCTATTACTAGGTCATATGATATATCCATAGTTCTAAATTGAAATGTATATTCAGGAAAAGCAATTATTGTTGTTTCAACAAAAATCACTGTATAAATCATACCAATTACTATAAACAGTAATATTAATTCCATTAAAATAAAAATTATCCCTTTGAATTCCTTCATAAAATCATCTCCTTCTTCTATATAAAATTCTATAATTTACTCAAAGAACATATTCAATAGAGTCCAGAACCCTAACCCAGCCCCAAATAACACTACGAAGAAGAGAAAAAGCAATACAACAATAATTAAATACTTAATAGGTGAATATGATAAATATTCATATCTTCCCTCAGTTTCAACTGTTTTTCTATTTGGATACTTGTCCCATAAAGTTCTATAATTTCTTGGCATAAAATCATCTCCCCAAATAGTATTTTACCATATTAAAAGAAGTCAGTAAATGACTTCTAAATTAATACTAATCTATTTCAATATATACAATGTAAATTACACCTTCAGGTGCATTGATGAAATCAACACGTATTTCAATCATCATATCATCTGGTGTGTATGAATTATCATAATGAAACTCATTGTTATAATAAAACACTCTATTTTCATATCGATCTATATCTTCATTAATACTTTCAACGTCTTTTAAATGATATTGTATGATTATTCTTTCTGATGGAGGGATTGTAAACTCTCTTCGTAGCTCTGTAATAATTTCAATAGCGTCTACACTTATAAACAGTTCAAAGGCGTATATTAGTTTAATTTCATCTTTTAGTGTTTCACTATCAGATCTTGAATCTGAAGTTTCTTTACATAATAAGGTACCATTTTCATTAAAACAGCTGGTTGTATCAAAGTGATATAATTCCCCATCAAAATCTGTATAAACATTAAAATGAATACTTTCTACTAATAATAAACTATCAATATAAGAAAGGTAAATTCCAGTTCGATTAAATGGCACTTTCAAATTTTCATCATAGTTTCCTTCATCCAACATTACTTCAATTATATCTTCTATTTCTCTCATACTACTTAAGCGACTAGATCCATATTCAAACCTACTAACCTTACATCCGCTTAGTAAAAAGATAAAGACAAATATTAATAATAATATATATCTCTTCACAACATCATCTCCTTCCACATCATTTTACCATATAAAAAGAAGCCAGTAAACGACTTCAAAATTATACTAATGGTGTTGGAGACCTATAAGGCAAATTAAGACTACTTGCTGAATTTTATATTAAATATCGATAATATTCTTAAAATAACAACAACAATAGGAATAAACATTGTCGTAACGATACCAAAGAAAGATTTATAAAAATCAACAATTTCTTCCAGATGTACTGCTGAGTATACTTCTTCAAATAGATAATAATCAATCGAAATATGGTCCACAGTTCTTAGTAACCCGTCAAGGGTTTGAGAGTACAATAAGAAATAAATTGAAAATAGCTCTATCATTATTAACACGAGTATTTCAATTTTATAAGCGATAGTAGTATCTTTTCTAAATAAGATACTCAAAACAAACCCTATGATTGAAATTGAAATTACTGAAAAGCTCACTTTAATAATGTCTAAATTCATATAGATTGTTGAAAGCCTAGTTTGATTGTCAACTCCAAAAATAATGAATAGATTAAACAATATTGCTACAATAAATATTATAACCACAAATGTTCTTGCTAACATAACTAATTTAGATTTCATTATTCCACCTTCCTTTATCTAATAATGTATCATATGAAAGCCGCGAGTAAACGACTTCTAAATTGTACCAATGATGTTGGAGACATAAAATGCAATAATAGCTAATAACACTAGTTCACTTGAACAAAAGAAAACATTAATGAGGAGATACAAAGTATGTTGCAACAAGCAACAATGGTAATGCTGTTAATGACAATATATCAGTAATAGTAAATAATACTTTTGAGTGTTTTGATTTCAAAAAATAATCAATCATTCTAGCAATTAAATACAATCCTAACAAAAACAATATATAATATGGTATTATTTCGTAACGAGGGAAACTACTGTAATAATTTCCATATGCGCTATCAAGATTAAGTCCAGCTAAGACATTTACAGGAATATACATTATCAATGCCATTAATGGATACAAATAAATACTTAATCCCAAACGTTCAAATCTCATGTTCACAAAGATTATACCTACCACTAAGAATAGCAAGTATAAAGCTAGTATAGATACTACAAAATCAGTTTGAATATCTTCAATCATAAAAATACCTAAAGAAAAACCAATAACAAATGATATTAGTAAAAATATAAAGACTTCCTTTTTCATTTCCACCATCTCCTTCTCACAGATTATAACATAGAAGTAAAAATTGTTAAACGACCTATATATAGGTCCTGTAGACCGGTGTGCACCTTTTTAAGACAAATAAAAAAGCAACTACATGCCCTTAATGGCTTAGTTGCTTTATCTTTTTAATGGCAGGGGTGACAGGATTTGAACCCGTACTAACGGTGTTGGAGACCGTAGTGCTTAGTTACCTAATAACTCTCTAGCACTCTCAATTGCTGATATAGTCACATGATCTCCTGAGATCATTTGTGCAATCTCTTGAATTCTATCATCTTTTAATAATTCTTTAATATGTGCTCTAGTTCTTCCTTCTTCTACGCTTTTACTAATAAATAGATGATTATCAGATAGCGCAGCTACTTGAGGAATATGAGTAATACATATTACTTGAGTAGATTTTGAAATAGATTTCATTTTTTTAGCTACTTGGCTTGCGACAAATCCACTAACTCCTGAATCAATTTCATCAAATATAATTAAAGATAGTTCTAGAGACTTAACAAGTAAGTTTTTAAGACCTAACATAATCCTACTCATCTCACCACCACTTGCTGATTTAGAAAGTGGTTTTAAAGGTTCTCCAATATTAGTAGTAATTAGGAAATCAACTTCGTCAATTCCATTACTAAAAAACTGAAAACTATTTAAGTGATTAGTATCAATATTATTTAGGAATTCTATCTTAAAATCAGTCTTCTTAAGCTCTAATTCTTCTAGCGTTTTCAGAAGCTCAGTTTCAATATATAAACTAGTCTCTTTTCTTAATTTATTTAAACCTAAAGCTTCGCTCTTAACAGTGTCAAAAGCTATTTTTACATCTTCATCCTTAGCTTTAATGACTTCATCGAAGTTATCAATATTTAAAATATCTTGTTTTGTTTTTTCTAAGTAGTCAATTAAATCAGGAAGTTCTTTACGATACTTTCTTTTTAATGTAGTTAAGATGTTTAAGCGTTCCTCATAACTATCTAATAACTTAGGGTCAAAGTCTAATGAGTCAGCCTCACTCTTAAGTTCCTCAAAGGTATCAAGTAACTCATAATATGATTCACTAACTCTCTTATTAAGAATATTAAATGATTCAGAGTACTCTTTAATGTTTTCAATCCTTTTAGAAGCAGTAAAAATGTTGTCAATTGCACTTGAACTTTCAAGTAATACAATTGCTTCATTTAGGTTCTGATAAATCTTATCAAAGTTCTGCATTTTTTCTACTTTATCCATTAAATCTGTCTCTTCATTTATATCTAAATTATATGACTCAAGTTCTTCTACTTGGAACTTCATTAGATCTAATCTTTCTATTAAATCATTATTAGAGTTTTTAAGAATATTTAATTCTTTTAACTCTTTTTTATATGTTTTTAACTTCTCTTGATAAGATTCAACTAATTTATTAGTTTTATCACTTTCAAATCCATCAATTATATCAATATAGGTTTGAGGATTAATTAGACGATGTGTATCAAACTGTGTATGAATATCTGCGAGTAAAGAAGTTATCTCTTTTAATTGAGATAAAGTTACTATTTGATTATTAACTTTTATAACATTATTATTTGATGTTGTGATTTGTCTTTTAATAATAAGTTCGCTATTTTCACTATTTATTCCTAATTTGTTTAATGTTTCTTTGATCTTTTTACTAGAATAGACAAATACACCCTCTACAATAGCTTTGTCTGAGCCTGTACGTACAATGTTAGTTGTAGCTCTATCACCTAGTAAAAGTCCTATGGCGTCAATTAACAAGCTTTTACCGGCACCTGTTTCTCCAGTTAAAGCTGTCATACCTTTTTTAAAGTCGACTTCTATATTTTCTATAATTGCAAAATTCTTTACTGAAATGTAATTTAACATAAAAGTCCTCCTTTAAAAGTTTATATAACTTCCTTAATTTTCTTAATAATACTGTCCAAATCTAAATTTAACTCTTTTAAAACTAAATGTTTTACTCCTTGTTCGATATATTCATCTTTAATTCCCATTAAAGTTATTTTTGATGTATCCATTTTATTAATAACTAAATGTTCAAGTACTGCGCTACCAAAACCACCTAATAGAGATGATTCTTCATAAATAACTATTGGTACATCTAAATTACTAATATATTTAATAATGTCTTTATCTAGCGGTTTAATAAACTTAGCATCAACTATGCAAACATCTAATTCTTGTTTATTAACTTCTTCTTTCACTTGTTCAAGCATAGAACCGAATGAAAGGAATACTGCTTTTTTACCTTTGTTAATTATTTCCCATGAAGGTTTATCAAATGTTTCATTTGTTATTCCTTCATTGAAGTTATAAAATTCATTTCCTCTTTCATATCTAATAGCAAAAGGTCCTTTATTTACTTTAAATGCATAATTTAATAACTTAAATGCTTCTTCTGGGTTTCTTGGATGAGCAATTGTCATATTAGGTATATGTCTAAGAAGTGGAATATCAAATAACCCTTGATGTGTTTCACCATCAGCCCCAACAATACCTGCTCTATCAATTCCAAATACTACTTTTAAGTTTTGTCTAGCTACATCGTGATTAACTTGATCATAAGCACGTTGTAAAAATGTTGAATATATTGGAGTAAAGACATCTACACCACTAATGGCGAATCCACTACTCATTGTTACAGCTAACTGTTCAGCTATACCTACATCAATTATTTGTTTAGGAAATTGTTCTTTATATTTAAATAAACTACTTCCACCAATCATTGCTGGAATAACAATAGTAAACTTCTCATTGTTTTTAGCATAATTAATCATATATTCTGAGATAATTTCACTCCACGAGTGAATATTTTCTTGTTTTTTAGCGATTTGTTTACCTGTTTCAATATCAAAAGGTCCAACTCCGTGCCAAGAACCGTTAACATCTTGTTCACTTGGTTTATAGCCTTTTCCTTTTTCAGTTAAAACGTGAATTACACAAGCTCTTTTAGATTTTTTAGCTATGTTTAGGTATTTGATTAACTCTTTAAAGTCATGACCATTAATAGGCCCATAATAACTAAATCCTAAATCATCAAAAATAGTATTAGTAGTTAAGAAACCTTTAACTCCTCTTTCAACTTTAGAAGAGAATTTTCTTAAGAATTTAGGTAAAAATAATTTAGTTTTGGATTTTATTTTACGGTAAGTATTCTTACTTCTAATATCATTTAAAATACTAGCTAAGAAACCGATATTTTCACTAATACTCATTTCATTATCATTCAAAATGATTATAGGTTGATGATCACCTTGTCCACCTAAGAAGTTAAGAGCTTCAAAAGCCATACCTCCAGTTAAGGCACCATCACCAATTATTGGAATTACTTTATTACCGTTACCGATAAACTTTTTACTAAGTTCCATACCAGAAGCTGCAGCTATACTTGTTGAACTATGTCCCGCTTCATATACGTCATGAATTGATTCACTTCTTTTTAAGAATCCACTAAGACCATTGTGCATTCTTAATTTATCAAATTCAGTAACACGTCCAGTTAGTATTTTATGAGTATATGCTTGATGTCCAACATCAAAAATTAACTTATCTTTTGGACTATCAAAAACTTTATGTAAGGCTATAGTAAGCTCTACAACGCCTAAATTGGAAGACAAATGTCCTCCTGTTTTAGATAAACTTTCAATTAGGAAAGTTCTTATTTTTTTACTTAGCTCTTCTAGTTCTTTGTTTGATAAATCGTTTAAAAAACTAGGATCTTTTATATCTGATAAATTCACCATCATAAACACCTCGATTATTCTTTAAAGTCAACTAATTTATCATCTTTCATCATTTTAACGATTACACCTTCAGCGTCTTTTAATAAATCATGGCAATACTTACTTAATTTCATACCTTCATTGTATTTAGTAACAGCATCATTAAGTTCTATTTCACCATTTTCTAATTCTCTAACTAATGATTCTAATTGTTCTAAAGCTTGTTCAAATGTTTGTTCTTTCATCTTAAACACCCTTTCTTTTACTAGTTATATTCGCACTAATAACACCGTCGTTCACGTGTATATCAATGTTTTCATTTATTTTTACTTCATTTATACTTTTTAATACTTTTCCTTCTTTTTTAACTACGCTATATCCTTTTTTCATTATGCTTAAAGGATTTAATAGTTCTAACTTATTAATCATCAAGTTATAAGTACTACTTTTTTTGTTTAGTGTTCTTAAGTAGTAATCATTTAATCTTTTTGTTGTTTTAATTAAATCATCCTGACTTTGTCTTAAACGATTTATTGGATTAAGTAATTCTAACTTATCGCTTAAATGATCTAATTTTCTAGATTTACCTTCAGTCATCCTCATCGGATCTCTAAAGATAAATGAACTTTCTACTCTTTTTAAGGCATCAATCTTAGAATTCATTAATCTTGTTAAACTTAATCTATTTTGGTTATTCATTCTTTCTAGATAACTAATTAATTCTAATTGATCAGGAACTGCGAGTTCTGCACCACCTGAAGGTGTTGGAGCTCTTAAATCAGCGACATAATCGCTTATTGTAGTATCTGTTTCATGTCCTACACTACTTATTATTGGTATTTTAGAATCATAAATAGCGTGAGCTACATCCTCTTCGTTAAAAGGCCACAAATCTTCAATACTTCCTCCACCACGTCCTAAGATTATAACATCAGCTAATTTATCAGTATTAACTTTTTCTAACTGAGTAACTATTGAATCTTTGGCATATTCACCTTGAACTAACGTTGGATAAACAATAATACTAGAAAGTGGATACCTTCTGTTTATAATATTTATTACATCTTGAACGGCTGCGCCAGTTGGACTAGTTAGTACCGCTATAGTTTTTGGGAATCTTGGAATTCTCATCTTATGAGAAGCATCAAATAATCCTTCACTAGCTAATTTCTTTTTAAGTTGTTCATATGCTAGATATAAGTTACCAAGACCGTCTTCACTCATCTTATTAACATATATTTGATAATTACCACTTGCTTCGTATACAGTAATATATCCTTCTACTAAGATACTCATCCCATCACTAGGAAAGAACTTAACTTTATTAGAGTTTGATGCGAACATAATCGCACTAATCTGCGCTTTATCGTCTTTTAAAGTGAAATAGAAATGTCCTCTACTATGTCTTTTAAAATTGGAAATTTCGCCCTTTAAAAGCACATTTTTTAAATGTGCATCGTTATCAAATTTATATTTTAAGTACTTAGTTAACGCTGTAACACTTAAATATCTTTTTTCTTCCAATGTAATCCCCTTATTTCTTCAAAAAGATTTTGATGTTATCTAAAACTTTGTTAGTAAATCCAACCGTTTTACTATCACCTTCATCACTATACTTACGAGTAAGGTTTAACGCTTCATTTATTACTATTTCGTATGGTGTTTTTGTATAGTAAAGCTCATAAACTGCGAATCTTATAATCGCTCTATCTACATACGATAAGCGGTTTATCTTCCAGTTTACTAAATTATTAACTATAATTTGATCAATTTTCATAATGTGTTCTAAAACACCGTTTACTGAATTGTTTATATACAAATTCGTATGTACAAATGCTTCACTACTTTTATTGATATCAAATTCAAACAGTTTCTTAATAACTTCTTCTCTTTGTTCTTTTCTTGATAATTCGTTATTTTCAGTCATATTTTTACCTCGTCATATTATATATATTAAAATATAACATATTATATAGTAAAAAAAAAGCAAAATCAACTGATTTTGCTTGATATATTACACTTTTTTATTAACTTTTTCTTCTATGTTTTTATTGATTAATCGTTAAAAAGAAACTTAATTATTTCAGGAAATCTTTTTTCCCATGCAGATTCATGATGAATCGCATCTTTTATAATGTCAAATCTTAATTTTCCTGGTTCAATTTTCTCAGAAAGTAGTTCGTATATTTCTCTATTTGATAAAATATATTTTTCACATTCAGAGTCTTTTTTAGACTCTTTTGTCCCTACATCCATATAGAACTTTTTAACTGTTTCCAAAGAAGAATTTTGAATCAATTCAAGAAGCTCTTTTTGAACAGGGGAAAAAGCATTAGATATACAACCAAATCTAGTAAAGAATTCAGAATACTTTAGTGCAGCATAAGTTGAAGATAATCCACCATAACTAGAACCCATAATACCTGTATTCTTCGCACTTTTAAAAGTTCTATATCTTTTATCAATAAATGTCTTTAAAGTTTTTGTTATGAAATTATAATAATTATCAGAATTACCACCGTGAAGCTCTTTATCACCATCATAGTTAAATATAAACGGTACTAGTTCTTCAGTTCTTGTATCAACTGAATCTACTCCAACTACAATTATCTCAGGGATTGATGGATCGTTATCATATGTTTCCATTATACCCCAACTTTTTCCGAATTTTGTGAGTTTATTATCAAATAAATTTTGTCCATCGTGCATGTATAATACAGGATAATATTTATCTGTTTTTCTATAGCTTTTCGGAAGAAAAACAGTTACCCTAACTTCTCTTTTTAATTCATTGGAATTAATAATAAATACCTTGTATTCTTTCATACATATAGCCTCCTTATTTATCTAGTTTAAATACTAAAGCTTCGTAAGGTTTTAACTCTATATTTTTTGTTAACTCTTTTACACTATAATTGTAATAAATATTTTCATAATTATCAATATTTATATCTAAATATACGGATATATCAAAATTTCTAAAGTTAGCTACTATTAAGAATATTGCATTTTCTGTTTCATTTATATAAGTATATGAATCTTCATTGTCAATATCAATAAACTTAATATCTCCATTATTGATCATTTCATCTTTTCTTAATTTAAAAATTGATTTATAAGTATTGAATAATGAGTTTGGGTCTTTCCTTTGTTTTTCTAAATTTATTTCAGTATAGTTTTTAACTGTGTTCATCCATGGAGTAACTTCACTAAATCCACTGTTTACGCTATTATCCCATTGGAAAGGGCTTCTTGCGTTATCTCTAGATCTATCTCTAAGAGCCTGCATAGCGACTTCGTGAGTTGCACCTAAACTTATAAAATTATCATACTCAGTAAATACTTCTACATCTCTAAAATCATTTAAATCTTCATAATCAACATTTGTCATACCAATTTCTTCACCTTGATAGACTATTGGTGTTCCAGGCATAAAATATAGTGTATAAGCTAACATTTTACTTGATTCATTATAATATTCTGTATCATTACCATAATGTGATAGAACACGAGGTTGATCATGATTATGCCAATATATTATATTCCATCCTTTACCTTTTAACATTTTAAACCATCTATTAAAACTGTGTTTAATACTTTTAACATCTATTTTCCCTTTTGCCCATTTACCAGGAGTAATTTTATTATCCCAGTCACCATCAGCCCAGCAATGTCCAAAATGAATTAGCATATCAAATTCTTTATTTTCAAATCCACAATATTTAATAGCTTCTTCTTTTGAAGCACCACCTGATTCTCCCATAGTAAAGACGTCATTAGGGTAAAATACTTCAGTACCCATCTCTTCTAAGTAGTCATGATGTTTTGGAATACTTGAGAAATTTTCATATCCAGGATGACCTTCAGGGAAGTCCCAATTTTTTTCTAAATGATTTGATGCATCAACTCTAAATCCATCAACACCTAAATCTATCCACCATTTAGTCATTTTTTTAAGGTCATTTTTCATATCTTCATTACGCCAATTTAAATCAGGCATCTTTTTACTAAATATATGAAGGTAGTATTCATTAGTAGCATCGTTATATTCCCAAACGGGTCCACCGAACCAAGAACGCCACTGTGTAGGCATAACTCTTTCACCTTTATCGTTATATTTAGGCGGTTGCCAAATATAATAATCATGATATTTTTCATGATCTTTATGATTTGGATCTTTCGCAGCTTTAAACCATTCAATCTCATCAGAAGTATGATTTAAAACTAAATCAAATATAATCTTAATATCTAGTTTATGAGCTTTTTTTATTAGTTCTTTTACATCTTCAATTGTTCCATAATCCTTACTTACTTTATAAAAGTCAGAAATATCATATCCATTATCATCCATAGGTGATTCATAATGAGGTGAAATCCAAATTGCATTCACTCCTAAATCACTTAAGTAATCTAGTTTACTAATTATTCCTTGAAAGTCCCCAATACCGTCGTTATTAGAGTCTTTAAAACTCCTGATATATAATTGATAAATTATTGCATCTTGCCACCATTTTCTATTCATATTGATTCTCCTTTAAGTAAATTAAGCAATTAATTTCTATTAATAATATTATAGAAACAATTATACTATAAAAGAATCAATAATACTTTAATAAACTAAAAAATGAAACCGCTACCACAATACTTATCGGCTCAGTTATGATATACTAAATCTACAAAATAATACTTTAGAGGTGATTTTAATGATAGACTTCACAATATATCATGAAGCAAAAAGTAAATATGCCTATATTTTTGATAAAGATACAGTTCACTTAAGACTTTTTGCGAGCAAGAATAAAATAGAATCAATTCAAGTTCTTTATGGGGACCCTTTTAACTATTCTCACAACGAAAAAAACGATAATAAATGGGAATGGGCAAATGAAGGTGATGAATTTACAATAATGAAGAAGGAATATGAGTTGGAAAACTTTGATTATTACTTCATTTCATTAAAACCAAAGTATAAAAGAATGAAATATGCCTTCATTGTAAATTCAAAATATTTATTTGGTAGTAGAGAAATAGTTGATCTTGAAAAACAACCAGATCAAAAATTTAACCTCTTCAATTTCTTCAATTTTCCATACCTAAATGAGGAAGATATTTTTGCTGCCCCAGCCTGGATAGAAGATCAAGTTTGGTATAGCATATTTCCTGAAAGATTTCACAATGGTGACCATACAATAAATCCTGTAAATACATTAAAATGGAATGACACAGATAAGTACTCAAATAATCAAAGATTTGGTGGAGATTTAGAAGGTATTATTCAAAAATTACCTTATTTAAAGAGCATAGGATTCACAGGAATTTATATGACACCAATATTTGAATCTGATACTTCTCATAAGTATGACGTGATTAATTATTACAAAATAGACAAAGCTTTTGGTGACAACGATAAATTTAAAGAATTAGTAGAAAACGCACACAAATTAGGTCTAAAAGTTATGCTTGACGCTGTTTTTAATCACAGCGGGTTCAGACATCCTTTCTTTATTGACGTCATCAAAAATGGCAAAAACTCAAAATATTATGACTGTTTTCATATTATAGATCATAGCAAACCAGTCGTTAATTTCCCATTAAATGATGACTTTACAATTGATAGAAATAAAATAAGGCACATATTTAAGAATCATGATTTACTTAACTATAGAACTTTCGCATTTACTCCATTTATGCCAAAATTAAACACTAATAATCCTATTATGAAAGAGCATCTTTTAAATGCTGCTGAGTACTGGATAAAAGAGTACGATATAGATGGTTGGAGACTAGATGTTAGTAACGAAGTTGGACATAGATTTTGGCGTGATTTTAGAGATACTGTAAAGAGTGCCAAAAAAGACACATACATCGTTGGAGAAAATTGGGATAACTCAAATCCATGGCTTCAAGGTGATCAATATGACGGAGTTATGAATTACGAGATATTATTTCCTCTTTGGAATTACTTTGGAACTAATATTGATGGTCCTCAATACAAAAGTACTGAATTTATGTTTAAAATCAACAAAGTTTTAGTAGATTATCCTAAAAATGTTTTAAGAGCTATGTATAACTTAGTAGATTCTCATGATACTACACGTATTTTAGAAATATGCTCAAATGATATCAATTTAGTTATGCTGCCTTACCTCTTCTTATTCTCTTTCCCTGGCGCTCCAAGTATATATTACGGTGGAGAAGTTGGACTTTCTGGAAAACACGATCCAGATAATAGAAGATGTATGATTTGGGATAAAGACAAGCAAAATAAAGATATCTTAAACCATATTAAAAAACTAATTAAGTTAAGAAGTAAGTATCCAGCATTCAAATCGACTGAATTTCAATGGATAGATGTTAATGATGAGTTTGAATATATAATCTACAAAAAAGATAACTTATATTTTATTATGAGTAAAAGATATATTCCTCATTTAATAAAACTACCAAAAGAATTACAATACACTACTTTTAAAGATATTTATAATAATACAACTTTAATATTTAAAAAAGAATTAATGCTAGACAGTTACGGATTCTATATATTAAAAAAATAGTGCAAATTTGCACTATTTTTGTTTTATACGTTTTCTATTACTAAATTTGTAAAAGATTCTCTATATGAATATGTTGTTTCTTTACCTTTTTCAATATTTAATATTAAATACGAAGCTGGTGTGTCTGATCTAGGACTATAAATACTTCCTGGATTCATATAGAAAACTCCAGCTACATTATCGAACTTAGCAATGTGAGTATGCCCATATAATACTAAGTCAACTTCTGTTTCCATTCCTTTAGCTAATAATTTTCTCATGTTTTTAGTAACTCCATATTTATGACCATGAGTTAAAAATAATCTTTTATCTTCAACTTCTAAGATACTTTCATAAACAAAGCCACCATCACGAGGATAATTTCCTTTTATGGCTACTATATCTAAATCAAGAAGAAAACTATGTTTTAATTCACTATCTCCAAGTGAAATTACATAATCTGCATCAGGGTTAAACTCTAATATTCTTTTAATTACTTCTTTATTTCCATGAGCATCACTAAATACAACAACTTTCATAAATAACACCTTCTTTTAAATAATTATATCAAAAAAACTAATAAACCTAAATAAAAAGTGAAGATTTTATTTCTTCACTTTTTATTATATTAATAATTAGATTTTTTCTTTTCGTAATAAGCTTGAGGATGTTTACATACAGGACACATACCCGGAGCTTTTTTACCAACATGAATATGACCGCAATTACGGCAGAACCATACTGTTTCTTCTCCAGATTCAAATACTAAATCTTCTTTTAAGTTCTCTGCTAATTTACGGTATCTTTCTTCATGATCTTTTTCTATTTTAGCAATCATTCTCCATGAAGCAGCAATTCTTGGGAATCCTTCTTCATCAGCAATTCTAGCGAATTCAGGATAAAGTTCAGTCCATTCTTCATTTTCTCCGTCAGCTGAAGCTGCTAAGTTTTCTGCAGTGGTACCTTCTATTCCAGCAGGATAAGCTGCAGTAATTTCTACGGCTCCTCCTTCTAGATATCTAAAGAAGACTTTGGCATGTTCAACTTCATTAGCCGCAGTTTCTGCGAATAATGCTGATATTTGTTCATATCCTTCTTTTTTTGCTATTTTAGCAAACATTGTGTATCTAGCTTTTGCTTGTGATTCACCAGCAAATGATTTTAATAAGTTCTTTTCTGTTTCTGTACCTTTAATTGACATAATGACCTCCTACTTTTAACTTTCTATCTTTATTATATCATATCTGTTTTATTATTAAATACTTGATTAATCTTTTTAAGCATAGCGCTCTATGACTTATTTTGTTCTTTTCTTCTAGTGGTAATTCAGCTAAGTTTTTACCAAGATTGGGTATATAAAAGATAGGATCATATCCAAATCCGTTATCTCCTTTATAATCTTTACTTATTTCACCATATAAGTAATCCTCAACGAAAATAGGTTCCTTATCTATATAATAAACACACATTGAAGTTACAAATCTTGCTCCTCTATTTTCAATACCTTTTAGGTTTTTTAATAGAAGTTCATTATTATCACTATAGCTTTTGTCTATACCTGAGTACCTTGCTGAATATATACCAGGTTCATTATTTAAAGCAAATACTTCTAGACCTGAATCATCAGCTATAACTGTTTTATTTAAATGAAGAGCTAATGTTTTCGCCTTAATTAAAGCATTTTCTTTAAATGTAAGTCCATCTTCAATAATTTCAGGAAAATAATCAAAATCAAATAATGATAATACTTTATACCCAAGTGGAGTTAAAATATTTGATATTTCTACTATCTTATGTTTATTCTTTGAGGCTATTACTATTTCTCTCATATTTATCACCTACGTCTAGTATAACAAAAAAATAAGCCTTGTGGGCTTATTTTCTTAACCATAAATTAAATTTGTCTAAATCTGTATTTTTACCAATTAATAATAGCTGATCAGTTAAGCTTATTACATATTCCGCAGTTGGAATTATAATATCGCCATTTTTTCTAATTGCTACAACGTTGATTTTGAATTTATTTCTTACATCTAAATTGATAATTGTTGAATCAACAATTTTTTTAGTTGCATTAACAACTATAAAACTATGACTTTCATTTAAATCAATATAATCAAGTACATTGTCAGAAATTATCTTTCTAGCAAGTCTTCTCCCTGATTGTTGTTCTGGCTGAATAATTTCATCAGCTCCTAATTTTAATACTACTTTTGCATGATCCTTATTTTGAACTTTAACAGTAACTTTATCAACACCTAATTCTTTTAAGATTAAAGTTGTTAAAATACTACTCTGAAGTTCTTCCCCTATTGCTACAATTACATGATCAATACTAGATATACCAACTTCTTTAAGTGCGTTAGCATCAGTTGTATCTAGTGTAACTGCGTGAGTAGCTATTTTACTCATTTTAGCTATTCTTTCAGGATCTTTATCTATTACTAATACATCTGAATCTTTATTTATTAATTCTGTAACTACACTTTGTCCAAAGCGCCCCATTCCAATTACAGCAAATGATTTCTTAGCCATATTTTTCACCCTCTATAAATAAATTTAGCCAATAAATTACTAAAATTCTCTTGGCTTTCTATATAATACCAACAATATAGCTCTATGTCAAATAATTATGATGAATATAGCCCTTTAAAACCATAACTTTGTGTTATAATTACACAAAGAGGTGATGAAATGACAAATACTAATAAAGAAGGATTAAACATTATAATATTTTATATGGTAATGTGGATTGCAGTTATCATTTTACAATTTATTATGATCTATATGAATCTAGAACCTTCTGGAGAAGTTGTTATAACTGATGCTGAAGAACTTAGAATGATAAGTGTTACTAATTTAGTACTTTACTTATCTTTATTCATTATCTTTTTATACACATTAAGATCATATTTAAAAAACCAAGTTATAGAAACTAGAAAAAACTTCCTTGCATTTATAAAGGTTACTACTTTAGGTTTACTAGGTTTATTTATAGCAGTATATGTCTCATCCTATGTAATGGAATACCTAGGGATTACTGCGAATAGTGAAAACCAAGAGGTACTAAATAGACTAATTGACGCAGCCTTATTTGATAAAATCGCTTTAGTTCTATTCAGTGTATTTTTAGCACCATTCGTAGAAGAAATAGTCTTTAGAAGAGCTGTATATGGATTCTTAGAAAATATTAGTATTCCCTTAGCCATCATAGTTAGTGGGTTATCATTTGGATTTGTCCATGTATTATCTGGAGACTTTATTCAAATAATCATTTATGGTAGTCTAGGTTTAGTTCTCGCTCTAATGTATTACTTATCAAAGAAAGATATAATGACAGTAATTGCCATTCATATGGTTTATAACTTAATAATTACAATATTCATGTTCACATAAAAAAGGAATGATTATTTCATTCCTTTTTTTAATTGTTTTAATACTTCTTTTAACCGATTATGTTTTGCATATTCGACTACTGTATATTCATTATATTTTTTAGTATAGTCAACAGTCTTTGTTTGTATCAACTTAACTATCTCAACATCACCAACAACAGTGGCATAGTAAATAGCGTCATTACCTGAATGATCGATACTATATATTGAAGCATCTTTTTTTAATAGTCTTTCCACTAAATATTGTTCTTTATTCATTATTGCGTAAAATAACGGTGTATTTCCGAAAATATCTTTATCATTCACATTAACGATATTAATTAAAGAATCTGCTTTATCAAATTCATTCATAACTATTGATAAAGTAAGTGGATTCCTTTTAAGTCTAGATTGATAATCTTTATCATTTTTTAATCTGTTAAATAATTCAACTGCCTCATACTTATTCTTCTGAATAGCTAAATCATAAGGAGATTGGCTAAATTTAGATACATCATAACTAGTTAAGCCATATTCAACTAGTGTTTCAATCATCTCAAAATCAGGATGTTCCACTGCTATATGAAGAGGTGTAAGTAAATAATTATTCTTAGAATATGGGTTAACACCAAGTTCTATCAAATATCTAACTATAGCTACAGTAGAAAAAAGTGCTGCATAATGTAGAGTTGATGCTTGTCTAATATCAAGTGAGTTTACAATTGCTTTCTTATGCACTAAAAATTGCACTGCTTTGATTTTTTTACTTCTAACAGCGAATTGTATTACTGATGTTAAATTTTCATCCACAGCGTAAATATCAGCGTTATTTTTAAGAAGAATATCAATAACTTCTACACTTCCTTTATATGCAGCTTTATGAAGTGGAGTTTGAAAAGTTTTATTTCTAAAATCTTGGTCAGCATTATTTTTAAGTAACAACTCCACCATTTCTAAATTACCCATATAAGAAGCAATGTGTAATGGAGTCTCTTGATATTTATCTCCAATATTAGGATTAACACCAAGTAATAATAAAAGCTCTAAAGATTTTAAAGCTTTATTTCTAGAAGCAAGGTGTAATAGTGTTTGCTTTCTTTCATCTTTTAAGTGAATATCACTTCCAGATTTATAGTATTCAACTATGTATTTTGTATCATCAGTTAATGAGGCTATATAGATAGAATCACTAGTACCATTTCCGTAATTTAAATATGCACTTAAATCCATCACAAACACCTCCTTTTTATTACCTAAATTATAGCTTAAAAATAAAAAAAATACCACATATAATGTGATATTTTTTTAAGTTATATTTTTATTATTATCTTACAGCGTCTTTTAAAACTTTACCAGCTTTAAAAGCAGGTGATTTTTGTGCAGGTATGTTAATTTTTTCATTAGTTCTAGGGTTATGTCCAACTCTTGCTTTACGATCTCTAACTTCGAAAGTCCCAAATCCAGTTAAAACAACTTTTTCCCCTGATACTAAAGATTCTTGAATTGCAGCTAAAGTAGAATTTAATGCTAATTCCGAATCCTTCTTAGTAAGTTTTGAAACCTCAGCGATTCTTGAAACTAATTCTGTTTTATTCATATCCAAAATCCTCCTTTTATTTTTCTATACCCATTATACCAACTATTTGGCTCTATTGCAAGACTTTTCCCTTGTTTGTAAACAAAAACCACAATTTCCTAAAAAATTGCGGTCAATTTCTATTGTTGGCTTGTCTACTAAATAAAAGCCCTTTCAAGTGAATGAATTTTCATATGTTGGTTATTTTATTCTGCCTTTGAACTTCTACCTAACAACATGTTTTTTGCAATATCTGGATCCATTTTGTTAAACAGAACCTCGTATACAGCGGTAATTATAGGCATTTCAAGGTTTTTTTGCTTAGCATATCTGTATGCTGCTTCACAAGTTCTTATACCTTCAACTACCATTGTCATAGAATTTAATGTTTCTTCTAAATCTTTTCCGTTTCCAATTTTATATCCGGCTTGGTAGTTACGAGAATGGGGACTAGTACATGTTACAACTAAATCTCCAATTCCTGATAATCCCATTAAACTTTTTGGGTCTGCACCGTACATTTCATAAAATTTTGATATTTCCACAAGTCCTCTAGAAATTAATGCAGCACGTGCATTATCACCTAATCCCTTACCTGCGATAAGTCCTGAAGCTAGTGCAAATATATTTTTTAAAGCTCCTCCAAGTTCTGCTCCTTTTAAATCTAAAGAAGTATAAACTCGAAAATAATCTGTATTATGAAATAAGTCTTGAACGAACTTTGCATTATCTTCATTTTCACTTGAAGCTGCTACGACTGTCGGTAATCCTTTAATGACTTCTTCGGCATGACTCGGTCCACTTAATGCGACAAAACCTTTTAATAAATTAGCAGGAATCATCTCAGAAAAGATCTCAGAAATACGTAAGAAAGTTTCAGGTTCTATACCTTTTGCACCATTAACAATTAACTTTGGTTTTTTAATAAATTTTAATACATCATTTATTGCGATTCTTAATACTTTTGTTGGTACTACAAATAGTAAAATATCACTAAAATTAACTGCCTCTTCCATACTAGAAGTTGCGACAATATTTTCAGGTATATCTTCATTCAATTGAAGACAGATATGTAGATCATTAATTTTACTTACAATTTTAGGATTTATATCATAAACAAGTACGTTGTGATCATTATTACTTAGTACTTTTGATAAGGCAAGTCCCCATGATCCACCACCAATTACTGTTATTTTCATGTTAGTCACGCTTTCTTAAAATTACTTTTATAGTTGTTCCTTCAAAGTTAAAAGATTCACGTAGTCTATTAATTAAATATCTTTTATAACTAAAGTGCATTATTTCTTCTTCATTTACAAATAAAATAAATGTAGGTGGTTTAGACGCAACTTGTGTTGCGTAATAAACTCGTAGTAATCCTCCATTATGTTTTTTAGGTGGATTTACATATAATGCATCTGTGATAACGTCATTTAGTACACTAGTTTGTACTCTTCTACTATAATTTTCAAATACTCCTTTAATTACTGGGAATAATGTTTTAACTCTTTGTTTAGTTAAAGCTGATAAGTAAACAATAGGTGCGTATGTTATAAATTGGAAGTGAGATCTTAATTCTTTTTCCCAAACATTCATCGTTCTATTATCTTTAATTACTGTATCCCATTTATTTACTACTATAACTATAGCTTTACCAGCATCTACTGCGTATCCAGCTATTTTTTTATCTTGTTCTCTTATTCCTGTTTCTGCGTCAATTAAGATTAAACATATATCAGATCTATCAATTGCACTTAGAGCTCTTAGTACACTGTACTTTTCAGCATTTTCGTATACTTTTCCTCTTTTTCTAAGTCCAGCTGTATCAATTACAACGTAATCTTGATCATCGTATGTGAATAAGCTATCTATAGAATCTCTTGTTGTACCTTCTATTTCACTAACTATTACTCTGTTTTGTCCTAGTAAAGAATTAGTAAGAGAAGACTTTCCAACGTTTGGTCTTCCTATTAAGCACATTTTAATTCTATCTTCTTCATATTCAACATCTTCAATTACTGGTAATTCTTCAATTACTCTATCAAGTAAATCACCAATACCAACACCATGTTTAGAACTAATAGGAACTGGGTCTCCTAGACCTAGTGCATAAAATTCATACATTGTATCAGTAAAAGAAATATCATCAGCTTTGTTTAAAGCTATAACTACTGGAGTTTTTGCTTTATATAATATTCTAGCTATTGTCATATCTTCATCGGTAACTCCACTTCTAATATCACATATGAATACAATTAAATCAGCTTCATCTATTGCGATTTCAGCTTGTGATTTTATTTCATGGATAAAAGGAGTATCACCGAAGTCAATACCACCTGTATCAATTAAATTAAATTCTTTTGTTAGCCATTCACCTTTACTGTATATTCTATCTCTAGTTATACCTGGTTGATCATCAGTTATTGATAAACGACTTCCTATAATACGATTAAATAGGGTAGATTTCCCAACGTTTGGTCTTCCTACAATTGCAACTGTTGGCAACATAATACCACAATCCTTTTTTATTTAAATTCTTTAAGTTTATCTGCGAATAGATCTCCTAAAGTTTGTTTTTGTACTTTTTCTTCTGTTTTTAAATATTCTTCAAATTCTTTTCTAGATTTAGTTTCTACAAGTTGTTTTAAAGATATTTTCATTTTCCATTGTCTTTTATCTATTTCAAGAACAATACCGTTAACTACATCTCCAACTTTTAAAACATCACTCATTTGTGAAACTCTTTCATCTCTAATCTCACTAATTGGTAAAAATGCTTTAACACCTTGAATTTTAACAAGTGCTCCACGTGATTGTAATTCTTCAACTACACCTGAAACTTCTTCATTAACTTTAAATGATACATCATTCCATGGATTATAATCTAAATGTTTTTTACTTAAAGCCATTCTTCTAGCTTCAGGATCTAAACTTAAGATTTGAAGTTCTAAAGTATCTCCTACTTCAACTTCACCAGCTAAGTTTTCACGAGGGTCCCATGAAAAATCCTTACTGTTTAACATTCCTACAACGTCTTTAGATAGTTCTATAAACATTCCAGATCCAATTTTACGTTTAATAGTACCTGTAACTTTGTCTCCTACTTTGTTTTCTTCACTAAATAATTGCCATGGAGTTTTTAATAATGATTTCATACTTAATCCAATTCTGTTTTTCTCAATCTTAACTATTTCAACTTGTACTTTATCTCCCTCTTTTAATACATCATTAACATCGTTAACTCTGTGATGAGATATTTGAGATATATGAACAAGACCATCATTAAATCCAATAGAAACAAACGCTCCAAATTTAGTAATTCTTGAAACAGTTCCTTCTAATGTTTTACCAACCTCTAAGCCTTTTAATTCTTCTGTTTTAGAAACTTTTAGGTCTTCTTGTAATACTATTTTTCTAGAAGCAACAATTCTTTTATTATCTGATTCAATAACTTTACAAGTTAATGTTTTACCTTGAAAATCTTCAGGATTAATTTTTTCAATATCAATTAATGAAGTAGGCATAAACATATCTACACCGTTATAAGTTAGTGTAAGTCCGTTAGGTCCTGCTTTTTTAACAAAAGCTTCAATTCTTTCGTTTTTATTAGCTAATTCCTTAACATGTCCTACTTTTTCTTGTCTTAAAATATCAATTCTTGATAATAAAATTTGTTGGTCTTCTTTATCGATTTTATTAATCTTAGCACGTAGAATGTCTCCTACTTTTACTATTTCTTTACATGAAGCAATATCTCCTAGTACTAAACCTTTTTTATGGATTACTCCATCTGCGAAAGTTTCTAAATCTAAATAAACTGATTCATCAGTTACTTTAAATACTTTTCCTTCTACAATCATTCCTACTTTAACTGTCTTCATTTTAAAATCCATTTTTTTCGTCCTCCATTATTTTATCAGTAATTAGTTTAACAACTTGATTTATTGTTAATTCAGAAGTATCAATTATAACTGCGTCATCCGCTGCTTTTAACGGACTGTGCTTTCTTGTTGTATCAAGAAAATCTCTCCTTCTAATTTCTCTTTCAAGTCCTTTTAAATCACTTTCAATTTTTCTTTCATTATTATCTAAAAGTCTTCTTTCAGCTCGCTTCACTATTGAAGCTGTTAAATAAAACTTATATTTAGCATTAGGTAAAACTTTATACCCAATATCCCTACCATCCATTACAACATTATGATTTAGAGCTAGTTCTTGTTGAGATCTAACTAACTCTTCTCTAACAAAGTAATATGATGAAACTAATGAAACATTATTTGAAACATTATTTTCCCTTATATCATGTGAAACGTCGATTCCATCCATAAATAAAGTACCGTTTAAAAATGTAAATTTTGTTTCCTTAACGAAATCATACTTCCTTTCGTCTTCTAAATCGATACCTAAATTAATAGCTTTTAAAGTTATTGCACGGTACATTGCACCACTATCAATATAAATATAGTTTAAATGTTCTGCGATTAACTTAGCTATAGTACTTTTACCAGCACCAGCTGGGCCGTCTATTGCTATTTGGATTAAGTTCATAGTTTCACCTCTTTTACATCATTTAATATTATATCAAAAAAGATAATAATATCATAATATTATTTAAATATATATTATAATTATATTATAAATAAGAAAGCAAGCATTAAAAACACTCTATTTTCATAAAGTGTTATTCAACTAAACCTTTTAATTGTTTTAATTCATATGGTTTTAATAGTCTATGTTCACCAGTCTTCATGTTATCTAAGGTAATTATCCCAAACCTTACTCTTTTAAGTCTTAAAACAGGATGATTAACTGCATCAAACATTAATTTTACTTGATGGTATTTACCTTCAGTAATAATTATTGTAGCTAGTGTAGTCTCATTTTCTTTATTGTACACAACATCTTTTATTCTTGCTTTTTTAGTTTTATAATTTTCTATTCTAATACCACGACAAATTTTAGTTGATTCTTCTTTTCTTAAGAATCCTTTCAATTTAACTCTGTACTCTTTTTCTACATGGTGTTTAGGACTAGTCATAAGATTAGTAAAATCACCATCATTAGTTAATAATAAAACTCCAGAAGTATCGTAATCTAGACGTCCAACTGGATAAACTCTCTTATCTCTAGGAACTAAATCAAGTACAGTTTTACGTCCTTTTTCATCGTCAGTAGAACTTATATATCCTTCAGGTTTGTATAAAACGTAATATACCTTTTCTTCTAAAGATAAAATATTACCTTCTACAATTATTACATCACTTCTATTAACTTTAGTACCAAGTTCTTTCGTAACAACGCCGTTAACAGTAACTTTACCAGCTACGATTAAGTCTTCTGCCTTACGTCTTGAAGTATAACCACTATGCGCAATAATTTTTTGTAATCTTTCCAATTTTATTCACCTCCATACGTGATAAAAAGAGGAATACCCTCTTTTTAGTCTTCTGTAATTTCTTCTATTGTAAGATGGACATAACTAATTCGTCTATCTTTGATATCTTTTACAACAAATTTTAGTGATAATCTTGTTGGTTTTTCCATTTCATGATCATAATTTACAATTTCTTGAATATATGAATAAGATTCATCTACTTCAGGAATATCTTCAATCATTTCATAAAGCCACCCACCTAAAATTGAATAATGTGATTCAGGCGGATTACCAAGTCCGAGTTCTTCAAATAAATCTTCCATGTCAATTTCAGCATTTACACCAAATTTATTTTCTTTTATTTGTTTAATAAACTCATCTTCTACTTCATCATGTTCGTCATAAATCTCTCCAACTAGCTCTTCTAAAGCATCTTCCATAGTAACAATACCACTTGTTCCTCCGTATTCATCACTAACGATAGCTAAATGAGAATTTTCTCTTTGAAGCGATTCAATTAATGTATCAACTCTCATTGACACAGATACAAACATTGGTTCTTTCATTAGTTTTTTAATATTAACTTCTTCACCCTTAATTAATTTAGTAAATAAATCTCTTTCATGAAGAACTCCAATAATATTATCTCTATTTTTATCAAATACAGTTACTCTTGAAAATTGATTATCAAAAAATACTTGTTTAATACTTTCTATATCGTCTTTTATATTAATACCAATCATATCTACTCTAGGAGTCATTATGTCATAAACTCGTTTATCACTTAAGTCTAAAACACTTTGAAGCATCTCTGCTTCATCTTCATCAATACTACCTTCTTCTTCCATTGTATCAATAATTGTTTCAAGTTCATCACCTGTCACAGTAACTGATGCTTCTCCATTATCTTTAACTATCCATGTTTTTATTTTTAGGAAGATCCAAGTTACTGGCTTCATAATATGAATAATCCAATACAAAATACCACTAATTGAAAGTGCTACTTTTTCAGCATTATTCTTTGCGAAACTCTTAGGTACTATTTCTCCAAATATTAAAATGATAATAGTCATAACCACAGTATTAACAACGTTTATTAACGTTTCTTGTCCTGTGAATATACTTGAAAAAACACTAACACTAAGTGTTGCAAGTGCGATATTAGCCAAATTGTTTCCTACTAAAATAGTAGATAATGTTAGATCAAAGTGATCTTCAATCCATAAAGCTTTTTTACTACCTTTTTTCCCATCTTCAACAAATGTTTTTAATCTAATAACATTTACGCTAGAAAAAACAGTTTCACTCATAGAGAAAAAACTAGAAACAGCTAGTAATATAAGCATTAAAACGAAAGTAAAGGGTGGTACATCTCCAATACTTAGTAAATACCTCGCGGACTCATACAAAATAATTCACTCCTTTAAGCTCTTGTATCGTATTTTCCTGTGTTTGTATTGATAATTATCTTATCTCCTCTTTCAACAAACAAAGGAACTTGTAACATAAAGCCTGTTTCAACTGTGCAATCCTTAGTTGCAGTTTGTGCAGTATTACCTTTAACTGCAGGATCAGCATCAGTAACTGTTAAAGTTACTTTCTCAGGAATATCTACTCCTAAAATTTCACCTTCAAAACTTATAACTAAAACATCCATACCTTCAACAATGAAGTTTAATTGATGCTTAATACTTTTTTCATTAATTTCTATTTGATCGTAAGTTTCATTATTCATAAATACATGAGTATCTCCCATACTATATGAATAATTCATTTTATCTTTATCAATGTGAGCAGTATGTAATTTTTCTCCAGCTCTCCATGTTTTATCTAATATTCCACCTGAACGTAAATTTCTTAACTTACTACGTACAAATGCAGGACCTTTTCCTGGTTTAACATGTTGGAATTCCATTACTGTATAAAGGTTCCCATCATGCTGAATTGTAACACCTGTTTTAAAGTTATTTGTCGATATCATTTTCTCACTCCTAATCATAGAATATATTATATATAAAAATATACTATTTGTCTATAACTATATATATTATACAATATAATACGAATTATATCACTCTTAATTGACATAACATTAGCATTCACTTATAATTTGTTAATGAGGAGTGGTATTATGACAGTTTGGTCGACAATTATATCAATAGTAGCTGGAATAGGAATCGGATTAGTTATGATGTACTACAAAAACACTGATTATAGTAACGTTTTTGTTCTTAACTTAAAAGATTTTACAGCAAATATGAGAAAAGGACAACTTATCGATGTCCGTAAAAAAATAATAAATGAAAATGATAAAATTAAGGGTTCAAGACACTTTACTCCTAGTAAAGTAAAATCAAAAAGTGTTAATTTAAGAAAAGACTTATCTGTATATGTTTACTGTGATAACGGTAAATTATCAAAGCGTATTGCTAAAAAATTATCAAGAAACGGATTCAGTAATATATATGTTTTATCAAATGGATATCTAAATTACAAAGAAAACCATTAAAAAAGACGAATTATTCGTCTTTTTTTTATCAATTTTATTCAAGAATACCCCTACTTCAAACTTTAGTTAAGTGGTAGGAGTAGTTCATATTATCTAATAAAGAATCCACCAATTAATAATGCTCCAACTACAACTACTGCTGGATGAAGATTAAATGAAGGAATATATTCTCCTAATAAGAATAAAACTAATGAAACAATAAATAATCCCATTATGATATAAGTATTAGTTGAACCAAAATCCATAGATTTAAAAACACTTGAACGAGCCATACTATATGCAACTCCACCAATTAATACTACAACTACTGGCTTAGCAGCAGCACTCATACCCTTAACAAATACTGTATCTTTATATTCTAAGAATACATTAAATAATAAGATAATTGCGAGTGTAGAAGGTAAAACCATTCCCAGTAATGCAGCAAGTGCTCCAGGGATACCTGCTAAATCATAACCAATAATAACACTCATCTTTGTAGCGATTGGTCCAGGTAATGTATTACCCATTGCTAAGTAATCTACAAATTGTTCTTCAGTTAGCCAAGCAGCCTTTACAACTACTTCTTCTTGAATAAGAGGAATTGTAGCTTGTCCTCCTCCAAATCCAAATATACCAGGTTTTAAAAACGCCCAAAATATATCTACCAATTGACTCATAATATATCCTCCTAATAATAAGCTATAAAGCCGTCACATCTTGTTTCTGTTCCTGCTTTATATCCGTTTTTTTCTTTTAAAATTATTTGCCCTCTACCAAATCCTCCACCATATAAATCAATAGTTATATGATGTCCAAGTTGTTGTAATTTTTGGGCAACGTAGTTATCAAATTTACTTTCTAATCCTACTTTAAGACCCTCATCCCATCTAAATCTAGGGGCATCAAGTGCACTTTGTGGATCCATTTTAAAGTCTATCATATTCATAACAACTTGTAAATGACCTTGAGGTTGCATAAATCCACCCATCACTCCAAATGGACCTAATGCTTTACCATCTTTCATAATAAATCCAGGAATAATTGTATGGAATGTTCTTTTTCTAGGTTCTAGCTTATTATGATGATCTTTATCTAAGCTAAAAGTATGTCCTCTATTTTGCATCGCAATACCAGTATCATCAATTACTATTCCACTACCAAATCCCATATAATTACTTTGAATAAATGAAACCATATTTCCATCTTTATCCGCAGTTGCTAAATAAACAGTACCTGCTTCTTTATAATCAATTGGTTTATGCTTTTTAGCAATGTTGCCAATATCCTTTTTTCTTAACTTAACATATTCATCACTAAGTAAAAAATTAGGATTTACTTTCATAAACTTTGAATCAGTAACATATTTTAAAGTATCACTAAACGCTATTTTAAGCGCCTCTATCTGTCTATGAAGAGTATTTATATCACCTTTAATAAACTCTTCATCTTTTAATAGATTCAATGCCATTAAAGCTGTGATACCTTGCCCGTTAGGAGGTATCTCACATACATCATAACCTTTATAATTAATGCTTATTGGTTCTACAAATTTAGCATCAAATTCAGCTAAATCAGAAACATCAATAAAGCCATTATGTTTTTCCATAAAACTTACTATTTTCTTTGATAACTTCCCTGTGTAAAATGAATCACTATTAGATTCTCCAATTTCTCTTAAGGTTTCAGCGTGATAATCAGATTTAAATAAATCTCCTGATTTATAACTAACACCATTTTTAGTAAAAACTTTAAAGAAATGATTGTATTCCTCACCAATATGTCTAGCCTTATAAGCTTTCATTGCTCTTTCAAAATAAAATCCTACAGTTTCTGAAATTATAAATCCTTCACTTGCTAATTTAATAGCTGGAGTTAATACTTCTATTAAACTCATAGTCCCAAATTTCTCTATTAGTCTTGCCCATCCTTTTGGAGTTCCCGGTACAGTAATAGGAATAACACCACCAGTAGGCATTTCATCAAATCCTCTTTTTTTAACTTCTTCAATATTTATATTATTAGAACTGTATCCACTACTATTCATACCGTGAAGTTTATCATTAAAATAAACAAGAGCGAAACAGTCACTTCCTATTCCATTACTAGTGGGTTCAACAACTGTTAAAGCAGCAGCTGCAGCAACAGCTGCATCAATAGCATTTCCACCTTTTTTTAATATCTCAAGTCCTGCTTGACTAGCAAGCCCCTCACTTGTAGCAATAACACCATTTTTCGCATAAATACTTTGTCTTTTACTAAAAAATTCGTTATTCATAGAGCACACTCCTTTTGATAAGAATTATTATAACATAATCCTTTCTTTAAAGCACTTTAGTTTGAATATCAAGTTTTATTATTTATAATAAATATAAAGAGGTGATTGTTATGTCAAAAATTAGTATGATTAAAGCAGGATTACTTGGAAGTTCAAGTGCACTTGGACTTAACTGGATTTATGATAAAAGACTTTTAAGTGAGTTTTCAAAAGATAATGAAGTACTGTTTATTCCAATTGACCATAAACTATATAAGAATGCAAAAACTGGATTTGATGTTTATCCAAAAACAATAGTTGGCGACTTAGACTTTATGGGTGAAATTATATATCTTTTTAATAGTTTCTTAACAAATTCAGAAGATATATCTATTCAAAATTGGCGTACTGTGGTATATAATTATATAAAAGATGATGGACCATATAATGCATATATAGAAAAGTATGGTAAAGTTTTAGTATCAAAGTTTGAAAATGAAATTATTAATAATTTGGACCCACAACTTCATACTGACTATGAGGATAAACAATTAATAGGTCTTGCTATGTTTACTGTAATTTATGAAAACGACTTATTTAAAGATAAGATAAAGGATTCATTATATTTTGCAAAAACATTTACTAACTATAAAGCAATTGAAAAATTTACAAAATTATTATTTAATTTATTTAATGATTTACAAAATGGAGTTGATAAATTAACTGCATTACAAAATAATATAAAATACGCTCCTTTGGAATACCAAGATAAATTAAAACATTCATTACATAAAATTGATTCATATTTCTTTATTAAGAATTTTAGTGGTGTAGCTTGTGAACTTGATCAATCATTCCCACTAATATATCATCTAATAGCTCATAATAATACTTGGGAAGATGCTTTAACTCAAAATGCTATTCTAGGTGGTGCAAGTTCAGCTAGAGGTATACTTATTAGTGCTATATTCAATATTGTTGATATTGTACCAATAAAATATAGAGATAAATTAAACTATAAACTATAAATAAAAAGACATTTTCAAAATGTCTTTTTTTTATTACTCAAATGAATATCCTCTATCTAAAAGAGAATCATCCCATTTCTTAATTCTATCATACATATTAGTAGGAAGTTGATCTTCTCTTCTAAATACTTTGTTAGGTTCTAAATTATTCTTAAAGTTTTCTACAACATTGTTATCTGATAAAGCAATAAGTCCTAAAGCTAACATATCATAACCAAGATTAAATGCCTCTTCTAAGTCATTTAAACATTCTAAATGTCCTACTCCAATTAATGGAACTCTACCATTTATAACATTTTGTAATTTCTTAACTATTAATTCTTTATCAGTTTTATCTCTTAATGATGTAGCTTTATAATTACCTAAAGATACATGTAAATAATCAATGTCTTTTGAAGCTAATTCATTAACAAGTAATAGTGTATCACTTAGTGTTATACCAGGATTTTCTATTTCTTCAGGTGAAAATCGATATCCAATAATAAACTCTTTTTTTGCGTGTTTCTTTCTTAGTTCAATCATTTTTTTTACTAATGTTTTACTAAACTTCATTCTTTTTTCAATACTACCACCAAATTCATCATCTCTTAAATTGGAATGAGGACTAAAGAATTGTTGAAGTAAATAAGTATTTGCTCCATGAAGTTCTATTCCATCAAACCCTGCATCAATCGCTATTTTAGATGATCTAACAAAGTCATCTATAATATCGTAAACCTCACTTGTTTTTAATTCTCTAGGTTCAACAGCATAATCTCTATTAGCTTTAACACATGAAGGACATACTATATCCTGATTTGGATATAAACCAGGAACATTCATTCTTCCTCCATGATGAAGTTGCAATATTGCAAGAGCACCTTCACTTTTAATAGCTGTTGCTAATCTTCTCATTGAATCTAGGTATCTTTCATCTCTTGCTGTTATTTGAAGCTTAAATGCTTGAGCATTTTTATTAACCGCAGTTGCTGCAGTAATAACCATACCCATTCCCTTAGATCTTGATTTATAATAAACTTCCTCTTCTTGTGAAAGTGTTAAGTCTTCATTACTAGAATACGTTGTCATTGGTGCTAAAACCAGTCTGTTTCTTAGTAGTGCCCCATGTCCAAATCTAAATTCTTTAAATATTTTATTCATAGTACCACCTCTAACTTAAGAATACCATTTATAATATTTTTACTCTAAAGATAAGCATAATAAAAGAGAAATGCATAAGCATTTCTCTTAACTTTATAGTGTAAAAATAATTGTAAACCCTATTAAAAATAATATCATTGCAAATATTCTAATTGGTAACAAATAATTACTTTTAGCATTCTTTTTAAATACTTCTAAAAGTTTTAAAGGTATCGCGAAAATTACAATCGATATTAAAACAATAATAGAACCTATAATTTGAAATGTATAAGTATCTTTTACATGTAATTCATCATATATAGTAGATACATCATCTTTAAATTCTAAATTCTCAATACCACTACAAACAAGTTCTTCTCCTGAACAAGTTAAAACTGTTGAACCATTTTTACTTATTACAAAACTATCAATCTCACCAGTAATCAAATATACATCATCATCTTTTAAATAAGATGCATTAATTATTTCATTATCAATTAACTTAGCTTCTAAATCAGCATTACTTGAACGATATAACGTATATCCATTATCTAATACATTTATATACGTAAGTTCTTCGTTATTAAACATAATATTTTTATTTGTTTCTTCTTCTTCACACCCAGTAACGAATATCATTAAAATTACTGTGAATAATAAACTAACCTTTTTAATCATTGTTTCACCTTCATATTTCTTTCCATCTAGTCTAAATTCCTACATCTTCTAATAAGTGCGTCCATAAATTCTTCTCTATCTACCGGTCCAACTTGAACATCACCTTTAAACATGGTTTTTGTATGTACTTGAATCAATACTCTTTTCATAGACATAGCCCATGAAGAAGACCAATTGTTAGATAAAGAAACTGATTTAATATTTTTATAAGGTACCTTTCCTGAAAAAGGACCTAATTTCATTAATAATTCTTCATCTTGAAGTTCATAATAAGACCCAAGTAATAACCAAATAACTACTCCTATAATTGGAAATATAGTAGCTACATAAAATATTATTTCTCCACTTGGCATTACTAATAAAGGACCAATCAATATTCCTATTGACATAAGAAATAATAATTTGATCCATAAATCTATTTTCATATCATATTTCATATCTTCACCTACTGTTTATAATCACCATTTAGGAATCGACACATTTCAAATAATACAAACTGATGTCTAATCTCTGTTAGATTATATGTCTCTTCTCCATAATCAAAACTAAAACTATTTCTCATGGTATTAACGGGGTACTTGATTTTTTCAAGTTCAAATTTATATGATGAATTCTTATCAATAAATGTGAGTACTTTATCTTTATATCTTACTTTATATTCACCAATTTTAATACTTCTATAATTATCAGTATTAATTAAGTTTAATGTAGTAACAAAAACAAATTCAGAAGCAATAACTTCTTCAATGTGTTTATATTGATATTTATTCCAATCTACTAAATTATCAAATTTGTTATCTTCAATAAATTCAAATTCATTAATATGTCCAATCTTTCCACATTTAGAACAATAAATATCATCATCTTTACCAAAGACTGTCATTGAGCTATTACAATTCGGACAGTAATATAACAATCTTTCAATACCTTCAGCTCTAGCATCTCTTTCAAATTTAATCATTCTTTCTCTTTGGAAATCATAATCGTTATTATAGATTGCTTTTGTAATTATTTTATTTATCTTAGAAGGAGTTAATTCTTTTAGTTCTTCTTTAGTAATTAAAGTTTGTGTATTTGTATGTATTACACCCATTTTAGCAAAGTTATCTGCCCATCTAGGTTGAGATAAATATCCACCTTCTTGTTTAACTAATACAATATCAACCCCAGCTTTTTTTAGTAATTTACCACTTGATTTAAAAATCCCTAGTGTTTCCCCATAAAAAGTATTATCTCCTTCAGGGAAAAGTCCAACAGCATATCCATTTTCAAGATAATCTAATATTTTTCTAGTAGCAACAACATCTACTTTACCAACTCTTTTAGGAATAACTCTAGCTAAAACAGTCATACCCCATTTTTTGCTTTTATCTACAAAAGTCATTTCAGTAGAAACAAATCTAATATTGTAATCAATGTTTTGCATTACTACAAAACTATCCCAAGTATTAAAGTGATTAGATATAAGAATAAAAGGATCTCTATCCCGTGTAATTTTATCTCCATTAGTAACAACATGGAGTTCTTTTCTAAGTAACATATTTATAATTGGTTTAACCATTCTTACAGCAAAATTAGAAAACTTCTCTTTAAATGCTTTTTCCATACAATACACCTCTTTTTTCTATTATATCAATAATTACTTCGTATTTCTATATAAAAAAGACAAAATTATATCCTATTTTGTCTTTTTAACTTCTTAGCTAAACTTCTATCTAGTTTATCTATTTTTTTAAGATATTCTTCTAAGTTAATAAACTCTTTTATATAACTACCTAAAAGAATTGTTTCAAAATTATTACGTGCTTGATGTATTGGAATATAATCTTCTTTACATGGATCTTCTTTTAATAAATCCAATGTAAGACTTAAACTTTCAATAATTTTGTCTATATCAAATATTTTACTGTTATTTAGTATTTCAAAATATTTTAAGTCAATATCTTCACCATTTATTGCTTTTTTTACAATCATCTTAGTATATCCTACCAAACAACTACTTCCTGAACAAACACCACAAACATCAACGCTAAGACAGATTTCTTCCAATCTACTAACCATATCGTAATAGTATCCATGCAACTCATTAGCTGTTCTTTGTAGCTTAGTAGGTATACCTTGTTTTCTTAATTCTATTGAAGGTTTAAAGATAATATATCCAAGTAATAATATTCCTATTGTAAACGGAATAGTAAAATAAGGTTCACTTAATTCAACTGGTATACTTGAATATAACTTAATAAATCCAAAAATAAAGAAAATGAATGCAGCACCGAGTTTCATAAAGAAATCAGGTATTTTACTACCTAATTTTATACCAACATATATTGCGAGTGCACCTGTTACAAACATTCCTGAAACAGTACCAATTAATACATATAGTGGGTACTCTGAACTAGCTGATAAAGTAATTGCAGCTAATTGTGTTTTGTCTCCAAGTTCACCAATAAAGAAAGCTATCGCCACTGTGATTACTGGACCATATTTCACTTTTTTCTTCACTGTATCATCATCTGTATTTAGTTTTAAACTCCATAAAGCAAATATTATTAACGCAAGTCCAGCTATTATAGAAATGGCTGTTACAGGGATTATTTGATTAAATAAACTACCTAGTAATACAGCTATACTATGGTTTAAAAAAGCTCCTAAGAATATTCCTAGAAGAACTTTTTTTACATCATATTTAGTTGCGAATGCCATCGCAAGTATTTGTGATTTATCGCCCATCTCAGCGATAAATATAAATCCAAATGCACGGACTATTTCTAAAATCATAAAATCACCTTATTATTATTTATCCAAAATGGTTAAAGCCTTTTTTATCGTATTTTCAAAATTATCTAAATCAACATTTATCCAACTCACATCAAACTGATTATTAAAGAAAGTTAATTGCTTTTTTGCTAAGTTTCTTGAATGTTGTTTTATCTTATCTATTGCTTCTTCTAATGTATATTCATCATCAAAATAGGTATATAGTTCCTTATATCCAATCGCACTTACACTATTACTTCGAATACCTTTATCATATAAATCTTTTACTTCTTTAATAAGTCCTTCTTCAATCATTAAATCAACTCTATTATTAATGATTTCATATAGTTCATCTCTATTTAATGTTAATCCAATTATTTTGAAATCATATAAAGCAATATCTTTGTTTTTATTATCTGAGACTTTATTATCTTTTGATCTAGAGATTGCCTGTAATACTCTTTTTCTATTATTCATATGAATATTTAAAGAAGATTCATAGTCTTTTTCTTTTAAGATATTATGTAATTCTTCATTTGATAAATCTTTATAAAATTCATCAAGTGATCTATCTCTTGATGAATTAGAAAAATTATAATCATAAAGAACACTTTTAATATAAAGACCAGTTCCACCAACTATTAAAGGGTTTATTCCTCTATCTTCAAAGTCTTTTATTTTTTCCCTAACAATACGCTGAAAAAGTGCAACAGAAAAATCTTCAGTTGGTTCTAAAATATCAATCAAATGATGTTTTATTCCATTCATTTCAGATTCTTTTATTTTAGCACTACCTATATTTAATCCTTTATATACTTGAACACTATCACCTGAGATTATCTCAGTATTATAGTGTTTAGCAAGCGCTAGAGATAACTTTGTTTTACCTATTCCTGTTGGTCCTATAATAACGATAATCATTACATTATCCTTTTAAACATTTTTTCAATATCAGTTACTGTGAAATTGATTATTGTTGGTCTACCATGAGGGCAGGTAAAAGGATTTGTACAGTTATCTAAATCTAATAATAATTTCTTAACTTCGTTCTTATTAATAAATTTATTAGCTTTAATAGAATGTTTACATGATAAATTTTTAGCTAAAGAATCTTTTACTTGTCCAATAGTTATATCTTTGCCTTCAAGCACGTATCTAACTATTTCTTCTGTGTATATACCTTCATATCCTTCAATAAACCAAGTAGGAACTTGTGTTATATCTATTGATTGAACTTCGTTAATTTCAAATTTAACACCTAGTGGTTCGAAAATATTAAATTTATCTTTAAGCTCAAATACTTCACTATTAGATAAATTTAGAGTAATTGGAATTAATAATTCGTATGTCTCAATTTTAGGTTCGGACATTCGCTTATAATAAAGTTCATATCTAACTCTCTCAGCTGCGGCATGTTGATCCATAATATACATTCCTTCTTCGTTTTGGAATATTAAATATGTACCGAGTAATTGCCCAATATATTCTAGCTCAGGTAGTTTCTTGATTTCTATTTGTTCTTCTTCTGTTTTATATGAATCTAAGATATCTTGTTTTATTTTTTTATCTACTAAATCATCTATATAGTTTTTAAAATCCTCTTTTACTAGACTTGGATTTTCTTCTGTAGTTTCTTTTAAGTTAAGTTTTTCATATTTAAAGTTTTGAGGAGCTTTAATTTCTTCTTTCATTTCAGGAATCAAAGATAAAGTCCCTAATTTTTCATTAATTGTTTTTGTAATTAAACTTAACAACATTCTTTCTTCTGTAAATTTAACTTCTAGTTTTTGAGGATGTATATTTACATCAATAAGTAAAGGATCTAAATCTATTTTTAATAAAACTATTGGATATTTACCAATAGGTAAATATGTTCTAAATCCCTCAGTTACAGCGTTAATTATCTTATTATTTTTAATTACTCTACCATTTACAATAATTGTAATATGATTTCTTGAAGAACGATTAAACATTGGTTTAGTTAAATACCCACTTACTTTAAAGTACTGATTTTTATTTTCAAATATAACCATGTTTTTAACAATATCTAATGAATAGATATTTGATAAAACTCTTAAATGATCATTAGATCCTGTAGAGTGGAACAATGTTTTTCTGTTATTAGTTAGAACAAAAGAAATCTCTGGATGTGATAAAGCCATCTTATTAACATAATCAATAATATATGATAATTCTGTATTACTAGCTTTCAAGTGCTTTAATCTTGCAGGAGTATTATAAAATAAATATCTTACAGAAATAGAAGTACCTTTTCTTGGAATACTACTACCTTCTTCTTTAAGGTCTCCCTTTAAATAAAATAATCGATATCCTGATTCACCAAGACTACTTATAATTTCAAAATGAGAAACTGAAGCTATAGAAGGAATAGCTTCTCCTCTAAAACCTAAAGTACCAATATGATATAAATCATTACTAGTTCTTATTTTAGAAGTTGCGTGTCTTTTAATAGACATTCTCATGTCTTCTTGACTCATACCAGTTCCATCATCAGTTACTTTAATTTCATTTAATCCAGATTCAAGTAAATCTATCTTTATATTTTTACTTTCCGCGTCAATTGAATTTTCAACAAGCTCTTTAACAACACTTGCCATATTTTCAACTACTTCACCTGCGGCGATTAAATTCGATAAATTATCATCTAGTTGTATTATTTTTCCCATATTATCACTTCTTTCTAACATTTCTATTATATAAGAAACTACTTCTTTTTTCTACTAAAAAACAAGGTATTTTGTAAATAACCTTGTTTATTAATTTCTTTACTTTTTACCAACCACAGCTAAATAAATACAAAACTCATTTTCACCATCAACTTTTAATAGTTTATCGCACTGTTCTTGGTTATATGCAGAAATTGCTACACAACCAAAATCAATAGCTTCACTTGCTAAAGATAAGTTTTGGCAAGCGTGTCCAGCTTCCATAGCAATCATCTTATGTGAAGTAAAAGAGTATTTATGTTCAGTTCTATACGGGATAGTAGTCCAGAAAAATACTGCTGCCCCTCCTCGTAACTGTCTTTTAATCGCTTTATTTACTTTATCTTCCAATTCCAGGTTATTATACATAAACATTAAATCACCAGGTACTGGTAAATAACGATACATTCCTTTTTTAAGACCTTCTACTTTATTTATATATACATAAGTTTCTAAACTTGCAGTTGCTCCACCAGTTGGGTAAACTCTATAACTTCTACCTTTTTCTATATAGAATAATCGAGATGTCTCATAAAATAAATATGATAGTTGATCCATATTTAAAGGAACATCCTGATATTTTCTTAAACTACGTCTACTTTCAATAACTTCATGAAGAGTTTTTGAACTAATATTTTTTATTTCTTCTTTCTTAAGTTCTATAATTATAGATTCTTTATCATAATCTTTAACTACATCAGGGCAATTACTCCAAGCCCTCTAGGAGTTTCTCTTGTTTTAAGATCATCCCAATTAGGTTTAAGCATTTCTCTACCTTGCTTATTTAGCTCATTAATTCTATTTTTTTCCATCTAAATAGCTCCTTTAACCTTTATTTTTTAAATAATTCTAAATATTTTTTAAATCCTCTTTCAATTAATTCTTCTTTAGGTACAAACTCTAAACTAGCTGAGTTAATACAATATCTTAAGTTTCCATCAGGACCATCATCAAAAACATGTCCTAAATGAGAATCAGCATCACTACTTCTTACTTCAATTCTAGTTCTAGTAAGAGAATAATCAGCTTTTTCAATTACTTGTTCTTTATTTATTGGTTTAGTGAATGAAGGCCATCCACAATGTCCGTTAAACTTATCAAGTGATGAAAATAATACTTCTTTTGATACTATATCTAAATAAATACCTTCTCTATATTCATCATTATATTCATTACTAAAAGGTCTTTCTGTCGCACTTTCTTGAGTTACTTCATATTGAAGTGGAGTAAGTTTAATAATTTGATCTTTATATTTATTCATATAATCACCTCTATCTTTAATTATACAATAAATTACCTTAATATATATAAAAAGAGCCTTTTTTAGGCTCTTTTATAATTTGTTTATAATTTTATTTAAAATATTTAATGCTTCAAGAGGTGTTACATCTTCAATTGAAACATCTTTTAATTCTTTAATTATTTCATTTTCTAATTCATCAACATTATCTTCTTCTTCAAATTCACTAAAATTAAATAAATTTATACTTGAAGCATCTGATAGTTGTTGGTGATTTCTTTCAAGATCATTTAAAATAACTTTTGATCTTTCAATAAGTCCTTTAGGAAGCTCAGCAAGGCTAGCTACATTAATCCCATAAGATTTATCTGTAGGACCTGGTTTTATTTTATGTAAAAAGATAATTCTACCGTTTTCATCCTTTGCGCTTACATGAACATTTCTTAAACTAGGTAATGATTTATCTAAATCAGTTAGTTCATGATAGTGAGTAGAGAAAAACGTCTTACACTTAATTTTTTCGTGGATATACTCGATTATTGCTTGCGCTAAAGCCATACCATCATAAGTTGCTGTTCCTCGACCTATCTCATCAAATAATATTAGTGAATCTTTAGTAGCATTCTTAATAGCGTTATTTGCATCTAGCATTTCTACCATAAAAGTAGATTTACCACTAACAAGGTCGTCAGCTGCACCTATTCTAGTAAATATCGCATCAAATACAGGTACTTTTGCGCTTGATGCTGGAACAAATGAACCTATTTGAGCTAAAATAACTGTTAGTGCCATTTGTCTCATATATGTTGATTTACCAGACATGTTTGGTCCAGTTATTAATAATATATTAGTATCTTGATTTAAAATAATATTATTTGGTACAAATTCGCTTTCTGTGAGTACTTTCTCAACAACAGGATGTCTTGAGTCTAGTATTTCTATATAAGCGTCTTCAGTTAATATTGGTCTAATAAGATTTAACTCTTCACTAATTATACTTAGTGATATCATCATATCAACTTCACTAATGATATTCGCATTCTTTTGGATAACTGAAATAAGTTTTCTAGATTCATCACGTAAATCAATAAATAATTGGTATTCTAGTTTAATACTTTTTTCTTCTCCACTTAAAATAATAGTTTCTTTTTGTTTTAGTTCTTCAGTAATATATCTTTCACTATTAGATAAAGTTTGTTTTCGTGTATATCCAAATTCATCTTTAACGTTAGCTATTTGTCCTCTAGGTATTTCAATATAGTAACCAAACACACGATTATATCCAATTTTCAGTTTCTTAATCCCTGTTTTTCCTCTTTCAGTTTCTTCTAGTTCTTTAAGCCACTCTTTAACATTTAAAGATTTGTTTTTAATTTCATCAAGAAGTTCGTTATAACCTTCTTTTATAATTCCTCCCTCTTTAATTGTAAGAGGTGGGTCGCTTACTACAGCTCTTTCTAGTAAACTATAAAATTCAGTTAATGAATCAATAGAATCAGATAAAAACTGTGTATGTGAGTTGTCAAGTTTTGATAAACATCCTTTTAACTCAGGTAAAATACTTAGTGATCTTCTTAATTGAGCTAAGTCTTTACCATTAGTATTACCGTATGATATTCTTCCAACAATTCTTTCAAGATCATAAACATTTTTTAATAAATCTTTAATTTCTTGTTTAGTTATAAACTCTTTATTAAGAATATCGATAGTATCATATCTTGTTTCAATAATTTCTTTGTTTACTAAAGGTCTTAAGATTTGTCTTTTTAGATATCTACTACCCATAGCTGTTTCACATTTATCAATTAACCAAAATAAACTACCTATTCTATTGTTATTTCTTAATGTTTCGGTTAATTCTAAATTTCTTGTTGTATTTGAATCCATTTTTAAAAATGATGATGCTTCTAAAACAATAGCTTTTTTAAGATGCATTAGTTCTCTTTTTTGTGTTCTAATTATGTAGTTTAGTAACCTTTTAAATGTTTTCTTCTCTTCTTTTGAAGGTAAATCTCGAAACAAATTATCAAAAATCTCTGATGTTTCAATATCATTATTGATTGAAACAACAACACCTTCTGATTTTATGTATTTTTCAAGATGAGTTTCATCAAAGAAATTAGATATTACTATTTCTTTAGGTGAAATTTGTAATAATTCGTTAATTAAGATATTCAAATCTTTTGGTAAAACAAGACTATATGAGTCTCCAGTTGAAAGATCTAAATATGAAATAGTATAGTTGTTAATATTTATGCCAATAGATGCTATATAGCTAATCTCATCACTTTTATTCTCAATGAAAGTTCCTGGAGTAATTAATCTTACTACATCTCTTTTAACAATTCCCTTAGCAACACTAGGGTCTTCTACTTGTTCACAAATAGCAACTTTGAAGCCTTTATTGATTAATCTTTCAATATAAGCATCCGCTGCGTGGTGAGGAACTCCACACATAGGAACTTTATCTTTATTACCTGCATCTCTAGCAGTTAGTTGGATTTCTAATTCTTTTGATGCAATAAATGCATCAGTGAAGAACATTTCGTAAAAATCACCTAAACGAAAAAAGACTATAGCATCGTTATAGTCTTCTTTAATTGTTAAGTATTGACGCATCATTGGCGTGTATTGTGATTTATCAATATTGTTCATGATATCACCTTTTTTACATAAATTGTGTTATTACCACTATTACTATTGCTACAACTAATCCAGCTCCAACCCCAATAAATAGTAATTTATTAAGTTTTTTACGTTTTACTTCACTTACTTTATCAGCTATTTCCTCAAATTTTAGATTATATAAATATTCTTCTATATTCATACCAGCAAATATCTTAACTGAATTAGAATACTTAGGAACATCTTCTTGAGGCATTTTTATTATGATATATTCAATCATATCATTTTTCTTAAGTTCTATTGAAACATTAACTTTTCTTCTTTTTGCATATCTTTCAATTTCTAAAATTGATTTTTTAGAAATTTCTTGTTTCTTTTCTTCGTCAAAGTTCAGTTTTATAGCAACAATATCAATTAATTGTTTCTTATTGATTCTTCGAGGAATTTCAACACCGTATCTCTTACCTAAATCACGAATTTCAGTTAGTGTAGTAGCACTTGTTAACACTTCTTTTGCTTCTTCTAACTCAGATCCATCAAAATATCCAGCAGGTTCGAAGTAAATTTCTTCAAAATTAGAACTCAAAGTATCATAATCTTCTTGTGGTTCTTTAGAATATTTCATTGAAAGGTTTTGTAATTTAACAAATTCTAAATTATTAATTCCAAGATCAGTTCTATTTCTAACTACAATGTCCCAAAAGTCTTTTTTATACTCTTCAACATTTATTGGTAATTGATAGCCTTCAGCTAATCTCTCTAATTGAAATATTGTAAACTTATCAAACCATTTTAAACGGAATTTCATTTCATCAGAAAACTTGTTTGCACTTTCTGCAGTAGCAATTGCCGGGGCAATATTTTTTCTGATTAATGCTTTATGAACATAATAAGGTAAAAAGATTTCCTTATTTCTTAAGTATTTAACAATCTCATATGAAGGGATTACTACAAATGATTCAACTAACTTAGGTATTTTGACCTTCTTAGAATATAAGAATATATAATCTTCCTGTTTACCGTTTTTCTTAGCCATTTTAACATCTCCTTTACTGATTGACACTTCCATTTATCATTATACAACATTAAAAATTATTAATCAATAGGAAATTGCTTTTACAAGGCGTTTCCCACCATTTCAATAAAAAAGTGCCTTTAATCGAAATAATTTATTCGAAATCAGCACTAATTTCTGTTCCTATGATATTTTGTATCATTTGTAAATCATAGTTAATATCTTCTAACAATTCTATATACTCAGATATAATAATATTGCTAGTTAAAGCGCTTTTAGCGATTTTATATAGCTTGCTAGAGTTCTCAAAATTACTCGGATTTTTTTCTCTATCATTTACCATTTTTTTCTGAAGTTCAAGTAAATTCTTAAAATTTTTATTAATTTCTTTATCTTGGTCAATAATATTTTCTAATTTTTTAAATCTTATAATAAGATCATCATTTTCTAGTTCATTTATTAAGTTTTTTAAACTATTCAACTAAATCACCTGTTAAAGACCATGTTTTTACATCTGTAATTACTACTTTAACAATTTCTCCAATTAATTCAACTGGTCCTCTAAAATTAACTAACTTATTATTCTCTGTATATCCTGCTAAAATCTCATCATTATTCTTACTAACTCCATCAACTAGGACTTTTACTTCCTTGCCATCAAATCTTTCATTTCCTATTAAATAGCCATCATTGACTATATCATTAAGTTTATACAACCTTTTCTTCTTATCTTCTATTGTAAGGTTATCTTCATAAGTTGCAGCTGGTGTTCCTTCTCTTTTTGAGTATACAAACGTATACGCACCTTCAAATTTACACTCTTTAACAAGATCTAAAGTCATATTGAATTGTTCTTCCGTTTCACCTGGAAAACCTACAATTATGTCTGTAGTAAGGGATACATTAGGAATATACTCATAGATCCAGTCTATTAATTGCATATATGATTCTTTAGTATATTTACGATTCATTCTTTTTAGTATTTCATTACTTCCAGATTGAACTGGTAAATGGATATATGGCATCAAATTACCACCAGTTGCAATAACTTTTACAGTCTCTAGGTCAAAGTCTTTTGGGTGTGAAGTAGTAAATCTGACACGATCTATTGGTAATTTTTGCAAATCAGTCAATAACTGAGCAAATTTATAGTTTTTATCAGTGAAATCACGTCCATAACTGTTAACATTTTGTCCTAATAATGTGATTTCTTTATACCCTTCTTTTATCAACTCTTCTACTTCTTGAATTATGTGTTCTTTGTCTCTTGAACGTTCTTTTCCACGCGTATATGGGACTATACAATAGGTGCAAAATTCGTCACAACCATACATTATGTTAACCCATGCTTTCCTGCTATTTTCTCTTATTCTTGGCATATTTTCTATTATAGAACCTTGTTCTGAGAACACTTCAATTACTCTTTCTTTTGAAAGAATTACAGTTTCTAAATATTCTGGTAGCTTATAGATATTATGAGTACCAAATACAAGGTCTACATAGTGAATTTTCTTAAGTATTTTATCTACTACTTTTTCTTCTTGAGGCATACATCCACAAACACCTAAGATTAATTCGGGATTATTCTTCTTGTATTGCTTTAATCTACCTAATTCACCAAATACTCTATTCTCTGCATTTTCTCTTACAGCACAAGTATTTAGCAATATTATATCAGCGTGTTCTAAAGTTTCACTTTCTGTAAACTCAAGAGCTTCTAGTATCCCACTAATCTTTTCACTGTCTGCTTCATTTGCCTGACATCCATATGTTTCTATCTTATATGTTTTACCTTTTCCAAAGCCTTTTAAGTTAAAATACTCATTAAAATCGATGACAATTGTGTCCTCGACTTTTCTTTTTCTCGCATCTTTTATTGAAGGTTTTACAAAGTATTTACTATAATCTTTTTTATTCATATTATCACCTATTTAAATTATATATATTTTTGCTTACTTACACAAACAAAATGAATAAGTTTCCTTATTCATAGATGTTTATAGCCTTTATCTTATTTAACACTGTATCCATTATTACTGCATTAAATTGTAGTTCAGTAGCTAAAGACTCTTTTATTCTTTGTGGCATACCTGTTAAGAATTTATTAATAATAATTTCTTTATCTGCCCCTAATATACCGTATTTAGCGCCAGTCATTCCAATGTCAGAAATATACATAGTTCCTTTTGGAAACACCATAGCATCAGCCGTAGGCACGTGTGTGTGTGTTCCTACTACTGCAGTTACTCTTCCATCCAGATAATGAGCCATAGCTATCTTTTCAGATGTTGCTTCAGCATGCATATCAACAAAGATAAAATCACTATTAATCTCTTCTAAGATTTCATCTGCTCTTTTAAATGGATTATCAAGTGGATCACCCATAAAGATACGTCCCATTAAATTAATTACAGTAACTAACTTAGTATTGTATTTAACTGTTATATATCCTCTACCAGGTACTGCATCACTATAGTTAGCTGGTCTTATTATATTAGACTCATCTATGAAATCAACTAATTCTCTTTTAGAAAAAGAATGATTTCCTAAAGTTACAACATTTACTCCCATAATCATTAATTCTTTATATATCTTTTCACTAATCCCAAATCCTTTATCAATATTTTCTCCATTAACAAAAATTAAATTAGGTTTGTGTTCTTGTTTAATTTCTGGTAAGTACTTATTAAGTGCTTCCATTCCTCTAGTACCAAAAACGTCTCCAATGAATAATACTTTCATTTAATCATCTCATTTCTATCTTATATTATAGCGTGTTTTTTACTATTATCTATAGTAAATACAAATATATTATTATTATTACTCAATTTAAAAATTATATATATCTAATTTAACAATTTTACTAGCTTTTTTCAAGAGAAAATAAAAAAAAGGAATCCATTGGATTCCTTTAATTTAATAATTTAGTCTTAAGTAGATTTCTTAATCTGTTTTTTCAATTGTAGCAGTTGAGAAGTCAACTCCACCTAATACTGATCTACTCCAACCAACAACGTAAGATTTAACTAACATTGAGTCATTGTAGTGATAAACCGGAATTACAGGCATATCAGTCATAAATACTGCATGAGCATCGTATAATGCGTCGAAGTGAGTTGCAGATGTAGTTGCTTCAGCAGCTGTAGTTATAAATGCAACAAACGCAGGATTAAGATAATCTGGATCATTGTATGCATTACCAGGAGTAAAGATACCAATCATTCCAGAAGGATCCATAAAGTCTGTTAACCATCCACCACGAGCCATGTCGAAGTCTCCTTCAGTTCTTGAAACTTGGAATAAAGCCCAAGGTTCATTTGTAATTTGGATAGTGAATCCTAAGTTTTCTAACCACATAGCTTGCATTAATTCTGCAACCAATTGATGTGAGTCAGAAGTATTATGAGCATATTCTTTTGTGCTTAACTCTGCTTGTAATTCAGCAACAGTCATATTTAATTCAGTAGCAGCTAAAGCAAATAAAGTAACCGCTTGAGCCATAGCACCATCATCAGTAACGATATCTGAATCGTTTTTAGATGTGTCGTAGAAATCAGCACCAGTGTTATCAGCGAATCCTGGAGGTATAAATCCAGCAGCAGGAACTTGTCCAGCACCTAACGCTTCAGTAATTTCATCTCTATCTAAAGATAAAGCAAGTGCAGTTCTTAAATTTTGATTACAGAATATATCGTTGTCTCTAGTTCCAATATCTCTAGTTCCACCTAAGTCAGTACAACCAGAAAGGTTGAAGTTAACATAGTAAGTCCCTAATAATGGGAATACGTGGAATTCAGTGTTAGAAATCATAAATGCAGGAATCTCTGTAGTAGGTACACTAGGAATAAAGTCTAATTCACCAGCATAATATTTAGCATAAGCAGTAGTTGAGTTATCAATGAAATATCCATTAATTACGTCAATACCAACATTTTCAGCGTTCCAGTAATTATCATTTTTAACTAATACTAAACCATCTCCAACTGTATACTCAGATAAAGTAAACGGTCCGTTAGAAATTGATAATTCAGCATCTTTAGCCCAAGATCCTTCACCTTCAGATGAAGCTGTAGTAGGTACAGGCATGAAATGATAGAAAGCCATTAAACTAATAAACCAGTCTGTTGGAGAAGTTAATTTAACTTCTAATTTAGTTCCGTTTTCTAAAGATTTAATTCCAACAGCAGCTTTAAGATCATCTAAATCAGAATCAGAATCACTTGCTGAATCAGCAAATTCTGCAGCTCCAACTACATTAGTGTAATACCATATCCAAGCATATTCAGAAACATTTCTTGGGTCCATTGCACGTAACCATGAACGTACAAAGTCGTCGGCATTTAAAGCAGTACCGTCTGACCATTTAGCATCTTCTCTCATATCGAAAGTAACTGTTAAACCATCAGCAGAAACTGTCCAATCTGATGCCATTCCAGGGAATACTTCCCCATTTTTCTCTCTTACTAATCCTTCGAAAGTGTTATTAATAACATCTCCACCATCACTAGCTCCATTTAAACCTGGATCTAATGTTCTAGGATCAGCTCCGATGTTCCAATTTAGAACAACGTCATCGCTTTCATCGTCAGCACATGCTGCTAAAGTGAAAGTTAAAGCCAAAGCCATAAATACTAATAATAATTTTTTCATTTGTTTCCTCCTTTTTCTTTATTATATAATAACATAGGTAGAATTCCTATGATTATTAAAGTTTATTGATTTCTTTAACGTGATGACAAGCTACAAATCTACCTGGTAATATTTCATCTAATTCAGGTGATTCAGTAAAACATTCGCCCTTAGCAAATCTACATCTTTCAGCAAATCTACAGCCTGGTTTAGGATTAATCGGGCTTGATACATCACCCTGAAGTACGATTCTCTCGCTTCTCAAATTTGCATCTGGATCAGGAAGTGGAATTGAAGACAATAATGATTGAGTATATGGATGTAATGGTAGTTCATATAATGGGTCACTTTCAGATACTTCCATCAATTTTCCTAAATACATAACTCCAATTCTATCACTTATATATTTTACCATAGATAAATCATGTGCAATAAACAAATATGTTAATCCAAATTCTTCTTGTAAATCCTCAAGCATATTTACTACTTGTGCTTGAATTGAAACATCTAATGCACTAATAGGTTCATCCGCAATAATTAATTTTGGATCAACTGCTAAAGCACGTGCTATTCCTATTCTTTGACGTTGTCCACCACTAAATTCATGAGGATAACGAGAAGCATGTTCTCTTTTTAATCCAACTCTTTCAAGAAGTACAAAAACTCTTTCTGAAACTTCAGGTCCTTGCAATAAATTATGAGTCCTAATACCTTCAGCTATAATTTCACTAACTGTCATTCTAGGATTTAGTGAGGCATAAGGATCCTGGAAAATCATTTGAATATCACGTTGGTTTCTTCCAAGTGATTTAGATGTTTGTTTTTTCTCTTTAAGTTCAGATTTTTGAACATTAAGAAGTTCATTATATTTTTCTTTTATTTCTTCTATTTCGTTTTTACTTGCATCTTCTGGTAATTTTTTTAATTCTCTTTTTAGTTTTCTTTTAAGCTTTCCTATTCGAAGTTTATTTTCTTCATATCCAGTTGATAATAATTCACCATCAAAGAAAACTTCTCCTGAAGTATTTTTGTATAATCCAATAATAGTTCTACCAGTTGTTGATTTACCACAACCACTTTCACCTACAAGTCCAAATGTTTCACCTTGATAAATTTTAAAATTAATACCATCTACTGCATGAACAGTTTTCTTAGCTTTACCAAGAATATCTTTTTTAATAATAAAATGTTTTTTAAGATTTTTAACTTCTAATAATACTTTTCTGTCTTCCATTACTTGACACCTCCTGATTTAGTAAATCCTTCTACATCAGGTGAATCTTGATGTTGTAACCAACAAGCAGAATATTGTGTTTCACTAACTTTAGCTAGTGGTGCAGCCTCTTCAATACAAATTTGCATTGCATGTTTACATCTCGGACTAAATGGACATCCTTTTGGAGGATTCATTAAGTCTGGAGGAGAACCTTCAATAGGAACTAATCTTTTTTTATGCCCTGAAATATTTTTCGGGATAGATTGATGTAGTCCTTTTGTATATGGATGTTGTGGAGAGTAAAATATTTCATTTACTGTTCCTTTTTCCATAACCATACCACCATACATTACTATAACATTTTCACATACCTCAGCTATAACACCAAGGTCATGTGTAATGAATATAATAGATGTACCTAATTCTTTTTGTATTTTTTTAAGTAAATCTAAAATTTGAGCTTGTATTGTAACGTCTAAAGCTGTTGTTGGCTCATCTGCGATAAGCAACTTAGGTTCACAAGATAACGCCATAGCAATTAAAACTCTTTGTCTCATACCACCTGAAAATTGATGTGGATACTGTTTAATTCTAACTTCAGGTTCTGGTATTCCTACTAAACCTAAATAATAGATAGCACGTTCTAGTGCTTCTTTTCTATTAAGCTTTCTTAAATATCCATCTTCAATATTCTTTAAAGCTTTTTCTTTTTTACTTATATTACTCATTTCTTGAGCTTCCATAATAGCAGTAGCTTTAGAAATAAGCATATGTCTTCTAATTACTTCTACCATTTGATTTTGAATTGTAAATACAGGATTAATTGATGTCATTGGATCTTGGAAAATCATTGAGATATCACTACCTCTTATATCCTGAATTTCTGTTTTTGAAATTTTTGTTAAATCAACACCATCAAAAATAATTTCACCATTTTTGATTTTTCCTGGATCTTCAATAAGTCTCATAACAGATAGTAAAGTTACACTTTTACCACTACCTGATTCTCCAACTATACCTAAGATTCCACCTTTTTTAAGGCTATAAGATATATTTCTAACAGCTTTTACTTCACCTAGGTGAGTAAAGAATGATGTTTCAAGATTCTTTATTTCTAACATATTTTCGTTATTCATATCATTCACCTAACCTTTTCTCAATCTTGGGTCTAATGCATCTCTTAATCCATCCCCAAGGAAGTTAAATGATAACATCATAAATGCTATACCTAATGCTGGAACAATTAATTGGTAAGCATACGTTTGCATAATATCTGCACCAGCAGATGTTAACGTACCTAAAGAAGATCTAGGTGCAGAAATTCCTAACCCAATAAAGCTTAAGAAAGCTTCTGTAAATACAGCAGCAGGAATCATCATTGTCATTGTAACAATAATTGGCCCTAAAGCATTCGGTATTAAATGTTTTGTAACAATTTTGTAATTACTAACTCCAATAGTTCTAGCAGCTAATACATATTCTTGTTCTTTAAGACTTAACACTTGACCTCTAACTAAACGTGCCATACCAACCCAGTAAACACTGATTAAGGCAATAATAATAGTTCCAAGTCCACCTGCTCCAAATATTGGATCAAGTATATATTTTTCAAAATCACTATCTTTAAGAACAACCATTAATAATATTACATACAATAATAATGGAATCGAGTTAATTATATCAACAATTCTCATCATAATGTTATCGGTTCTACCACCAAAGAAACCAGCAAAACTTCCGTATAAAACACCAACAAAGAAGTTAATAAATGCTGCAACAAAAGCAATAGTTAATGATATACCAGTACCATACATTACTCTAGAAAGTAAATCTCTACCAACTGTATCAGTACCTAATATAAATGTTACATTTCTTACTTTAGTATAAGTTTCTTTATACTCTACATCCTTATAAAGGATACTATATAATATATTTTCATCAGCTTTTAAAGGATCTGTACTATAGCTGAAATCAATTTCAACAAAAGTAATCAATACATCATTTTCATCAAGTAATCTAAAATCTTTAATCTTTGTTATAGGATCTAAATCACTAGGACTACTATCAAATTTAGCTAATAGTTTCCCATTCTCACTTACTAATATTAACTCATACATATCTGATAAATAGACATACATGTCTTCGTCTATTTTGAAAATTTCAAAAGTAGGAGGAATATTTTTAAAATCTCTATTTTGTGCATCATAATCATGTGGATTTAACCATTGTCCTACTGTAGCAAATAACAATATAGTAACAACTCCAATTAAACCTAACACAGACAGTTTATTTTTTCTTAATCTTCTCCAAACATCTTGCCAATATGTTAAACTTTTTCTAGTTTGCTCTTTATCTAACTTTTGACTAGTTTCTAATAACTTAAATTTATTTTTATCCATAATATTCTCCTATCCTTCCATCTTAATTCTTGGATCGATAATAGAATATAAAATATCAACTAAGAATACCATAAAGATATAGAATGCTGCGTAGAATATTGTTACTCCAATAACTAGAGTATAATCCTGTGCTTGCACTGACTCAGTAAAATATTTACCAATACCATTTATAACAAATATCTTTTCAATTACGAAAGATCCTGTCATTAATGCTGCAATCATTGGTCCTATATAAGTCGTAACTGGAATTAAACTATTTTTAAGAGCATGTTTAAAAATAACCTTAAACTCCGAAATCCCATTAGCTCTTGCAGTTCTAATATAATCTTGTCTTAATACTTCTAACATACTTGATCGTGTTAATCTAGCTACAAAAGATAGTGAATATCCAGATAAAGCTACTACAGGTCCAATAAATGCTACAGGGGTATCAAGTCCTCCAACTGGCATCCAGGATATATCCCTTGCAGCCAAAATAAATAATGTCCCAATAACAAAACTTGGTACGGTTATTCCAAGTGTTGCTATAATCGTAACTCCATAATCAATTGAAGTATTAGATTTTAATGCGGATATTACCCCTAGAGGTATTCCAAGTGAAATAATGAATATAACTGCTAACCCACCAATCTTTGCAGTTTGTGGAATTCCTTCAATTAGAAGCTCATTAACAGTATAAGCAGGCTGATTAAATGAAGGTCCTAAATCTCCTTGAGTTAAGTTCCCTAAATAAATGAAATATTGCATTATTAAAGGTTCATTTAATCCATAAGCTTCTTCAAGTCTTTCTCTCGTTGCTTCTGGTAGTGGTTTTTCTCTCGTAAATGGACCACCAGGGATCGCACGTAACATAAAGAATACTACAGTTATAACTATCAACAAAGTTATAAGAGAAGATATAATTTTTTTACCAATGTAAGAATACATATTACTCCTTCTTTCTTTAAAATACAGAGTCAAAATATTAGTGAAAATTCCATGATTTCCAAACTATAGTATTGCTCTATTTTACTGCATTTTTGCAGTGTACAATAATTTAAAAAATGTCGCATTTTTAGAATATAAATTTAGAAGGATTAATCACAATAATTTTTTTGTGATTATTACTCCTAAAATATTCTTGAAAGCCTTTTCAATTGAAACATAAATAAATTATATAGTAGATTATCATAACTGTCAATCACTTTCCTAATACCTATAAAATTTATAAAAAAATAATTTGTATTTTAATAAAATGTTAACTATATTATCTTTCTTAATAATATTTAAACATTGTATGATAAAATACTATTAAGGAGATGGTGATAATGAATAAAAAAGTTGTATATTTTGTACCAGTTTTTCTTGTTATTGTATCTATTATAACCTCATTTATTGCTTTTTCATATAGTAAAAAACTTGAAAACGGATTCATTAATGTAAATGAAGGTACTTTTGAAATTGAATTTGAAGGAGAATATTTTTCAATAATGGGTAACCTAGGAGATAATTCTGCTTTTATTACAGTTGATTCATTAAATAATTATCTATTAATAACAATTTACGACTCAAATCAAATAATTTCTAGAGAATATACATTAATTATTACAGAGGTGGATAAATCTTATTCAAGTGACATTATTAATGATTATATTGGTACTACTCTGATTGATATTGATAATATTGAAGACTATATTTTTAAATTAGATTTAGAAAAAGATATAATCTATGAAGCAATATTGGAGAAAACTACAAATAATATTGAAGATGAAGAAATTGATTTAATACTTATAAATATCCCTGAACATTTATTAAATATGAAAAATCTAAATGAAGGGATTTCATTTACAACTTTAGTATTTGCATTTATTTCAGGAACTACTATCCTTATAATATATTATGTTAAAAAAGATGATTAATTTCTAATGAAATTACAAATAAAAAAAGCCTCCATGAAAGTACAACCTTAAAACAGACACAATAAAAAAAGAGACATATTAGATAATTAAATATCTAGTATGTTTTTTTGATATAATTAGAAGAAAGAAAGGATTGATAACATGAGAAAAACAAATAAACATAAAGTATTTACAATTGAGGAAAAGAACCAATTAGTATTATTGTATTTGGATAACCATATGGGTGTAATGGAGATAGTAAGGAAGTATCAATTAGGGAATAAATCAGACTTATACAAGTGGATTAAACAATATCGAGAACACGGAACATGTGTAGATTTAAGAGGTAAAGCAACTAAACTTGAAGCACCAGGAAAAGGAAGACCAAGGAAATATAATGAGAATTTAGAAGACTTAACAAAGGAACAATTAATTGAAAGATTGAATCTATATAGAGACATAAAAAAGTCCCTGGCCTACCTGAACAAACAACAACAAAACAAGAATACCAAGTGATTGAAATACTACGTGTTAAATACCCAGTGAAGCTATTATGTTTAACATTAGGGTGTTCAAGAAGTGGATATTATTCATGGATAAAACTAGGTAGGCCACAGTACAAAGCATTTGATCAAGCAGTAAATGATTTAGTATTAGAATCATACAACAGTGACACAAGATTTGGGATAGTATCAATAAGAATGAACATAAAAACGGTATACGGAGTCTGCCTAACAAACAAAACCATATACCGCTACATGAAATTGAATAAAATCCAATCCATTTGTCGTAAAAAGACTAAGAGATATCCGAAACCAAGTGATCACGAAATACCTAACCTTCTACAAAGAGATTTTAACACAGATAAACCAAATAAGAAATGGTCTATAGACATTTCTTATATCTTCTGTCGAGATGGACTACAATATCTATGTGCATTAAAAGATATGTATGATAAATCAATCGTATCATGGCAATTATCACCATATATTGATTTTAAATTAGTGATGGATACATTGAATTGCGCAATAAACAAAGTTCCTTACGAACAAAGGAAAGAACTAATACTTCACTCAGACCAAGGATGGCATTTTACACATAAGACATATCAACAAACATTGCTGGATAACGGAATTACACAATCAATATCACATAAAGGAAGCAGCGTAGATAACGCTCCAATAGAGTCGTTCTTCGCTATTATTAAAACAGAATGTATCTATCTAGAAGACAATCTTTATACAGAAAACCTTGATTTTATCGTGTCAGAATATATATACTATTACAATAACAATCGATTACAAGTAAAAATAAAAGAACTCGCTCCCCTTCAATTTAGGGAGCAAGCTCTTATGTCTCTTTTTTATTAATGTCCGTTTTAAGGAAACTAATTCCATAGGAGGCTTTTATTTTGCAATATCTTGAGCTCTTGTCTCTCTAATTACAGTAACTTTAATAGTTCCTGGGTAAGAAAGTTGTTCCTCAATTTGTTCTTTAATATCTCTAGCAATTTTATAAGCCATTGTATCATCAACTTTTGATGGTTCAACAATAACTCTAACTTCACGTCCAGCTTGAATAGCATAAGCTTGTTCAACACCGTTAATTCCTTTAGAGATAGTTTCTAGTTGTTCTAATCGCTTAACATAACGATCTAAACTTTCACTTCTAGCACCAGGTCTTGCAGCACTAAGTGCATCAGATGCAGCTACTAATACAGCAATAATTGTTTCTGCTTCAACTTCACCATGATGTGATCGAATTGCATCAATTACTGCGAATGGTTCTTTATATCTATTTGCTAAGTTAATTCCTATTTCAACATGAGAACCTTCAGTTTCATGATCAACTGCTTTCCCTATATCATGTAGTAATCCTGCTCTTTTAGCTAAAACTTCATCTTCACCAAGTTCAGCAGCAAGTTTACCTGCTAAGAATGCACATTCGATTGAGTGTCTTAAAACATTTTGTCCGTAACTAGTTCTAAAGTGTAATCTACCTAATAATTTAACTAGGTCTGGATGGATTCTACCAATTCCAACTTCAAATACTGCTTCTTCACCTTTATCACGAATAAATCTGTCTACTTCTTCTCTTGTTTTTTCTACAATTTCTTCAATTCTACCTGGATGGATTCTTCCATCAGACACTAGTGATTCAATTGTTCTTTTTGCGATTTCTCTTCTTATTGGATCAAATCCACTAAGAACTACAGCTTCTGGTGTATCATCAATAATTAAATCTACTCCAGTTAATGCTTCTATTGTTCTAATGTTTCTACCTTCACGTCCAATAATACGACCTTTCATTTCATCGTTTGGAAGTGTAACAACACTTACAGTTCTTTCACTTGTAACGTCTTGTGCGTATTTTTGAATTGCTCCTGATAGTAAATGTTTTGCATTTCTATCTACGTTTAATTTTGCTTTTTCTTCTTCTTCTTTAATGTAAGCTGCAATCTCATTTGCCATTTCGTCTTCTACTCGTTTAAATATCAAATCTCTCGCTTGCTCTACACTAAATCTTGCTATTTCTAATAACTTTACATTTTGTTCATCAATCAATTTTTCTAGTCTGTTATTTTTGTCATCTAATGATTGTTTTTTTCGCTCAATTAACTCTTCTTTATTATCTAAATTACTTTCACGCTTATCAAGGTTAGAACTACGTCTGTCCATACTTTGCTCGCGTTGAAGTATTTTATTCTCTAAAACAGCTACTTCACCTTTACGTTCTTTTAGCTGTTTATCAACCTCTAATTTTAAGTTGTGTATTTCTTGTCTTGTTTCAAGAAGTGTTTGTTTTTTATTTTTATCTGCTTGTTTTTGGGCGTCTTCAATCAATTGATTTGCTTTAATACGTGCTTTGTTAAAGCCTTTTTCAACAACTATGGCATGTAGGAAAAAACCTACTACAGTACCTATTGTTATAAATAATAGACCAGAGATTATTAATAGTTGTGTATCCACTATATTCCTCCGTTCTTAAATATATTCATTTTTTTATTATAAACATAATACTAATATTATGAGTAGAGACTATTTTTTTTACTCATTTTATTATAAAGGTAATAGCTATATAAGTCAATGAATATAACCATAATTTCAAATAAAAAGGCGTTTATATTAAACGCCTAATTTTTCTCTAACCAATGTTTCAAGTTCTTTTAATAATTCAGGTTTCTCAGTTAAGAATTTTTTAACATTTTCTCTACCTTGTCCAATTTTTTCTCCATTATAACTAAACCATGACCCGCTTTTATTGATAAGTTCTTCTTCAACAGCTAAATCAATAAGTTCACCTAATTTAGAAATACCTTTTCCATACATTAAATCAACAACAAGTGTTTTAAATGGAGGTGCAACTTTGTTTTTAACAACTTTTACTTTAACAACATTACCAACAATGTCAGTACCGTGTTTAATTGCTTCACTTCTTCTAATCTCAAGTCTTACTGAAGAATAGAATTTAAGTGCTCTACCACCAGGTGTAACTTCAGGGTTACCAAACATAACTCCTACTTTTTCTCTAATTTGATTTATAAAGATAACAATAGTATTTGATTTACTAATAACACCACTAAGTTTTCTCATTGCTTGTGACATAAGTCTAGCTTGAAGTCCTACATGGCTCGCTCCCATATCTCCTCTTATTTCAGCTTCAGGTACTAAAGCAGCAACACTATCTATTACGATCATGTCAATTGCACCACTTCTAATTAAAGCTTCAGTAATTTCTAATGCTTGTTCACCAGTATCTGGTTGACTTAATATTAAATTATCAATATCAACCCCAAGAGCTTTTGCATATTGAGGATCTAAAGCATGTTCCGCATCTATAAATGCAGCATATCCACCTAATTTTTGAGCTTCAGCTAAAGCATGAAGTGCAAAAGTAGTTTTACCTGAAGATTCAGGTCCATATACTTCTACTATTCTTCCTTTAGGATATCCACCAATACCAAGAGCTTTATCTAATTTAATAGACCCACTTGGAATTGCTTCTAAATGCATATTGAAAGATTCATCACCAAGAATCATTACTGATCCTTTCCCATATTGTTTCTCAATCTCTTTAATTGCACTATCTAGTGCTTTTTGTCTTGTGTTAGTTGCCATAATATTTCCTCCTTATTTAACTAAAGATATAATACTTACAAATACTTCTTTTTTCTTTATTATATTGATTCTGCGATTATATGTCTATTTTTCCAGAAATACTCAATTCCTGAAACAACAGTTAAAACAAGTCCAATATAAAGTAAAATCATTCCATAAAGCTCAAATACTTCATCAAACTTAAACATTAAAAGTAATACTAATGCAACCATAGTAGTTGCTGTTTTATATTTACCTAGTTTACTTGCAGCGATTACTTTACCAGTAGGTGCTGCAACTAGTCTAATACCTGTAACTATGAATTCTCTTGATAGAATAGTGATTACGATCCAAACAGGAATAATTCCATCAACAGTTAATAATAGTAATGCAGTCATAACTAATAACTTGTCAGCCAGTGGATCTATAAACTTACCGAACGTTGTAACCAAATCATATTTTCTTGCAATGTATCCATCAACAAAGTCGGTTATTGAAGCGATTACAAATAATCCCGGTACTAAATACCATAGTAAATTTACATTATATCCAATTGGAATAGTGTCAGGAACTAAATAGTATGCTACAACCATGATAGGGATAATAAATATCCTAATCATACTTATTTTATTTGGTAAATTCATCAAATCACCTCAATAAAAATTATATCATAAATGGCTATACTTAGCAATTTATTTTATGCGCTTTGTCCATTATTTTCTTTTCTAATTCTTCCATTAACTAAAAGTAATAATATTCCACCAAGAACAAACATTAATACACTAAAATCAAAAACGTATATTGGATTTTCATCATATAAGAATCCACCAATTAAGGGTCCTATTACAAGCCCAATCGCAAAGAATGATTGTCTTACACCCATTATTGTTCCATATCTTCCTTCAGAAGCATGACTTGAAATATAACTTTGTTCAAGTGGAGCGTAAACTGCTTTCATTATCACATATATCATGAATACTGAATAAAGTATTATTAATAATTCACTACTTCTAAAAACATAGAAAATAATAACTGAACTAATTACTTGTATATAAATCATAATTGTCATATCTTTTTTAAATTTTGCAATTAAAGGAACTATTACTATACTCGCAAACAATGATACAAAACCTGTATACATTACAAATGTTCCTAATTCACCTGTTGTAAATCCAAGTGCTATTAAGTAAACATCAATAAACTTACTAACATTGATCATTCCAATCGAAATAAATGATAAAGAGATTAGAAAAATGATTAATGTTGGATTTAATTTTGAAATATCTTTAAATCCTTGAATTAAACTAGGTTTTTTATCTCCATTATTTACTTGTTTAATATTTGCTAAACCAAAATACATGTATATTGCTAAAACAGTATTTAAAACTGCTTGAATTAAAAAGATATTTCCATATAAATTAGGTTCAAGTAAGTTAGTGAAGAACGTCATATCACCCAAAGATCCCCCTATTTTATATCCAAAACTTGATCCAACAGTAAATGCTGCAACACTCCAACCAATATACTTAGTTCTATTTTCTTTACCTGATTCGCATATTAATACACTTATTAATAATGCTGCACTAGCTGCTACTCCAAATCCTGAAACAAATCTAAAGAAAACCATCCAATACTGATTTCCAACATTACCAAACATGTACTGTCCAAAACTATATACTAATAATCCAACTACTATATATCTCCTTTTATGTCCATGATCACCTAATGTTCCCCACAAAGGTCCCCCAAGCATTAACCCGAAACTCATAGTCGCGAAAAAGACTCCAAACATGTAGTCGGGAATTCCCATTTCAGTAACAAGTGATGGTGTTATAGGGTGTCCTAAATTATGAATAACTCCTTGTAAAAAGTAAAATGATAATATAACAATAATTGATTTCTTCATAAAGCCACTTCTCTCTTAGTATTCTCTCTCAAATAGTATCATTTTTTATTATAATAAACAAACAAAAAACTCTATTTAATAGAGTTTTTGTTTTTACCATAAGAAGACATTAGATAAGAATTTTTTCAATTCATCTGTTTGAGGATTTTCTAGTATATCTACATGTCCCATTTCTACTATTTTCCCACAATCCATAAAGATAATAAAGTCCGCGGCTTTTTTAGCAAATAATATTTCATGAGTAACAATTACAAAGTTCATTTTTTCTTCTCTTAACTTAATAATTGTACTTAAAACTTCTTGAGTTAAAACCGGATCAAGTGCACTTGTTGGTTCATCAAAGAATAATACTTCAGGACTTATTGCAATCCCTCTTACAATACTAACTCTTTGACTTTGTCCACCGCTTAATTGACTAGCTCTCTTATGAATGTGTTCACTTAATTCAAAGCGATTCAACAAGTCTAAAGCAATCTTTTTAGCTTCGTCTTTTGTTTTTTTATGAACTTGTTCAAGTATTAATGTTATATTTCTTAAAACTGTTAAGTGAGGAAATAGAGTATGTGCCTGAAATACAAATCCTATTTTTTTATAGTATTCTTCAGGTTCGATTTCATTAAGGTCATACTTATTAACATGTATTTCTCCACTATCTGGTTTTTCTATTAATGATAGAAGTCTTAATAATGTGGATTTACCAGCTCCACTAGGGCCGATAATAGCTATTCCAGATTCATCATGAATATCTAAATTAATATCTATTAGAATATCTTTTCCATCATAGGTTTTATTAATATTATGTAATTTTAGTTCCATAATGCCACCTTCTTTTCAAGTGATCTAGTTAATCTAATTAATGGAATAGTAATTATTAGATACATAATAAGCATTAATGTATATCCTTCAACTACTGCATATGTACTTGATTGTGCAGTTACTATTTGGTTATATAATTCAGGTACTCCTATAAAGTTTAATAAACTACTTCCTTTAACAATAAACGTTAAATTTCCCGCAAGTGGTGGAATTATTATTTTTAATAATTGTGGAATTATTATATATCGATACTTTTGATAAGTAGTAAATCCAAATACAGTCATTGCTTGATACTGCATTTCATCAATACTTTCCATTGCACCTTCAAAGACGTTTTTCATATATGGTGCCATATATAAACTAAGGGCTATAATCCCTACTATTAAACGATTATTTATATGAAGTGGAATCCCAATAAAATAATAAATAATTATTAAAAATACAACTAATGGTGATCCAAATACAATTTCATTAAATATTGCTCCTAGGTACTTAAGCACAAGTATTTTAGAGTTCGTTAATAAGTATAATAAGAATCCTAAAATAACACTTAATATTAAAACTATTATACTTACAAATATTGTTAGTAACCATCCCTTAAATATTATATTTTTCCAAGGATATAATTTAGTTAAATCAAAATCAGCTCTACCTGGATACATATATATTATAAATGAAACAAGCAGCCCGAAAATAAATAGGGCTGCTATAAAACTTAATATTCGATTTTGTCTATCACTAATCATAAATGTAGAAGTCTAGTCCTTGTCCAGGTAAAGCTTCTGCAATAATCGCATCGTAGTCTTCTCTTAACATATCAAATACACCATCGGTATTATTTAATCCAGCAATAAACTCATTAACATCTTTTAGTAATTGTGTATCGTCTTCTCTCATACCCATTCCGATAGGAGATAAACTAATAGGATCCCACATAAGAATTGTTGTATCCGGATTAGCTGCCTGATATCCGGCTGCACTTGATGCACTAATAATAAACGCATCTGCTGCTCCACTAATCACTTCTAAAACCGCTGTATTAGCGTCAATAACTTCTAATAATATAGGGTTTAAAGCTTCATCTCTTGGAATTGATAAACTAACAAATGATAAAGGACCAACAAATTTTGCTCCATCATAATTAAATAAATCTTCTTTAGTTTCAATTGAATTCGCTTCTGCGAAATCTTTATTTAATACAGTGATTAAAGGGAAATAGAAATAAGGATCACTAAATGTGAAGTTAGTTCCTGCTTCTCTATCCGCAGTAATACTCATTGAACCAATAATTATATCAATCTCTTCTGTTGCTAAAGCTGTAATTAATGATCCAAACTCTAAATCTACAATTACAACTTCTTTATCTAAATATTCACCTAAGGCATAAGCTAAATCTACACTTATCCCTGTAGGATCACCATTATTATCAATTGTTTCGAAAGGTGGCCATCTTAAATCCATACCAACTTTTAATGTATTATCAATCTTACAAGCTGATAATGCAAATACTAAGAGTAAAACTGTAATTCCTAAAACAATTTTCTTCATGAATATCACTCCTCTTTTATTTAGTATAGTTTGTAAAGTTTATAAATACAATTAATACACTAAAAAAAGCACAGCTAGTGTGCTTTAAAGTTCTTTTGCATTATGGAATATTTCTTGTACATCTTCCACATCATTTAATAAATCAATCATTTTTTGGAATAAGACTTTGTTATCTTCATCAAGTTCAACATAAACATGAGGATACCATCCTTTTTCAGCATCAATGATTTCTACAGATTCATTAGTTTCTTTTAATGCTTCTTGAATTTTATCTAAATCAAATCCATTACCTTCGATTTCAACTTCACCGTTCACATCTTCTAATTCTAAAATATCAAGATCAGCCATTAATAAAGTTTCTAATACTTCTTCTTCATCCATACCCTTTAAAGTTATATGAGACAAATGACTATAGCTATGTTCAACACTACCACTAACACCCATTTTACATCCAACTTTAGTAAAACAGTTTCTTACTTCACTAACTGTTCTATTTACGTTATCAGATAAAGTGTCAATTATAATTGCTGTACCACCAGGTCCAAATCCTTCATAACGGTAAGGAGTATAATCTTCACCAATACCTTTTTCAGCTTTTTGGATATTTCTTTTTATTACATCTGCTGGAACTTGAGCTTTTTTAGCTCTATCAATTAGATGTTTTAAACTAAGGTTAGCATCTGGGTTAGGCCCACCTGCTTTAGCAACCATATATATTTCTTTACCAAATCTTGAATAAATTTTGCTCTTGAGTGCCATTGTTTTACCTTTAGCTACTTTTCTAACTTCAAATTTTCTACCCATACTATCACTCTTTCTTGTTTCAATTTAAAATTATATAATATGTACTTAAATTATTCAATAGGTTTTATTAATGTTGTTGCATCTTTACCAAGTATTACTTTCTTTTCCTTATATAAAGATCCTAAACCTCTTTTAAATGCTGCTTTAGACATTTTAAATACTTCATTAATTTCCTCAGGACTTGATTTATCAGTTAAAGACATTTTACCGTCATGAGCTTCTAAATAATTTTTAATAACTATTGCATCTTGACTTAACATTAATTCTTTTTGTAAGATTAATGTTCCATTATACTTATGATCTAGTTTAATTTTACTAATTTTGACATAAGCTTTTTCACCTAAACGGTAACTTTTTCTCATGTTTTTATAATAGACATATATATAATGTCCTTCTTTAGTTAAAAATACTACGCCTTCTTCTGCGATAAATACACAGTAAGAAACATATCCTTCTCCTTCAATTAGCTCAGTTGTAGGAGTTAAATACTTTTTAACGTCGTATCTTGGTATGATTTTTGCAGTTAGTTGGTTTCTTGAAACTTTCATTTTTACTAGTATTTCATCCCCAACTAGTGGCCATTCTTTTTTCTTAAAAGATAAATCATCTCTAGATAATAAAAGATCTTTAATAAGACCTACATCTAAAAATACACCTAAGTGTGGGTTAACTCCAACTACTTTTACAAATGCAGCTTTAACTGTATCAACAGTTGGCTTATTTAAAGTAGCAGTTATTCTTTTTTGATTATCATAATATAGAAATGCTTCAACTTCTGAATCTATTTCTAATATCCCACCTGCTTGTCTTTTATGTAAAAATATTTCATCTCTTCCATCAGTTAGTATATAAGCTAAATCTGATTCCCTTAATACTTTTAATATATTATATTTCCCCATTGCTAGTGCCATATGTATCACCTCATCTTGATTATAACAAAATTATCTCTATTAATATAGCATAATAATGCAGTGTATTCATATTTTTTCGCTTTTTTTTTATTTTTTAGTATAATAAAGAATGAGGATGTGATTGCATGAAGAAATATTTTATTTATTTACTTGTATACTCATTTGGTGGTTTTGTACTAGAAAGAATCATAAACTTAATCGCATTTGGTGAGTGGGTTGAAAACAGAGTTCTTCTAGGCCCTTATCAGCCTTTATATGGTGCGGGTATATTAATGGCAATTATTTTGTATGACTTTGTATTAGAAAAACATATTAGCAATAAGAAATTAAGAACGCTTGCGTTATTAGTAACTGCGATTATAACTACAGGTATCAGTGAAGCGGTTACTGGATTTGGGTATGAATTCTTATATGGCATATCTTTATGGGACTATAATTTATTTTTCACATGTAACTTAAAATATATTTGTGTTATACCTACTTCTTTGTTTGGTATATTATCATTTTTAGCAATTTATTTTATTCATCCTTATATAAAAATGTTTGAAAAAACTATTTCAAATAATGTTGCGAAAATCCTATTTATTCTCTTTGTCATTGACATTATTGTCACTTTTGGATTTATTTTATAAACAAATGCCTGAGTTGCATTTGTTTTTTTTAATAATTCGTTTACGAAATGTGTTGAATGAAAGCGTTTTATTTGGTAAAATATTTAAAGATAAATAAGAGGAGGTTTCATATGGATTTTTTTCTTTACATTGCCCTTGGACTTAGTTTAAGTGCACTAGTATATGCTTTTTATCTTTATAAACAAGTTTTAAAAGCACCTGTAGGATCAGAGAAAGTGGCTGAGATTTCAGGATTCATTAAAGAGGGTGCAACAGCATTCTTGAAAAAGGAGTATTTCGTAATTATTATTTTTGTAATTGTTGCAGCCCCTGCCATTGCTTTGGCGTTAGGTGTTGAGACTGCATTTGCTTTTGTATTAGGAGCAGTATTTAGTGCATTAGCAGGAATTGTAGGAATGAAAAGTGCTACAGATTCAAATTCAAGAACAGCTACTGCGGCTGAACAACATGGTATGCAAAGAGCTTTAGGTGTTGCATTCAAAGGTGGAGCAGTAATGGGAATGAGCGTAGTAGGTTTTGGTCTACTAGGTGTAATTATTGTATTTTATGTATCACATTATTTTTTAGATATTGGTGCTTATGACGCTGTTGAAATAGCAGCTGGATATAGTTTAGGTGCATCAAGTATTGCATTGTTTGGCCGTGTTGGTGGTGGGATTTTCACTAAAGCCGCTGATGTTGGAGCTGACCTTGTAGGTAAAGTTGAAGCTGGAATACCAGAAGATGATCCTCGTAATCCTGCAGTAATCGCTGATAACGTTGGGGACAATGTTGGTGATGTTGCTGGTATGGGTAGTGACTTACTTGAAAGTTATGTAAGTTCTATTATTGGTGCTGCTACAATTGGTGCTATATGGTATGCAACTACTGGTGTTATTTTTGTATTAATAGTTGCTGGTATGGGTGTGCTATCTTCAATGATAGGAAGTACATTTGTTAAAGGTAAAGATGGATCTAATCCTCATAAAGCCTTGAAGATAGGGACTTATATAAGTGGATTATTATTTATTATTTCTGTATTCTTCTTAAACTGGTATTTTATAAAAGAAGGAATATTTGTTGTTGAAACAGATAAAATCACTCATGAGTATGGACCATTTATAAGTATTGTATTAGGACTAGGTGTAGGTTTATTAATTGGATTAATTAGTGAATATTATACATCTGCTGAATATAAACATGTTAAGAGTGTTGCAAAACAATCTGAAACTGGACATGCTACTAATATTATTTCTGGTATGGCAATCGGTATGGAAAGTACTGCACTACCTGTAATATTAATTGCTATTGGAACTGTGCTTGCATTTAACTTTGGTGGATTATTCGGTATTGGACTAGCTGCTGTTGGTATGCTTGGTACTGCCGGAATGACTGTTGGTGTTGATGCTTATGGACCTATCGCGGATAACGCTGGTGGGATTGCACAAATGGCAGAAATGGATCCAAAAGTTAGAAAAATCACTGATGAACTAGATAGCGTTGGTAACACTACTGCTGCTATAGCGAAAGGATTTGCTATTGGTAGTGCTGCGTTAACAGCTTTAGCATTATTTAGTGCATTTACTTTAGCTGCTGGATTAGATGGAATAGATATAACTAAAGCTCCAGTAATTGCTGGATTAATGATTGGTGGAATGCTAGCATTCTTATTTAGTTCTTTACTAATTAAGTCAGTTGGTAAAGCAGCAAATGAAATGATTGAAGAAGTAAGAAGACAGTTTAGAGAAATTCCTGGTATTTTAGAAGGTACAGGAAAACCTGATTATGCTAAATGTGTAAGTATCTCTACTACTGCCGCTCTTAAAGAAATGATTCTTCCTGCATTATTAGCTGTAGCATCACCTCTTATAGTTGGGTTCTTATTTGGTGCTGAGGCACTAGGTGGAATGCTTGCTGGTACATTAATAACTGGTATAATGCTTGCAATCTTCATGGCAAATAGTGGTGGAGCTTGGGATAATGCTAAAAAATATATTGAACAAGGTAATCATGGTGGTAAAGGTAGTTTAGCTCATAGAGCTTCAGTTACTGGAGATACTGTTGGAGATCCATTCAAAGATACAAGTGGACCTGCAATTGATATCTTAATCAAATTAATGACTACAATGAGTTTAGTATTTGCTACATTATTTGGAACAGGTATATTATAATAATTTAAAGAGGACATTTCGTCCTCTTTTTATGTTATAATTATTTTGGTGATAAAATGAGAATATTAGTAGACGCAGATGCGTGTCCAGTTAAAAAGATTATTGTAGAAATAGCAAAAAAAAATGACATTAAAGTAGTAATGTTTTTTGATAATGCGCATGTTTATGAAGATGGTTATAGTAAAGTTTATATAATTGATAAAGGTGCAGACTCTGTAGACTACTTTTTAATTAATAGAGCACTACCTAATGATATCGTAGTGACAGGTGATTATGGACTTGCTAGTATGGCACTTGCTAAGAAGACATTTCCTATTAGTCCAAGAGGGCTAATATACACTGAGGACAACATCTTAGGGCTTTTAAGTCAAAGAGCTTTTAGTCAAAAAATTAGGAAACATAAGAACTTAAAAGGACCTAAAAAAAGAGTGTCAAATGATGATGAAAAGTTTAGAAAAAGTTTAAATAAAATTATTAGTAATAAATAGTTGCTTTTTAGATTTTTATTTGATACAATATTAACGCTTATGAAAGACGGAGGTGACATAAATGGCTAATATCAAAGGACAAATGAAAAGAAACTTACAAAACGAAAAAAGAAGACTTGCTAATGCAGCTTTTAGATCAGGATTAAAAAGTGCAATTAAAGATGTAGAAACAGCAGTTGAAAATAACGATAAAGAAAATGCAATCATAGCTTTATCATTCGCTAGTAAAAAGTTAGATAAATCAATCAGCAAAGGAATTTCTCAAAAGAATTATGTTGCTAGGCAAAAATCAAGACTTGCTAAATTAATAAACGGATTATAATATCTTAGAAAACACATTGTGTTTTCTTTTTTTTACTTTTTATCTATGAAAACACTTTCATACCTTTTTTATTGCTTCTACTTCTTTTATATGGTTAAATTGTTCCAAACGATGAAAAAGAATAGTAAACAAATACTTGTTTCAAAGAGATCTGCTGGTTGGTGTAAAGTAGAAAACAATTTTGTTGAACGTGCTTCGGAGTTTAATTATCAAATTATAGAGATAATTACGTATACCTGCGTTAAAGGTTCGAGATGCTTAGCTTATTTATGTGCTAAGAATTAAGGTGGTACCGCGATTATAATAATCGTCCTTTGTTTTAAGGACGATTTTTTTTATACCCAAAAGGAGGATATATATGTCAGATTTATTTAATTATGATTCAATTAGTCCTTGGATACCTTATTTAAGTAAGGGTCTAGGATATACATTACTTATTGCATTACTATCTTCAATACTCGGTGTAGCTATAGGAGTTATGCTTACTCTTATGTCAAGGCATAAACAATTGAGTAAAATATCTTATTTCTATATTGATATCTTCCGGGGGACTCCTATCCTTCTTCAATTATCAATAATATATTTTGCTATTCCTAAATTAGTAGATACATTAGTAAATGATATGATGCATTTAGATATAACAATTACATTAAGCGCATTTAGTGCTGCAATTATTACATTCAGTTTGAATTCAGGAGCTTATATCTCCGAGATTATAAGATCTGGAATAAATAGTGTAAGCAAAGGTGAAATTGAAGCAGCTGAAGCTTTAGGAGTTAGTAAATATCATATGTATAAAGATATTATCTTACCTATAGCATTTAAAAACTCATTCCCAGCATTAATGAACGAGTTTATTACATTAGTAAAAGAATCATCAATTGTTTCGATTATTGGACTTCAAGATTTAATGAGAAGGCAACAAATTGTTACATCGCAAACATATATGTACTTTGAACCATTAATTGTAGTTGGAATAATTTACTATTTAGTAATTAAAGTTTTAACTATTACAGGAAGAAAAGTTGAAAAGAGGTTACAGTATGATTAAGGTTAAACATCTTGAAAAATCATTTGGAGATTTACACGTTTTAAAAGATATAAATTATCATTTTAAAAAAGGAAAAACTACTGTGATTATTGGTAGCTCTGGTAGTGGAAAGAGTACGTTGTTACGGTGCATAAATATGCTTGAGAAACCTGATAGTGGTGATATTTTATTAGAAGACACACTTATTAATTATTCCAAAAACATTAACGCTATAAGACAAAGAATTGGAATGGTGTTCCAATCATTCAATCTCTTCTCAAATATGACTGTATTAAACAATGTAACATATGCATTAAGAGTAGTAAAAAAAGAATCAATTGCAAAAGCAAACAATAAAGCATTAGAGCTTTTAGAAAGAGTTGGTATCTTAGATAAAAAAGATAATTACCCAAATACATTAAGTGGTGGGCAACAACAACGTGTTGCGATAGCTAGGGCTTTAGCTATGAATCCTGATGTAATGCTATTTGATGAACCAACAAGTGCGTTAGACCCAGAAATGGTATCTGAAGTACTAGAAGTAATGAAAAAATTAACACATACAGGACTTACTAACATTATAGTTTCACATGAAATGGGCTTCGCTAAAGAAGTAGCTGATGAAATTATATATATGGATGAAGGAAAGATAATCGAGCACAATGATGCTCTTACTTTCTTTAATCAACCAAGTACCAAAAGAGCACAAGAATTTTTACAAAAAATACTATAAAAAACTAGGAGAAAAATTATGAAAAAATTTATTTTATTAATGACTTTAGGATTAACATTAACTTTAGGAGCATGCGGTGAAGATACAGAAACAGTTGTTGTTTTAACATCAAGTGGTTATGAACCATATGAAATGGTAGATACAAGTGGAAATTTAACAGGATTTGATATTGAATTAATGGAAGCTTTAGCAGCTGAAATTGGGATTGAGATTGAATGGAAAGATGTTGATTTTGATGGAATTATTGCTTCACTTCAATCAGAAAATGCAGAAATAGCTATCGCCGGAATCAGTCCTTCAGCTGAAAGAGCATTAGTTGTAGATTTCAGTAATGTTTATTACAATAGTGAATCAGGATTAACTAACTATATGTTATTCGATGATACTAATTCAATTGCTACATTAAGTGATCTAGGTGGACTTGTTGTAGGAGCACAACTAGGAACTGTTCAAGCAAGTTTACTTGAAGAGTTAAGTACTATGTATAACTTCACAGTTGACTTAAGAACTACAAACACACAAATAATTGAAGAAATTAACGCAGGAAGAATTGATGTATTAGTAGTTGAAAATATTGTAGCTACATCAATTATTGAAGCTAATTCTGGACTTGATAAAGTAATATTAGATTATTCAACTGATTCATTAAATGGAAATGCAATTGCATTTACACAAGGTAGTGAATATGTAGAATTATTTAATGAAGCATTAGTTACTATAACTGATAATGGTGTATTAGCTGAATTAATTCTAAAATGGTTTGAATAATACAAAAGGAATCCAGCGGATTCCTTTTATTATGTTCCTAAAATAAATAGTTCAAGCCCAATTTTTTTATCAATTTGTCCTGTTTTAATTTTATAATCTATCTCTTCTAATTTTCTTAGATGTTTTTTAACTGTAGACATATTTACACTTTTAGCATTCTTAACCATATAATATGCTCTACCACTACTACAGCGGTAATACTTGGCTATTTCAGATTGATCCTTATTATCTTTTAATAATAGCTTAACATGTAGTATTTCACGATACTTATTAACTAAAATACCTAGTATTCTTAAAGGATCTTCACTATGTTGAATAAGATCATTATATATTTCTAATGCTTTAGATTGTTTATTATCTAGAATATTATTAGTAATTTCATAGACGTTGTCTTCAACATTCTTTGTAATAACTCTTTTAATAGTTTCTAAATCTACATAGTCCATATCAGAAGCGTATAATATAAGTTTTTTCATCTCAGTTACTGCTACTTCAGTATTGTGTTCTACTCTTTTTAAAAATTCTTCTAAAGCAGGTCTTTCAATTTTTATATTATTTTTACCTAGTTGTCTTCTCATCCAACTAGCTAAATCAACTTGTTTCATTGGTTCACATTTAATAACATTTGCTTTATTCTTAACAACTTTAGTGATTGCTTTTCTTTCATCAAGTTTTGCGTAAGGCGCATTTAAAATTAAAACTGTTTCTTCAACAGGGTTTTCTAAGTACTTAGATAAAGCATCTAAATCATGTTTTATCTCTTTTTTTATCTTTTCATTTGTAAGGAAATAACAGTTCTTAATAATAATTATCTTTTTTAAAGACATAAAAGGGATTGTCTGTGCATCATTTATCGCATTTTTAACATTAGTCTCTTCTGCATCATAAACAGTAATATTGAATTCATCAACATTAAATTTATTAACTATTTGATTAGTTTTACTTTTTATTATAAAAGTATCTGGACCGTGAAATAAGTAAACTTGTTTTTCCATAAAAACACCTCTTATTTATTATATCACAAATTGTTAAGGGCTGTGTATTCTTTTATACTCTTTTCCAAAGAGATAATACACTTCAATAGTACCCATCAAATCTGTCCTGTATACAATTATTCCTAATTCTTCGTATCTTTTTATTACTTCGTCGTGAGGATGTCCATGGAGGTTTTTAACGGATACATTAATAAATACTTCTTCTGGCCTTATTACATCCAAAAATAATTGATTACTCGAGGTAATACTCCCATGATGTGGAACTTTTAAGTAATCAACATCTAAATTGTATTCACTAATAAAATCAAGCTCTCTTGATTTTTCAATATCCCCTGTGAAAAGGTAATGCTTATCATTAATAAAAATACTCATTATAATACTATTATTATTCTCATTTAGTTCTTTATATAAAAAGGGATAGATAAACATTGATATTGTTCCACATTGGATAGTTTTGTCTTCGTAATCTAGCACATTATGTTTAGATATTACAGTGTCTACTAAAAACTCATTCAATATATCCTCTGATTCTCCGTAATGATCACTATGAAAATGGCTAATTATAAGATAATCTAATTTTCTAATATTCTTTCCTTTTAAATAATTTATTAATGAATCGTAGTCATCATATTCACCAGTATCAATAAGTATATTACATCTATTAAAAGAATCTTTAATTAAGATACTATCTCCGTAAATATCAACAAAAGAAACACTTTTTTTAAAATCAAAATAAGGACTCATATAAACTAAAATTAGGAATAATATAAGAGAAAATAAACTTTCTTTAATTCTAATATTTGTTTCTAGTGATATTAATAAAAAGAATACAATAATATAGTAAATAATAATTGTAATATCATTAGGAAAATAGAATTTAAAAATCAAGATATCTATTCTTGAAAAAAGAGCTAAAATGAATTCGAAAATTTTTATAAATACATAGTTTAATTTATCAAAAAATGGTAATAGAAAAGCAATATAACTAAGTGGCAAAATTGCATATGTAACATACATTAAAAAGATAATATTAAATACTAATGATAACAGATTAATTTGGTGATTTAACTTTAATATTATTGGAATAGTTACTAAAAACGCAATAAAAGAAATAAGAAAAAGTTGATGTAATTTTGATTCTTTATTAAGAATTATACTAGAGAATAGAATGGTAAAAGTTACTAAAAAACTAAGTAAAAATCCCGCATCAAAATAGTAATAAGGACGTATAAGAAGGAGAAAGACGAATATAATTGATAGTATATCTAAACTAGAGAATTCCAGTTTATACCTTTTATTTACTACTAGTAACACGTACATAATAGATGCCCTTGTGACTGAGGGAGAAAATGATGTTATTAATAGATAAGACAGTAACAAAGCCATAATTATGTTTTCTTTTTGTTTTTCTAAGAGTTTAGTTTTCTTTAAAAAGAACTCGAGAGTTAAGACGAGTATAGCAATATGAAGTCCACTTACTGCAAATAAATGACTTATTCCTATTTGGTTTATTTGGTTCTTAATTTCTATATCTATTCCTGATTTTTCTGCTAATATAAACGTCTTAACATATCCACCTGAAAGAGGCTGATATTTATCGATGTACTTTTCAATATAGTAAGGAAGTAAATACATACTAAATGAAAAACCATCTTCTTCTACGTAATCAGTAAAAATAGTATATTTTACGTTTTGTGATTTTAAATAATTATTGTAATCAAATGTATTTGGAATAGTGCTTACAGAAGGTATCTCAATCGACCCTTTTACAATTAGTTTATCTCCTGGCTTTATCAATATATTTTCATCGAAATATACCTTAATATATTGATGATTAATTTTACCTAAAAAGCATGTATAATCATCTGTTTTTATATCTTTAATTACTGTGACATTGTATGTATCATTTTCTTTAATTTCAAGGTTATTAAAAACAAATAAACTCATTACATATATACCTACAAATATAAGAATTATTTTTATTAAATCTGAGTGATTCTTATATATATAATAAAGAAAAGGAATTGCGATAATTATATACAAAACACTATTAATCACAAGTATTAATAGTGTTAATGACATTGCTATGTATAGATATCTATTTCTATACTGTAATAAGATCTTTAATGTCATTAAATGTTGCTTCTCCTATACCTGTCACACTCATAATATCCTCAATACTTTCAAAAAAACCTATTTCAGTTCTATAGTCGATGATACTTTGTGCAGTTGAAGGTCCAATTCCGGGTAATGTATCTAAAAGTTCTAACGAAGCACTGTTAATATTAATTATTCCATTCGAGTTATCTTCTATTACATCAATTATAATTGGATAAGAATCTTCATATGATGGAATATACACCACTTGTTGATCATATAGTTTTAGTGATAGATTAATTGCGAGTGTATCTGCATCGCCCGTTGTTCCTCCAGCTAGTGAAACCAACTGAAATAGACGTGAATCTTTTAAAACCTTGTAAACACCAGGATTTTGTACCTGTCCTTTAATATCTATATAGATATATTCAGGTTCTTCAGATAAATCTTTAGTAGTGATAGGTTCAAATGCAATTGATTGTTCTTCTTCTCCTACGGGAATTAGTAAAATAATAGTTATAGCAATTACTGTTATTGCTAAATAAATATAATACTTTTTAATAAAATCTCTCATATATTTCACCTCAATATTATGATACTTATTATCTTTAATTTATTCTTTTATAAAAAATTGAAAAATGTTATAATTACATAGTGAGGATTAGGAGAGATAATCAATTTATTTAGTAAAATATAGAAAATAAATTAATTATTCTTTTTTTATTAAAAAAAGTATGGAGGAATTTATTATGATGAAAGCATCTTATTCAGATATTAAGTATGACGCAAGACAATCGATGAAAGGACATATGGGAGAAGTTATTTTAGTAGGTTTGATTTTACCTATAGCATTTTCAATGATTGCTAACTTCTTTAATGGAATACTTGAATTTGTTCACTTTAGTATTCCGCTAATACTATCAACCTATACTACCGCAGTATCTTCTTACATTACATATAGAATGTTGGTTAAAATCTCTAGATTTAAGTCAGATAAGATTTTTACAAACTTCTTAGGTACAAAAAAGGGGATTATAAGTGCACTTGGTTGGGGATTATTCGTATCACTTGTCTTTAGTGTCTATATATATATCTATTGGGATTATGTAATATTCTTCTATGATTTAATTGCTCTTATTTCAAGTGAAGCTTATCTCAATAATCCCGATGTATTAGATAGTTATATTGAAAATTATGTAATAGGAGCTCCTCCTACTACAACTTTAATTATTAGTACTGTTTATTCAATATTTGTAATTATTATTACTATAAGATTTTCATTTGCTCTATATATTATTGGTGATACTGATGAAAATATCTTAGAAGCATTAAAAAAATCATGGTTAATAACAAGAGGAAACTGGTGGAGATTGTTCTTCTTCCCATTATCATTCTTACTTTGGATTTTCGCAGTAATATTCACTTTTGGACTCGCAATAATTTATGTAACACCTTATATGGCAGTTGCTCAAGCATCTATGTATAATCGTTTATTAAAAGAAAGTGGATTTGAGTATGAAGGTGGAGTTATAAGTAAAGCGGTAGATTCAACTGATGAAAATGCTCTTGATATTGATGAAAATAAATTTGATAAAAATGATCCTTTTGGAGATTACTACGAATAAAAAAAGTATAAAAAAAACAATCTAATTTCTTAGATTGTTTTTTTCTGGAATAGGAGTATTCCATAGATAAAGAGGGTTTAAAAAATTACTATTATTTTTTCTTGATATATTTCCTAGTATCAAGGGCAACTGCTGCAACAATTATTACTCCCTTGATGATATATTGATAAAATACGTCTAATCCTAAGAAGTTCATTCCGTAACTGATAATTGTAAACATTAGTACACCAGCTACTGCCCCACTTACTTTTCCGATACCACCACTAAATGATATTCCACCTACTACGCAGGCAGCAATAGCATCAAGTTCGTAGTTAATCCCAGTAGCATTACTGGCACTACCGATACGAGCAACTTCTAAATAACCACCAAGACCATAAAGCATCCCAGCTAGAATATAAACCATTACTGTTGTTTTAACAACATTAACACCTGATATAGTAGCAGCTTCTGGATTTCCACCAACAGCGTACATATTCTTACCAAATGTAGTTTTGTTCCAAATAATCCACATTATAATTGCGATTATTACTGAATAAACAATTAAGTGTGGTATTTCCATACCAAATATATGGTATTTCCCAATTACTAATGAACTATAAACATCATCTAATCCACCTATTGGTTGAGGCCCTGGTGCACCTGATTGAAAATACATTGATAGTATTCCGTATAAGGCAACACTTGCACCTAAAGTAGCTAAGAATGGATGAACTTTAAATACTGCTACTACAAATCCGTTTATCGCACTGAATGTAGCACTTACAAACATTGCGATTAATAATGGAACTAGTAAATATATAAAGTTAAATGTTGTTAACCAATTAGGTAAAGTTGGATAGAATCTAGCACCGTAATCAGCTGCCTGTAGTAATGAAGCAGAGATAATCGCTGCAAATCCTACACTTCTACCAAGTGAAAGGTCTGTTCCTTGTAAGATAATAATTCCACCAACACCAAGTGCTAGTATTAATCTTACTGAGGATTGTGTTAAGATGTTTCTAAAAACTGTTGCTGATAAGAACTTAGGTTCTCTAATAATAACTATTAATATTAATCCAAATATTACTAAGTATATTGCATTATTAATTAAGAATTCCTTTGTATCTGCTTTTGTCCAATTACGAAGTCTTTCTTTTTTTAATTCAATATATTGATTAAATTTATTAATATATCTTTGTACAAATCCAATTGTATTATTTTCCACGATATTCCTCCTATAAATGTACTGTAGCTAAGCGGAATAATTCTTCTTGTGAAGTTTTACTTGTTTCCACGATATCAGCTAAGTACCCATTACTCATTACAGCAATTCTATCTGTAATTCCAAGTAGTTCTGGCATTTCTGAAGAAACCATTATGATTGATTTCCCTTGTGATACTAAATCTAACATTAATTGATAAATTTCATATTTAGCTCCAACATCAATACCCCTAGTTGGTTCATCCATAATTAAAATATCTGGATTTAATAATAGCCATCTACCAATAATAACTTTTTGTTGATTTCCACCACTTAGCGCTCTTATTAATTCACTTTGTGAAGGAGTTTTGATTCTCATCTTCTCTATTTGTCTATCTGTATCTCTCTCCATTTGTTTATTATCTAATATTCCAAATTTATTAGTATAATTGTGAACATTCGCAATTATAGAATTAAATTTAATATCCGCAACAGGATAGATTCCAGTTTCTCTTCGTTCTTCAGTAATTAAAGCAAATCCATTTGATATAGCTTCAACTGTATTTTTATTCTTGATTTTTTTACCATTTAATACTATCTCACCAGTATCTTTAGTTCTCGCACCAAAAATCGCTTCAACTAGTTCTGTTCTTCTACTACCAACAAGTCCAGATATACCTAATATCTCACCTTTATGTAGTTTAAAAGAAACATTATGAACTTTTGGTGGATACAATGTAGATAAATCTTTAACTTCTAAAACAACTCCACCAATTTTATGATCTTTATGTGGAAATCTGTTTTCTAAGCTTCTACCTACCATCATATTAATTATTTTGTTCATTGTAAGATCTTCTATTGCTTCTGTTCCAATATAATTACCATCTCTTAAAACTGTGACTACATCAGAAATTTCAAATATTTCTTCCATTTTATGAGAAATATAGATTATTCCAATACCTTGTGATTTTAAAGTTCTCATTATTTCAAATAACTTACTAACTTCATTTTCTGTTAATGATGAAGTTGGTTCATCTAAAACAATAATTTTTGCATCATATGAAACTGCTTTTGCAATTTCAACCATTTGTCTTTGTGAAACAGACAAATCTCCTAGTTTTTTTGTAGGATCAAGTTCAACGTTAATTCTATCAAATAAGGCAATAGTATCAATTAACATCTTTTTCTCATCAACAAATAACCCTTTAGTAGGATATCTTCCAAGCCAGATATTATCTAATACTGTTCTTTGTAATACTTGATTTAATTCTTGATGAACCATTGAAACTCCACTTTCCAAAGCATGCTTTGGATCTGTGTAGTTAAATTTTTCTCCACCAAGGTAAAACTCACCTTCATCTTGTTTATATATACCGAATAAACACTTCATTAGTGTTGATTTTCCTGCACCATTTTCTCCCATTAGAGCGTGGATACATCCTGCTCTTACATTTAGGTCTACTGCATTTAATACTTTAACTCCTGAAAATGACTTACTTAAATTCCCAATCTTAAGTAAAAACTCTTCAGCCATAATCTCACCTCGTTTTTTACGGTTTTTCAATTCTTTATCTTTTGTAATAATCTCCTAAAATAAGTAAAATTATGGAAGCACGGAATGTACTTCCATAATCTAATTACCTACTGTTATTTATTGAAAATCTGAATAATTGTCTTTAGTTACTGCAACGTATGAAACACGTACAGCTTTAGTTCCTGTAGCACTATCAATAACCCAATCAGTACCAGCAACGATATCGTCACCGTTAGCAGCGTTAATTGCTAAATCGATTGTAGCTCTTGCTTGGTTTACACCATCGTTTAATACAGTTCCGTTTAACTCATTATCACCAATCATAGTTAATGCTTGAGTAAGTGCATCAACACCGTAAACTGGTAAATCAACACCAGCACTTGTCATAGCTTGAACAGCACCAAATGCCATTCCATCGTTATTACAAATTACTAATTCAATTTCACTACCGAAACCTGAAGATAACCAAGCTTCCATAGTATTGTTAGCATCAGCTGTAGACCATGTTGGAGATGCAGTTAATGCTAATTCATTAACAGTAATTCCAGCATCAGTGAAAGCTTTAACAGCTTCTATAGTTCTAGCTTCAGCATCTGGATGACCAGGTTCACCTTTTAATAATACATAATCAAGTACACCGTCTCCGTCTAAATCCCAATCAGTATTTGCTTGCCAGTCAGCAACCATCATTTCACCTTGGATAATTCCAGCTTCAGCTGAATCAGTTCCAACGTACCATACTGCGTCATAAGTATCCATAATTCCAGCTTCAGTAGCTTCTTTGTTGAATAAAATTAATGGAATCCCTGCTTCTTTTGCTTTTTCAATTATTGTTTTTGCAGCAGCAGGATCTACTAAGTTAATAGCTAAAACGTCTACTTCTTTAGTGATGAATACATCAACTTGATCGTTTAATTTTGCTTGATCCCCTTCAGAATCTACCATGTCTAATTCAACACCCATTTCTTCAGCGTATCTTTCTAATTCTGGACGAACAACACCATTCATGAAGTTATCATTGTAAGTGTAAATATTTGCCCCAATAGTTATAACACCATCGTCTGAATCACATGCAGTTAAGATAAATGCAAATAATAAAACTGTTACTATTGCTAATACTTTTTTCATTTTTTGTTTCTCCTTTTTTTTATAGTTTTTTGTTTAAGCGCTTTCATTTTACCAAATAAAAATACAAAAAAAAATGTAAAATCTTACAATTACTTTATAAATTCATACAAAAAAAATAAGACCCAAATTGGATCTTAATTTTCATCTAACACATATTTTTTATAGTCAACCCAAATATACTTGTTGTCTATAAGTAAATAACTTATAGTATTTACATCATCGCCATTAATTATAGCAGTGGTCAATTCAATTATTGCTTCAGCCATACTTTCTGAATCATTTATGACAGTACCATATAAATATCCTGAAGTAATTAATTCTAACGCAGAAGTTATACCATCAATTCCAACAACTGGTATCCAAGGTTCTATTTCATGATCAATGAATCCATCATTATCTAAATCTTGGAAATACTCTAACTCCATTAATGCCTGAATTGCACCAATAGCCATCGCATCATTATTTGATATTACAAGTTCTAATTGTTCACCGTAAATTGGTAATAATTCCATCATTGCTTCATATCCTTCAGAAGTTTTCCAATTGGCAATCTCAATAACTAATGTCTCTACTTCATAACCATTTGTTTCAAGTTCATTCATAACAACTTCTGTTCTAGTTTCAGCATCTTGATGCCCTTGTTCACCTTTTAACAAGATTATTTGAATAATATTATCTCCGTTTAAATCATTAACACCTAAATTATTTGGATCTCCAAATAATTCCATAATTATTTCTGATTGTAGCTCTGCAGATCTTTCTGCAGGAGCACCAACATAATAGACTTGATCCCATAAATATAAATCTTCTTCTAAAGGTTCTCTATTAATAAAGATAACTGGAACATTTACTTCTTTTGCTTTTAAAACAATTGTATATGCACCTAATCTATCAACTGGATTAATTATCATTACAGGTGGTTGTTCTTTTAATAAATCCTCGATAAATTCATTTTGAATAATTTGTGAATTTTGAGAATCATAAGCCTCAATAGAATACTCTTCAGGTGTTCGTTCTAAGATGTTATCTCTAAACTCTTCCATATATGGGTCAGCATCATTATATATTAGTAGAGGCACTACATTGTTTTTACTTTTACAACCTCCTAAAAAGGCAATAATTATAAGTAACAATACTATACTATTTCTTCTCATCTTGTACCTCTCTTTCCATTGAAATAACCAATCTAATAGTAGTTTTTACATCAAGTTCAGTATCAATAATGAATTGTGATTCTTCACCATAATATAGTTGGAGTCTTTGATAAACATTTCTAAGTCCAACACTCTTAGCTTTCGTTTTATCAATAAATCCTAAATATAATTCATCTCTTTTTTTATCTGTAATTCCATATCCATCATCTTCTACTTCTAAACACAAGTTACCATCTTTTTCATAAGCTCTTATTGTAATTAATCCAGAACCATATTCTGTATTAATTCCATGATTAATACAATTTTCTATTAATGGTTGTAATATTAGTTTAACTACTTTACAATCTTTAACTTTATCCTCTACTTCAAACTCAAATTCAAATTTATTATGATATCTAATCTTTTGAATTAACAAGTAATTTCTTGCGTGTTCTAATTCTTCAGATAACAAAATTATATTTTTACCTCTTGAAATACCAATTCTAAAGAATTTAGATAATGCAATTACCATTTCTACTACATCTTCATTCATTTTATTTTCTGATAAATAAACAATAGAATCCAAAGTATTATATAAGAAGTGAGGGTTTATTTGTGTTTGTAGTGCTATGAACTCTGTTTTTCTTTTATCTCTTTGCTCAACTAATATTTTATCTAATAAATACTTAATCTCTTCAATCATATGATTAAATGAATTAGCAAGAACTACAATTTCTTTTTGTCCATGTAGGTCTATTCTTTGGTAGAAGTCTCCTTCTCCCATATGCAGCATATGTTTTTTAAGTTTATTAACTGGAGATGATATTCTTCTAGAAACTGAAGATGCTGCTAATGCTGTTATTGTAAGAGTAACTAATAGGATTATTCCATTGGTAATCAATGTTTTATTTCTAGTTTCTTCAATTAATTCAACATTTGTAAAAGTTGCAATTCTCCACCTAGTTGTATTTAATGTATTAACATTGGCATACATTGCAATATTATTTATTTCTACTTTTTCTCCACCGATGATTATACTTTGTGCTATTACTGCAGATTCACAAGTATTTTCAACACAGATATTACTTGAAGAAGAAATTAATGAATTATCATCATTAAGAATGATAATATGCCCTTGATCTCCTAAATTTGTTGTTTCAGCAAGCCTTACTAGATTTATATTATTTAAATCAATAACTAGTACACCTTGATATTTAACTCCATTAGAATAATAATCAATCAATTTTGTGACTGTGATTACTTCTTCAACTGAACTAGAATAGATATCTTGAATATGAGGAGATGAAAAATGAAAGATAGAAACATCACTAATTGCATCAATATACCATTGCTTCAATGTTAAATCCTCTGAATTCAAAGTCTTTGATTCGCTATTTACTATTTCATTTCCTGAAATCCCAATAAGAACAATTGATACAATATCTTCCTGGATTTCTGAAGCTTGTTCGTAAATTGAGTCAAGTTCTATTGGTTCACCTATATGCCCATACTGAGCTGTTTGTCCTTGAATATAATTTGCAGTTTGAATTACTGAATCAATATAGTTTTCATAATTTAAAATAATTTGTTTATTAATTTCTTTTGAGGTACTTTCAACAATATCATTTGTAACACCTGAATAATTGATATACTGTGAAAATGTGGCTGTTAGTACTGAAAATATCACTATTAAAATAGTTGTTAATGAAATATTTTGTCCGATAGAAAGGTTGTTTTTTTTAAACATTAGATCTAAATTCCTTTGGAGAAACTCCAGTATACTTTTTGAAACTATGACTGAAATAGTATACTTCGTTATATCCAACTAATCTTGAGATATTGATTACTTTATCCTTTGTGAACTTCAATAACTCTTTTGCTTTTTCCATACGAACCTTTACTAAATACTTATTAAAACTTATTTTTTGATTTTTACTAAATAACATACTTAAATATGAAACACTTATGTTTAGATAATCAGAGACACTTTCAAGTGAAACATTTAAATCACTATAATTTGAATTTATATACTTAACAGCATTTTGAATAATTTGTTCAGTTTTATTAGTGTGAGATTTTATATTCAAGTCTCTTAATTTGAAGATTATTTCTTTTATCCATCCAAATAAGTCTTCTGAGTTTGAATAAGACAATAGTTTTTCTAAAATATTTCCATCAAATGCATCTCTTAAACTTACATTTACTGAATTAGAAAAGTTGATAATTGAATTAGCTAAATTAATTACTAATAATTGATGATCAAGAATAATATCTTGATTATCATTTTTTGTAAATTCTTGTAGTTTAAGTAGTGATTCTTCTATTGCTTCTTTAGAACCATACTTCATTTGATATTCTAAATCAGACATTACTGCTTCATCAATTACAATATGTTTCTTTTCTTTTTTTTCAATTTCACCAAAGTAGATAATTCTACCAGTATTATAGTAATTACTATACCCTAGCGCTTCATTAGACTCTTTAAATGACTTAGGAAAATCTCTAAAATCATTAAACATCTTAGAAACTCCTATTTGTATATCTGCATTACCATATTGTTCTGCATATTTAATTATTTCAAATAATTCTAAATCTATTTCTTTTGATATATTATTTTTCTCATCTCTTACTGTAAGAATTATCCCGTCTGATACTAATAATTGATGTTTAAAATCATAACTAGAAAACACTTTATCAATTAAGTTTTTAAGAAATATTTTTGTTTTACCTGTTTCTTCAAAAAAAGTACTTCCTTTTCTTTCGGCTCCGATATAACAAGTGATGTAATTACCTTTCCCAATATCTAAACCATAGGTACTTAGTTTATCAAAGTCTTCTTTTGTTAATTCTTGTTTTAAAAGAATTGAGTTTAAGTGAGCATCAATTAATAAAGGTAATGATTGATTATAATTATCTTTTAGCTTTTCAGTATTTGTAATAGAATCAATTTCTTCATCGAGTGATTTTTTAAGTTTACTTAAAAAAACGTCTAGTTCACCACTAGTCACTGGTTTCATTAAATAGCTTAATACATTTAATTCTATTGCTTGTCTAGCATAATCAAATTCATCATAACCTGATATAAAAGCTACTTTAGTTGTCGGGTAATCTCTTCTTATAATTCTTGCAAGTTCAATACCATCAATAAACGGCATTTTTATGTCAGTTAAGACTACATGTGGTCTATGTTTCTCTATTAATTCAAGAGCATCATATCCGTTTCCCGCCTTACCTACCACAGTAAAGCCTGATTCATCTTTAATCTTTGATATTAAACGACCTCTAACATCGTCTTCATCATCAACTAAAATCATTTTATAATTTTCATTCATTTTTTCACCCACTCATCTTAAATTCTAACATTACTTTTCAATTTTGTCTAAACAAAAAAGGAAATCAGTTTGACTTCCTTTCACAGACTAGTATTATTCTTTCATCTAATGTTTTTGCTTTAACTACTTTTAGATTTTGTGAATTAAGTAATTCTTTATATTTCTTTAATTCATATGTTGTTTGAACATGCTTTTCAACGTCATTTCCCATTGTAAGTGTATGTTCAACCTGATTTAAAGTATCAGTTTTAATTATTCTCCATTTGATTATTGTATCTTCTAATTCAATATCTTCTGAGTAATTATTAAGTGAATCTAAATATTCAGGTCTTAAAAAATCAAAGATAAATATTGAGTCTTTAGTCATTACATCATTTATATTCTTAAATGTTTTTTTAACATCTGATTCACCATCTAAATAGTTAATAACATCTGATGACATTACAATTAAATCATATGGTTGATTTAGTTGTTCTAAGATATCATGAATAAAGAATCTAATATCTACTTTCTCTAACAAAGCGTTATTGTAGGCCGTTTCTAACATTCTAGTTGATATGTCTGTCGCAGTTACAAAGAAATCTTCCTTAGCTAATTTGATCGCTAATATTCCTGTCCCTGTTCCTAAATCAATTACATTTCCTTTTCTTATATGTTTCTTTATTAATTTATAATAGATATCATATAATTCAAGGTCTAAAAATTGATCATAGTACTTACTTAGTTTATCGTAAATCATTTTAGTTTTTGAATATCTACTGTTTCAATTCCAGCCCACATTTTTTCTAAATTATAATATTCTCTTTCCTCTTTAGTGAAAACATTTATAATTATATCACCTGCATCTACTAAGATCCATGATTTCGAGTCTTTACCTTCTACTTTAGGTGAATCGAACTTTTCTTTTGCTAAATCGTTAGAAATATGTGATATAGCTGCTTGAAGCTGTCTATCTGATGTTGCACTCGATATAACGAAATAATCAAAAAATGGTGATATCTCTCTCATATCATATGCGATAATATCAAATGCATTGATATCTTCTAGTGCGTTAATAATTGCTTTTATTTTAGTCATGTTGTACCTCCAATAATTTTCTGTAATAATGTCTTGCTTCATAAGCGATAAGTGGAATTAATCCATCTTCCTTCTCATAAAACTTAATTGAGTCATCAATCGCAGTAAATACTGCTTTATCTAAACTAGTTTCTGCTATCTTTCTTACCTTTACACAAGATTTGTAAGTACGATTAGGTTCAGTATAATCACTTATAAAGATAACTTTTTCGTACATACTCATATTCGCTCTTCCTATTGTATGATTTAATATTGAATTCAATATTTCACCATCTGTTATATTATACTCTTCTTTAGCAATAACATATGCACTAAACGCATGAAGAATGTTTTCGTTGTAACATTCATATATTTTTTTTGTATCTCCAAAGTAGCGATCTATAATTTCTTTATTTTGATTTAAAGTATAATACTTAGTAATATCATGAAGTAAAGCTGCTGTTTCTAATATATCTAAATCAAGATTAAATTTTTTACCAAACTCTAAAGCAGTATCTCTAACACCTAATATGTGTTTAAGTCTATTTGGTTTATTCTTCAATTCTATTAAAAGATCATTAAGAATTACATCTTTTATCATATTATAGCCGCTCTTACATAAGGAATTGTATTAACTCTAACGTGTACTTTAACTTTTACATTTCCAGTCACAGTTACAAAACCTAAACCAGGTAAAACTATATCTGATTTTCCTATTGACCTAATATTAAAATTATGTGCTTTAAGTGGGAATAATTCATCTTTATTAAAGGGTGGTGTAAGGAGCGTTCCTAAGTGACTACTATAAAGTTCATCAGCTTTTTCTAACTTAGTTCTGTGTATCTTCATAAACTCACTTACATAACAAATAAAACTTGTTTTAGGACCACTTATAAAGTCTATTCTTGCGAGCCCTCCCATAAATAATGTTTGAGAACTATCTAATTGGAATCCCTTAGGTTTTATTTCCTTTTTAGGTGTTACTATTTTTAAAGCTTTTGGACTTAAATAATGAGTTATTTGATTATCATTTACTAATCCCGGCGTATCTATAATGAAATTTCTACCAAGAGGAATCTTTATTAAATCTAATGTAGTTCCAGCTAGTGAAGATACTGTGATTACATCTTTAATAGTTCCAGCTCTTGACTTTAATAGTGCATTAACAAATGTTGATTTACCTACATTTGTCGCTCCTACAATATAAATATCTCTACCATGTGCTTTTTTTGTGATTTTATTGAATACTTCATCGATATTGTGATTTTTAAGAGCACTCATTAAGTATATATCTTCTACTATTAAGTTGTTATCTTTTAAAATTTTCTTTAAATGATGAATAATTTTAGTTTCTTTGACTAACTTTGGTAATAAATCTCTTTTATTTGCCACTATTATTAAATCGTTATGATTTGTAAGTTTTTGAATTTGAGGAATAAGAGACCCTTCTATATCAAATAAATCAATAATCTTAACGATTAAAGCATTATGATTACCAATTTCACTTATTATATTAAAGTAATCATCTTTAGTTATTTCCAAAGGTGTCACTTCATTATAGTTTTTAAGTCTAAAACAACGACGACAAACAATATCTGTTTCTTCACTATCTAATTTACTTTGTGGAATGAATCCTGGCTTTTTATTATCCTCACTTTGGATAATACTTCCACAGCCAATACAGCGCATTTCTTCCATATTAGACCCTCTTGCTGAGATTTAACTCATTATATTTTTCTAATTCTTTACTTTTTATTTTTTCTAACATCTTAACTTCAATTTTACGATTAATTTTTGTATACCATTTTTCAGTTTTTCTTTTAATTGGATTAACTAAGATACTATACGAAGAAAATCTATTCGCTCCATAAATATCAGTCATTAATTGGTCTCCAATAATTATAACTTGATCTTTACTATAAGTATTATTAGTTAACTTTAAAGCTTTCTTTATCCCTACACTTAAAGGCTTTCTAGCGTTACCTACACCTTTATAATCAGTTTCCTTTAAGAAACTTTTAATTCTTGGTGGGTGGTTATTTGAAATAATCACTACTTCAAATCCAAGTTCTCTTAAACTATCTAATTTTTTTATAATCTTTTCTGTAGGTGCAAATTCATCATATGTGATAAGTGTATTATCTAAATCCGTTAAAATAACACGGTATCCTTTTTGGTATAGATTTTTAAAATCAATATCAAAAAATGTATCGTGGAATTCATTGGGAATAAATTTTTTAGTTTTTAGTAGTTTATGTATCATAAAATCCTCCTGTATATTACCCTTTATTATACAAAATAAGAGTATAAATGTCTATTTCTTACGATCTTGGTCTAATAAGACAATGTTTTTCATATCCTATTAGATCACTTCTGTGAGCTCTTCTTAATGCTTTAGATACTAAATGGTAATTTTTAGGATTACGATATTGTATTAAAGCTCTTTGCATTGCTTTTTCTTCTTTAGTTATTGGAACGTATACTTTTTCCATTGTTCTTGGATCTAAACCTGTATGGTACATACAAGTTGATAAAGTACCTGGAGTAGGATAGAAATCTTGAACTTGTTCAGGATAATATTTTAAATCCCTAATATATTCAGCAAGTTCAATTGCTTCATTTAAAGTGGAACCTGGATGAGAACTCATTAAATAAGGAACTAGGAATTGATTCTTTCCATGTTTTTCATTCAATTCGTAATACTTTTTAACAAAAGAATCATATAGCTTTCTTTTTGGCTTATTCATTTTATCAAGAACTGCGTCACTTACATGTTCTGGAGCTACTTTTAGTTGTCCTGAGACATGATGTTCTACAAGCTCACTAAAGAACTCTGGGTTTTTATCATACATTACATAGTCATATCTAACACCACTACGTACAAATACTTTTTTTATTCCTGGTAGTTCTCTTAAACCTCTTAATACATCTAAGTAATTTTTATGTGTAACCTTTAATAAAGGACAAGCATCTTCAGATAAACATGCTTTATTTAAACATACTCCATGTTTAATTTGTTTATCACAAGCTACATCATAAAAGTTAGCTGTTGGTCCTCCAACATCATGTATATATCCTTTAAAATCTTTATCTTTAGTTATTTTAATTCCTTCTTCAATTATTGATTCTTTACTACGAGATTGAATTATTCTACCTTGATGATAAGTTAATGCACAGAAACTACATTCTCCAAAACATCCTCTATTTGCGATTATCGAGAATTTAACTTCATCAATCGCGGGAATATGTCCTAATTTATTATATATAGGATGATAATTTCTTTCAAAAGGTAAACTATATACATTATCCATTTCATCCTTAGTTAACGGTCTATTTGGTGGATTTTGAACTATTGTGTGGTTACGATAAGTCTCAATTAATGGCTTAGCTGAAATGTGGTCTGTATTTCTATGTTTAACTAAAAAACTCTTTGCGTAAGTTTCTTTATTTTCAAGAATTTCATCATAGGTTGGTAATATAATCCCATCACTTGGGATATAATCAGGGTTCTTTGTTTTAAAGACTGTCCCTTTAATAAATACAATATCTCTAACATCTAATCCACTATGTAAATAATCAGCAACTTCAACAATACTCAATTCACTCATTCCATAAACTAAAATATCAGCTTTTGAATCAATCAAGATACTTTTACTAACTGTATCTTTCCAGTAGTCATAATGAGCCATTCTTCTTAAAGATGCTTCTATGCCTCCAATTATAATTGGTGTATTAGCGAATAATTTTCTTAATCTTTGTGAATATTTCACAGTAGCGTAATCAGGACGTAATCCCATTCTACCGCCTGGTGAATACATATCTTTACTTCTATGCCTTTTAGAAACAGTATAATGATTCACCATTGAATCAATATTACCACTTGATACTAAGAATCCAAGTCTTGGTGTCCCAAGTTCTAAAAAATCAAGATCATTTCTCATATTAGGTTGAGCTACGATACCAACACTATATCCATGAGATTCTAATAATCTAGAAATAATTGCAATACCAAAAGAAGGATGATCAACATAAGCATCTCCACTAATTAATATAAAATCCAATTGTTCAATATTTCTTTCAATTAATTCCTCTTTGGATATTGGTAAAAACATAATATCACCTTTTAAATTTCTGATTTAATTCTTTCTTTAATTCTTTATAATTTGGACAGAATTTACTTAGTAAGATATAAAAATCTTTTGAATGATTTTGATGTCTTAAATGAGCAATCTCATGTAGGAAAACATATTCTATAAACTTCTTTTCACAATGTACTAATTTCAAGTTCAAATTTACTGTTTTTAATCTGTAGTTACAACTACCAAATCTTGTAATAGTAGCTCTTGTTTTTATCGTAATATTACCTATATCAACAAGACCATTATTCAAATACTTTTCTTTTAATAAGTATGCTTCTTCAAGTAGTAACTTCTTTTCCTCTTTTATATATGATTCATCATTATGGTCAATAATGTTTATAGGTTCCTTTATAGTCCATAAATCATGATTAAATTCCATTTCTTTAATTTGATTATCTTTAGTTACATGATACTTAATTCCCCATATATGATATCCATCAATCTTTTTATATTTTTCAATAGATTTATTATACTTAAGAACGAAAGATTCACTATTATTTTTGATAAACTTCAGAATATCTTTTTCTTTTTGATACTTTGATGCATTTATTTGGATATAACCATCTCTCTTAAAATAGAAATAGGTATTTTTGTTCTTCTTATAGGTTATTTGATACTTTAATACAATATCACCTAGTATAATTTCATTCATTATATTACTTCGATAAGTTCTTTTAAAACCAATGCTGCATTTTTTGAAGCTTCTTCTAAAAACTCATCAAAATCGTTGTCTTGTGTTTCATCATCAATTAGATCGCTTATACTTCTAAGTATAATGAATGGTACTTTATATAAAGTAGCAGCATGAGCTATTCCAGCAGCTTCCATTTCTATAGCAAATACATCGTCATATTCATTATTCAATTTAGTTATTGAGTTCTTACTATATATAAACTGGTCACCCGTTGCTATTTTACCTATTTTATACTTTATATTAAGTTTTTCAACAGCGTTTTTAGTTAGTTCCAAAAGAGTATTATCAGCATAAAATAAACTTTCCATTCCAGGTACTTGGCCTATTTTATATTTACCAAATTTTGTAACATCAAAGTCATGATAAAGCACTTCTTTTGAAATGACAATATCTTTATGAGAAACACCATTTTGTCCACCGGCAACTCCGATATTTATAACTGAAGTTACGTTAAAGTTTTCAAGCAAAATTGAGGTAGTAATACCAGCATTAACTTTACCAATTCCAGCAAGTACAACTACTACTTCTTTACCACTAATTGTTCCAGTGTAAAATGTTCTAATTCTTAGTTTAATTTCTTTTAAGTCTTTTACTTCTTTTAAAATAACATTCAGCTCTTCTTGCATTGCTCCAATTATTCCAATCATTTAAAAAACCTCCCTAATAATGAAAATAAGAATGCAGAAACATTCTTATTTTTTTACGTCAATAATTTTAACTTCTACATCAAGTCCAGTTTCTGTTTTAATTTTAATTATTTGCCCTTTTTTTGAACCAATAATTCCTTTACCTATTGGTGATTCATTAGATATTTTACCATTAAGAGGATCTGCTTCTAAAGAACCAACTATAGTATAAGTAGCTTCATCCAAATCTCCAACTTTGATGACTATTGTTTTACCAATATTTACTTTATTTGAAGTATCTTCTTTGATAATTTCAAAGTTCTTTAGGATGCCTTCAATTTCTTTTATTCTTTCTTCTATTCTTGCTTGTTCATCTCTAGCTGCGTCATAATCAGCGTTCTCAGATAAATCTCCTTGTGCTCTCGCATCTTTTAAAGCTTCTAAATTTTCTTTACGATCAACATCTTTTAACTTCTCTAATTCATTAATTAAATTAAGATGTCCTTGTTTCGTTAACTTATATGCATTGTCCATAATTAGTACCTCCATGCTTTCATAATATTATACTATATTTTAGTTTGAAATGATAGATTTTATTTTTGTGATAATTAAATCAACAGCAACATCGTGATCTTTATCATTTGGGATAATTACATCCGCATATCTTTTAGTTGGTTTAACGAATGCGAAATGCATTGGTTTAACCGTTGTAAGATATTGATTAATTACACTTTCAAGTGATCTTCCACGTTCTGCCATATCTCTTGTAAGTCGTCTAATAAAGCGAAGATCATCATCAGCTTCTACGAATAATTTAATATCACATAGATCCCTGATTCTTTCATCTTCCATTATTAATATTCCTTCTAAAATAATAATTTTAGTTGGATGAATTTCTTCAGTTATTGTGCTTCTTGAATGAGCTTCAAAATCGTATGTTGGCTTAATAACACTTTTACCTTTTAATAAGTCAACAATTTGAAGATACATTAAATCATTATCTAATGAAAAAGGATGATCATAATTTACTTGATATCTTTCTTCTAAAGTCATCTCTGATTGATCTTTATAATAGTCATCATGTTTAATAACAATAACGTCTTCTTTATTAAAGCTACTAACGATTTTATCAACTACTGTAGTTTTCCCAGATGCACTTCCACCTGCGACCGCTATAATTACTGGTTTACTCATAATAATCCCACCTTTATTTCTTAACAAAAGGAGTAATTTTACTCCTTTTTGTAATGTCTCTCATGCAACACAATTATTATTATATTCTATTTTTGTTTTTTTTCAACTTAATTGTTTAATTTTTCTTAACATATCGTACTTGCTTACCTTAAACGGTATAAATACCTTAAGAATTTGTAAAGGATGACGTGCAGCATCAACTGCATTACCTTCTTCATCAATAATCTCATCGACCTTAAATTTCATAGATTCAAAATCAGGACTAAATACTTCAATATAGTCACCTGGAACAAATCTATTTCTTTGTTGAATAGTTGCTATAAAAGTATCTTCATCATAGTCAACCACTAATCCAATAAAATCTTGACTTGGATTTTCACTTCTCATGTTGTATAACTGTTCATCTATAGTTGTCATACCTTCCATAAATCCGTGGCTAGTTAGTCTATTTTCAGCTTTTTTGATTTCTAATAAATATTTAGGTAAATCAATTTCATAATCATCACAAATATCATCTATTAATTTACGATAAGTACTAACTACAGTCGCAATATAATGAATCGATTTCATTCTTCCCTCTATTTTTAATGAATGAACACCAATATCAATTAAATCAGATATTTGTTTAACGGTTTGAAGATCTTTAGAACTCATTGAAAAGGATAACTCATCATTCAATTTAGTTTCACCGTCATATATATCATAATTCCAGCGACAACTGTGAGCACAACCTCCACGATTAGCATCTCTATCTGTCATGTTATTAGATAAAGTACATCTCCCTGAGTAAGAAACACACATACCACCATGGATAAATACTTCAATATCTGCCTCCGTATTATCTTTTAATTCTTTAATCTCATATTTATTTAATTCACGAGCAAGTACAACCCTAGTAACGCCTTGGTTATACCAGAAATTAACACTCTCATAGTTAGTTAATGATACTTGAGTTGAAATATGAATTTCTAAATCAGTCTCTTTTTTAGCTGTATCAATTATTACAGGGGCAGCACAAATTATAGCATCTACCCCAGCACCTTCTAAATCTTTTAAATATTCAACTAATCCCTCAATATTTTCATTATGAGGAATAATATTTGTGGTAACATATACTTTCTTATCCAGATTATGTGCAAAATCACAAGCTTCCTTTATTTGAGGAATATCAAAGTTAGAAGCGCGTGCTCTTAGTGAAAATTTCTTTCCGCCTATAAATACAGCATCAGCGCCATAAATAAAAGCAATTTTCAGTTTTTCTAAATCTCCAGCAGGAGCAAGTAATTCAGGTTTTATCATATATAGCACCTCCTACTTATCATAAACTGTCTTTTTATATAAAAAGCCAGAATCATGATTCCCTTCATAAAGTTTAGAAATGCTTTTAGCATCACCTTGATTATTCAATAAATCCTTATAATGTTTTAAAGTGTCTTCTAAATATCTATTATCTTTAAAAATACCATCAATAATAAAAACATCTAAATAATCATTTAGAATATTTACCTCTTGAAATGATTCCAGTGATTTATCTCTAAAGATATGAGTTCCGTGATTATCTTGAAAAATAGGATAACTTTCGTTTCTTATTTCTTCAACTACTCTTAAATTACGGTTTTCAATATACTCTTTATATTCTTGATTAGTATACTTAAAGAAATTCTCAATTAGTGGACGTCTTGAATGAAACATATTTAGGTGTCCATGGCCAATTAAAGAGATTTCTAAGACTTTATCCTTAGAAATTTGTTTAATATCTTCTAATGTAATTTCTTTTGAAATAGTTAGACCTTTAATACCTTGTCTACTCCAAAATATAGGATCATAGTAGTTAGTGTTTAATGTTTCGGGACTATATATTAATTTATCTTCAATACCTATTTTTTTAGCTAACTGATATACAGCTAGATCACCAAAAATTATACCATCGACATCTAATTCTTTAACAAAATCAAGAAACTCTTTTAAGCTTTGTATATTTGCATTATGAACGATATAATTCATTACAATATAAACCTCTTTATTTAGTGACTTTATTAGATTATTAGCATTTGTGATTTCAATTGTTGAAAATGAATATACAAGTCTATTTCCAAATGAACTATTCCCTATTAAGAATATATCTGCTCCATTTGCACTTAATCCTTCAATTCCTTTTACACCTATTGGTGTAACTGCTAGTTTCATTTAAC
>JAUVDP010000028.1 GCA_030595255.1 Mycoplasmatota bacterium | reverse complement strand
TCTTTTGTGATGCTCTAATCTCAAAAAAACAAGAAAATTATGTTAAATTCTCTTGTTTTTAGTTGATTTATTATTTTTTGTTGTTAACTTAACGACATTGCCTAAAAAGGGCTTTATTAAAATATTTAGTAATAGTTCTTTATCTTATTGATATCTTTCCTCTATTTGATTATCCTTTTTTATTAATTTCTTTACACCTAATCTAATTAGAGTAGCAGTAACAGATGCATTAAACAAATAGATATATAAAAGATAAACTGCGTTAGAGTCTTCTTCAAAATCAAATGCTTCTTTAGCTGAATCTGCTGTTTTATATAAGTCATACTCTTCTGATTCAAAAACAATCATCGCAGTATTAGGATTTCTTAAAACTAGTTTAAATGAATCAGCTGATTCACAATCTTCAAATCTCCATATTTCAATTTGTCTATAATATATATCAGTGTGTTCACCATATATTTCACCTGAATCAGAGAATGATCTTCCAAAATATTCACCATCACATATAAAACTTCCTACTAATAATTCATCAGGAGTTTTATCGTAAACTACTGTATAAACAACAGTATCTAGTCCGTAATCTGAATCACTAGCAATCGATTCAGATATTCCAATATAAAGTGATATATTGAATTCATCATTTACTTCATTAAAATACAATTCTGAATATTCAAGATATTCTGTAGAACTTTCATTATATACAAATGTTCCTATAATTATGATTATCCCATAAGTTACAACTAATGAAATTAACATATTAATACTAATATACTTTAATATTTTTAAAGGCTTAGATAGTTCCTTTTTTTCTTTAAGTTCTATTTTTTTGGTTTTCTTTTCTTTTATTCTTTGTCTCATCTCAGAATATGATTCTAAGTCAGGACCTTCTTTTTTCTTTTTAATAACTGCAATAATATATACTAATCCAAGAAGTGCTCCACCAAAAGCAAAATATGTAATTATACTTTTAAGAAGGTTGTTTTCAATAAGTTCGTGTGTATCAACGATACTTTTTAAATTTATATCATTAAAATCACGATCACCATAATTTAATATCTTCGCATCTTCATAATCTTTTAAATACACAAACTCTAGAGTATTAATAAGCTTTGAAGCTTTAAAAACTTTTAAAGTAAGAACTTCATTATTATAGTTTTCTATAGTAAAAATATAGAAATCTTCTATAATCAACTCATCACTATCAATTTCAATTACTACTTCAGAATTCTCATTATAGAATACAAATAAAGTGTCGGTATCTGAGCTATGAATAGCGTAAGTTAAATCATTATCTTCATAACTAAAAGCTCTTAAAAACTGATAATCAACATCTCCTTTATAGTCTTCTACAAAAGTGAAATTATTATATTTTTCAAGGTTACCTATGAAACTAGATATTTTTAAACCTGACATTGAAAAATATAAAGTTAATGCAAAAAATATTGGGAATACTATCAGACTAAAAAGTCTGCTATTTTTCTTCTTCTTACCAAACATAATTATTCCGTTATTACAACCGCAGTTCCATAAGCAATAACTTCACTTGCTCCTGCCATAACTGTCGATGTCTGTAATCTCATTCCTATAACTGCATTACCACCTAAAGCTTCTGCTTCATAAATCATTCTATCAATAGCAACTTTTCTTGCTTCTTCCATCATTTCTGTGTAACCTCTTATTTCTCCACCTATAACTGATTTAAAGCCAGCCATTATATCTCTTCCTATATGTTTTGTTGTTACAATACTACCATGTACCTCTCCAATAAATTTAGTACACTCATGTCCGTGGACATTATAAGTTGTTGAAATTTTCATTTTTTATCCCCTTTTCCTCAATATTTATGTGTCACAAAATCTTGAAACACTAATAATATTATATCATAAATTACTGTTAAACAAATACTCTTTTAAAACAAAAACAAAGGCCTTAAGACCTTTGTTTTACTAGATACTAAATTATTAATATTATTCCCACTCTATAGTTCCTGGTGGTTTAGAAGTAATATCATAAACTACTCTATTTATTCCTCTTACTTCATTAATTATTCTTGAAGCAACTATATCTAAAAAGTCATAAGATAATCTACTAAATGTGGCAGTCATAAAGTCAACTGTATTTACACTTCTAATCGCAGCTACATATTCATATGTTCTTTTGTCTCCCATTACTCCAACAGATTTAACTGGAAGTAATACAACAAATGCCTGTGAGACATTTTCATATAGATTATTCTTAATTAGTTCTTCTATAAATATATCGTCAGCTTCTTGAAGTATTTTAACTTTTTCTATCGATACTTCTTCTATTATTCTTATACCAAGTCCGGGTCCTGGGAATGGGTGTCTCATAATCATATTCTTAGGTATTCCTAAGTTAAGTCCTACTTCTCTTACCTCATCTTTAAATAACTCTCTAAGAGGTTCTAATAATTCAAAATCTAAATCATCAGGTAATCCTCCAACATTATGATGAGATTTAATTGTTTCACTAGGACCGTTAACTGAAACACTTTCTATAACGTCAGGATAAATAGTTCCTTGTGCTAAGAACTTAGCATCTTTATAATCTCTTTTAGCATTTTCAAATACTTTAATAAATTCATTACCAATAACTTTTCTTTTTTCTTCAGGGTCAATAACTCCATTTAGTTTATTAAGAAATTGATCCCCTGCGTTAACTCTTACAACATTCATATTAAAGTTATCTTTATAAAGGCTCATAACCTTATCACCTTCGTCTTTTCTAAGTAAACCAGTATCTACAAAGATACAAGTTAATTTATCTCCTATGGCTTTATGAATAAGTGTTGCGGCAACACTAGAATCAACACCACCAGATAAACCTAAAATAACTTGGTTATCTTGAACTTTATCTTTAATACTTTTTATTGTAGTAGTTATATAATCATCTAAATTCCAATTAGGAACTGCGTTACATATATTTAAAGTAAAATTCCTAATAATATCTTTACCAAATGTTGTGTGTGTAACTTCTGGATGAAATTGAAGATTATAGATTTCTAAATCTTTATGTTTAGCAATAGCTATACATGAATCTGTATTACCTAACTCAATAAAATCATTAGAAAGTTCATCAACATGGTCTCCGTGACTCATCCAGACAGTTGATGTATTTTCTAATCCCTTAGTTAGTTTTGAATCTTTTATAATATTTAATGTACTTTTACCATATTCTCTTTTGTTTGAAGGACTTATTTTACCTTCAAATAAATATTGAGTAATTTGCATTCCATAACAAATTCCTAAAATAGGAATTCCTAACTCATAAATCTCTTTACTTATATGAGGAGCAAATTCATCATATACACTCTTCGGTCCACCTGAAAGAATAATCCCTTTAATAGATTTATCTTTCAAATACTTTATTTCCTTATCAAAAGGAACTATCTCTGAATAAACCCCTAATTCTCTAACTCTTCTCGCAATTAATTGATTATACTGAGATCCAAAATCTAATACAATTATCTTATCCATGAAATCCTCCTTATAATTAAAAATGGGTTCCTTCACAAACGTAAAGGAACCCATAATAGATATATGGAATCACTTCACGTAGTCCTAAGTTTACGGCTCAGGGTAGAAACGTGCTTACCTTATTAAAGCGGTTATACGTGTTTTTGATTTTAATTTTCTTGGTTTAATTAGTTTAATCATCTGAATATAGGAATATTATTTTGAATATCAATTATATTAGCGAGTGAATGAATTTCAAATCCTCTTTTAGATAGTTTATCTCTTCCTTTTTGGAATCCTTTTTCAATTACTACGCCAATACCAATTACTTCAGCCCCAGCTTGATCTGCGATACTTACTAATCCTTCAAGAGCACTTCCCATAGCTAAGAAATCATCAATGATAAGTAACTTATCATCTTTAGATAAAAATTCCTTAGAAACAATAACATTTGATTCTGTTTGTTTGGTGAAAGAAAACACTTTACTAGAATAAACATTATTCGTAGTAATTAATGATGCATTCTTTCTAGCAAACACTATCGGAATATGATTCAGATGAAATGCAGTTGCGACAGCAAATGCGATACCACTAGCTTCAATTGTTAATATCTTTGTAGCAGTTGGAAACTTCTCACTAAATTCTTTACCAATATCAAATACTAAATCAGTATCTAACATGTGATTGATAAAGTGATCAACCTTTACAATTCTATTATCAATTACATATGCTTCTTCTCTAATCTTATTAATTAACCTTTCCATATCTCTCCAATCTATTATTTTATTTTTGTGAATATCAACTATAAAATCATTGTAACATTGAGTAAATAAAAAAACATTATAAAAAAAATGAAACCGTTTTTATTAAGTAATTTCTTTATTTGCATCCTATCATTTTTTATGAGGTTTTAAATAATATTTTTCTTGAAAACGGTTGTTTGAAAAATTATGATTTCTTTGTGCTATACTATACCTAATGTTTTTTTATGAGGTGATATAATGATTGGAAATTTATTTGGAAAAAATATTAATATTAAAAAAGAATTGTTAGCTGGAATAACTGTCTCACTTGCTTTGGTACCAGAAGCAATAGCATTTGCTTTTGTAGCGGGGGTTTCTCCTCTAGTAGGGCTATATGCAGCATTTATAGTTGGATTACTTTCTTCAATTTTCGGAGGAAGACCAGGAATGATAAGTGGAGCTACGGGTGCACTTGCTGTAGTAATGGTAGAACTTGTATTTGAACACGGTGTTGAATACTTATTTGCAGCTGTAGTAATTATGGGATTAATTCAAATTTTAGTTGGATTACTAAAACTTGGTAAGTTTTCAAGAATTATTCCTGAAACAGTAATGCTTGGATTTGTTAATGGTCTAGCTATCGTAATCTTTTTAGCTCAGTTGAATAATTTTAAGATTGATGGTGAGTGGATTTTCGATTATAGACTTTTATTAACTATTTCTATAGTTATAATAACTATGCTTGTAATGCACTACTTACCAAAATTTAAAAAAGGGATTCCAGGAGCTTTAGTAGCTATTGTTTCTATCTCTATTATAGTTGGAATATTTAATATCAATGTTGTTACTGTTGGAGATTTAGCAAGTGTAAAAGGTGGTTTTCCATCATTTAAGATTCCAAATGTTCCTTTTGAATTTGAAACTTTAAAAATTATTTTCCCTTATGCATTCATCTTTGCTTCTATAGGTCTTATTGAATCATTAATGACATTAAGACTTGTTGATGATTTAACTGATACCCGTGGTAGTACTGATAAAGAATGTATTGGACAAGGAATTGCTAATACTGTAACTGGATTATTTGGTGGTATGGGTGGTTGTGCAATGATTGGACAAAGTATAATCAATGTTGAAAGTGGTGGTAAAAGTAGACTTTCAGGAATTGCTGCTGCATTATTCTTATTATCATTTATTCTATTTGGTTCATCTTTAATAGAAGCTATTCCTATTGCTGTTTTAACAGGTGTAATGTTTATGGTTGTTATATCAACATTTGAATGGTTAAGCTTCCACATAATTAGTAAAATACCTAAAAGTGATGCCTTTGTAATTGTATTAGTAACAGTAGTAACTATCTTTGCAGATTTAGCTGTAGCTGTTGGACTTGGTATTGTTGCATCTAGTTTAGTGTTTGCTTGGAAAAAAGGTAATAATATCTTAATTGAATATACGGAAATAAAAAGTGGTTGTAAAGAGTATCATGTTAAAGGAGTATTATTCTTTGGAAGTGTAGCAAACTTTAATGAAAGGTTTGATCCTACAAATGATCCAGAACAAGTAATAATCAATTTTGGACATGCTAGAATCTTTGATTACTCAGGTGTAGAAGCATTAAGTCTATTAACTGAAAAGTATGCAAAGCTTAATAAGAAACTCCTTATTAAAAATATAAATAAAGAATGTAAAATAATGGTTGATAAAGCAGAAAACCTTGGGAAAGTAAATTTCCTTGAAGAATATAATAATTAAAAAAAAGACACATTAGATTATTAAAAATCTATGTGTCTTCTAATTTATTTATACTATACAGTGATTTAACCTTTCTTTATCTTTGAAATAAAGGTTCTCAACCACCCTTTTTTATTACTAGACCCTTCTAATTTATCATCAAAAGGATTTTTACCAAAGTTAACTTCTGAATTTTTAGGCTTATATCCTGAATCTAACTTAAAATTATATAAGTTCCAATTTGTAGATCTTCCTGTGAGAGGTTGAACATTATTCTTTCCTCCAGAAAGTTTACTATCTTTTGTTAATCTACTAGGCATATGATTACTTATCCTTTTTCATAATGATACTATGATGATACTTATTATATAATTCTATTTTCTTTGAAATAATTTCTATTAATTCTAAAGCACTACTAACACTATAAATATGATCATCAAAATCATAGCGAGTTCTAGTATCTAAGTTAGTTCCAGCAACCTTCTTACTCCAACCTTCTACATTATTGAAAGCAGCGATTGGTCGCATTAACATCCAAGCACTTGCTATCTCTGCTAAAGTACCTGATCCACCACCAATAGCTACAACAAAGTCTGCATTTGCAACAATACTAGCTCGATTTATATCAAACCCTGTTGGGATAATGATATCAGCAAGTCCATTACTTTCATTTTTATCAAATGAAGGTATCAAAGCAATGATATCTCCTTCTTGATAATTGGAAGAACTTCTTGCTCCTAAAAAAGAAGCCTTCATAATTCCACCCATTCCACCTGACTGAATCCGATAACCATTATCTATTAATGCCTTACCAACTGAAAAAGCTATTTTTTCTTTTAGGCTATTTGTTTCAATACTATTATCTCCAATTATTGCTATAATCTTTTTCATGTTATCACCTCTGTATTTAAATTATATCATTATCTCAAAATAATATGAATATAGATTTAATATTTAAAATCTTTACTAATATAATACTATGTATATTAATTATTAAACTATAACCTATCAACTCTTTTTTTTATGAGTTTACATATTTTTTCATAAGTAGGAGGTGGTTCTGTTCTAACTTGTTTATTATCAATAAATATTGCATCCATAATTCCCCACTCAAGAAATATAGAACGATTAGTAGTATCAAACTCTTTAAAAACAACTTTTTCTTCAAAGGATAATGACGCCTTTTTTGCTCTTTCATAGGATATATTTATAGCAGGACACCAACCATTTTTATATGCGTAGATAGTAACTTGCCCTTTTTGTTTTTTAGGTTTCTTTTTTGGATTAATAAATCTAGGTTTTATAGCATCACTTGAGAACTTTTTCCACATAAGTTGAGTAATTCCACTCCGTGCGACTTTTTCATATCCTTGTTTCTTAAACCAAGAAGCTCTCATAAATGCAGGAATTATTAAGCCCCATGCAACAATTCCTTTTGCTCCTAATTCAGAAACATCCTTTTCAGCTGCTTCTAAAAGTTTTTTCCCCATTCCTTTAAATCTTTGATCGCCAATACCTTCTTTATGACCATGGACCCATATACAAAGAATCACATAAAGATCCTCACCTTGAATAAATGAATGTTGTATCGGAATATATTGGATCATTCCAGATATAACTCCATTATCATCTTCAATAAGTTTTACTCGTAGCCCTTTGTCTTTATAATTTTCATACCATATAGATTTATGGTCACCTGCTTCTTTCATTTCTTTAGACCAAGGTTCTAAGCAAACATAATAGAGACATTTATTTTCCGGTGTTAGATTAATTACTCTCATATTTACACCTTCTTCTATAAATTAATTATAGCATAGATTGTTAACTACTCCCACCTGGCATACTGAAAAAGGAGTCTTCTTTAATATATAGATAAAGTGGTAACAAACAGTATTAATAATAAAAAGATTATTTTTGTTGACATTATTATATACCTTATATATACTGTTGTTGCGTAGTGAAAAAAAGATATATTATAAAACTATAAAGGTATATTAATAATCCTAAAAATTACGTATAAAATAAAGTTAAGGAGGAAAGAAAATGTTATATTTATTCATCAATAAAAACAAAAAAATTAAAGTAAATGCAAAAAGATATTTAAAGAACAAGCAACTTGTTCAAACATATGCAGTTATACATTTAGCTGGAGTATTAAGACAATCTTAGTATAGTATGACTTATATACTATAATATAGTGTCACTGAATTATTGCTTTTTCTAAGTGTAATTCCTTTTATGGAATCACTAGATGCAAATTACTTTTAGAAAAGGCAACAAACAGTTTGTTATTATTTAAGGCGCAATTCCCCAGAAGGAATCACGCCTTTTTGTTTATTAATAACTTGTTTTTTCATTCAAATAACTTTATATTAAGTTGATATTTTTTCTATGATACCTTTTGTAAATTCTTTGGCAGATATTAATTCTGACTCAGTAGGGTGTAATCGTAATTCCTTTTTATATGTTTTCCATTCTTTTTTATTTTTAATTACTTTATACTTGATAAATTTTTCAATAAGAAAACTAGCCTTCCCTTGACAATGGTAAGCTCCGAAATATTGAATTTTATTATCTATTGAAGTCTTTTCAAAAACTTCTTCACAATGACCTGCCCAATCATTAAACAACTTTTTATTTCTAGCTGTACCATCTGACAAAGTAGTTGAATGTGTGTAGAAACCAGCAAATACAAATGTATTTTCATTTGGCATAGATTTTAAAAACTCTCTCATTGGTTTTGCTAGAGTTGCATCATGACATGCAGATCCAATGAACAAAAGATCATAGTTATTCAAATTATTGATAGAACATTCATCTACAGGTAATAAGGTAGATTCATGATTAATGGATGCAGTTTCATGAATCACATTAGCAACTAGTTTTGTATTACCTGTTTTGGAATAATATACTACTAATATTTTCATTTTCACACCTCACTTTGTATATAAATATCAAATATTATATTTATTTAAATATTAAAAATCTAAATCCTTTAAAATTTTGATTTCTCTTTCTAAACCAACACCATATACTGATATATAACCAGAATTTTTTAAGTCCTTAAGAAATCCTCTTATACTGTTTTCTTGATTTCTATTTCCATAAACAGCTTTACTTATATCTGAATTTTTGGGATTACGAAAACTTGATCCAGATTTTTTTGTTTGCTTTTGGATGTATCGATATGTCTTCACAACTAGATCACGATATCCACCAACTACATTATCGTCTCTTTGTTTTCTCAATTTTTCAATATTATCTTCAATATACTTTTTACCCATATTATCCTCTTTCATTTTTGACTTTAATTTTTAGTTCGTTTGAATTAATTAGAAAAAAATATAAAGCCTCACTTATTTTCTAATATAATAATACAATAACATAATTATACAACATTTTACCAATATTTATGATAAGGCTCAACATAACTCTTTAAATTGCACCTTTATTATTTGTATATGAAATAATTTCACATGTTTAAAAGTATTATACCAATCCACTTTTGTCAGTTGACATAATCAAATATGAATAATGATATTTTTATAACAATTAAATATATTAATGGTGTATTTATACATAACAGGGAATTGAGTTAAAATCTCAACTGGGTTTCTTTTCGCAATTAATGATCACTATTTTATCGGAGTTAACTTATGGCCTATTATATAAGAGGAATCCCGTTTGATGTAATACATGGTTTTAGTAATATGATTGCAATTGTATTTCTGTTTAAACCACTAAATAATGTTATAGGAGAAAAATTATACACTTATCAAAAAACAGACTAGCTAAATTTCAGCTAATCTGTTTTTTTAATTTTTATTCAATTGTACTAAAGACACTATTCTTTTTATATGTATATTATGACTTTTTTCAACCTTGATTCTTACATATTTAGTCATTGATTTTATATATTGTAAGTCTCTACTATATTTGAATAAAGTCTTAAAGGATACATTCCATCATGACTTTCCCCTAATAACACATCTGACATTTCAATTGGTTTTTTAATTCGCACTAATCCGGATTGTATAAGTTTTTCTAAATAAATATTATATTCCTTCTTCGGAGCTAATATAGTTGCTGATTGAAGGTGGCTTCTATGTGGTTTTATTACTTTTACTATTTGGTCCCTAGGGAGACGTTTTATCCATACATTACGAAATAACAAAGATAATTCTAATTTATTATCATTTGATGTTACAACACTAATTCCATCTTGTTTCCAAATTCTTTTCTTTGAAATATCTTGTACTAATTTTTCATAGTATAACTCTACTGCATTTCTACTTTTCATTCCAAATGGAACTGGTACATGAGTTTTATTTACTTCTATAAAAATCTTAAAAAAGCGCTCAGCAAAAGAATCAAGTTTATCTCTATCGTCTGTGTCTACATAAATCCCTTGAGCAGATGAACACAACAATTGATTTGTAGAAGCAATATGATGTGCTAATCCCTTCAAATCCTCATCAGAAGAATTCAAGTTAGCATATGCAAATGATAATTTATGTCCCCAATCAATAATTTTTGTATTAATCGGAGCCATTTTTCTTGCTGCTTTCACTGCTTGGTCTCCTCCCCAAACAACAATTGCATCAGCCATATTAGCAAATACTTGTAGGGTGTCAGTTTCAGTAGATGGTACATCAAACACGTATATATATTCTTTAAGTTTAGGTTGTATATTTATAAGTTCTAATAGCAAGTCTATTGATACTCCTTTGTCTCCTGTAGGTAATTTTAAAATATTAATATTACCTACTAATAAACCTTCAATAACAGAATATGCAGGTAATATATCCACATTTCCTGCGGCAATATGAAATAATATTCCTAAAGGATGAATTGATCTTTTATTTTTATCATCTAATGGCAATAATGATTGATAATCATCACCAAGTTCTATTGCTATTTTCTTTTCTAATGATTTTTTCGAAAACATTGACACATATTTCTCAAAATACTCACTAGGAATATCATATTCTTCTATTAACGGTTTGATAATATGATCAAATTTTCCCTCAAGCGTAATTTTTGTTAATTGATCACAAGCATCAATTACTTCACTCGTTTTAATGGATTTAGTACATGAAAGTGTATTAAGACAATCATCTTGTAATGATTTTAATAATTCTTTTTGTTTTGTATTTTCATAAATATTTCCTTTATATAATATCATCTATTTCACCTACTTACTTAAAATCTCATCTGCACCTTGTGCACATGTTATTATATCTTTAATACCTACTCTTCCAATTATCTCAAGCCACGGAGCTTGTGCCCCACATTTACATCCGTTATGTAAAACCCCTAAATCATCTGTCATCACTGATACTAAAGGTGTCGCAGAATTTAAAGGCGATAATAAGTTAATTAGCCCCATCTCTCCACTCTGTACAGGCTCAAATGTATCAGGGTCTCTAATGATAACTCTTGAATATATTGGTATATGTAAATGGTGATATTCACAGTCAGGAAATACAACAGGATGTTCTACTGCTCCGAAGAATTCTACAATGTTTTTTTCAGGTATTCCTAATACCTCTTCTACCACTTCATAAAAAGATACTTTGTCAACTTTTTCAGCGTAAAACTGTTTCCAACCTCCACCGATAGTTACAATAGACCCTTTTGGCATTTGTAGTCTTATTCCTTCTTCTTTCATTTCTTTTAATAAGAAATAAGTATATGCTGGAAATCCTAATGTTCTAATTGGAGTTTTCTTAGTTGAAGCATCTATAAACGCTTGTTTCATACTTTCCAAATCTACTTTGTATTTTTTTGATTCATCATCCCACTTAAGTGCATAGTATCTCTTTTTTGCAGGAGCAACATATGTAAATCCATTTGCAGATTTCATAATTACTACATCTGTATGCTTACTAGGCTCATAACCGAATATAAAGTAATTTACACGTCTAAAAGACCATAATTTATGATACTTAAATAATCTAAAAATCATTTTAAACCCAATCAATAGATCACGATAACTCATACCAACTTTACTTTTAAGACCTGAAGATGTCCCAGATGATGTAGCTTTTATTGCCATCTTTTTAAGTGGAATTGAAAATAATTCATGACGTTTAAAATATAATGTTGGAATAAATGGTAATCTCACTAAATCAGAAATATCAGAAATTGTATTAGGATCAAACTTTGCTTGATCAATAATATGTTTGTAATCATCACAATTATTATAATGATGAATTACATTTTCCTTGATAGCATCACAAAAGAGTTGATTAGTTCCCTCAACATCATAAGGTTTTTTATGTTTAAACAACTTCTTAATATATTTTCTTTTCATATTCATCATCCCCATTTTTTTGTCCTACACAGGCCCTTAATCAAAAAAATCTTACAAGAGATATTCATTTATTTCCCTTGATTCATATTTTCATTATACCATACTCCTTTATAAATTAAAGGTAACAAAAGAGCAAAAAGAAAAGCCAAAAATGGCTTTGTTATAGACTACATAACATTAGTTGTAACTATTTATGACATGGCTTAGTTTATCGCACTAAGAGTAGAATATATTAATCCTATTTATCATGTTCATCATAGATTTCTCCAACAATTTCCTCAATAATATCTTCTAAAGTAACAATACCTAACACTTTATTAAATTCATCCATTATAAAGGCTAGATGTTCTTTTCTTTGCTTCATATCTAATAAGAGTCTGTTTATCTTTAATGTACTTAATACTATATAAGGTTCTCTTATAACATCTTTTATATTAACGTTTAAATCTTTTGTATGATACATCTGGTTTAATATATCTTTTATGATTACAACACCTTGAATATTATCCTTTGAATCTTTATATACTGGTATTCTAGAAAACTTTGATTTTATGACTTGATTTATTATTTTATCCTTCGTATCACTAATATTAATCCAAACTACCTCTTTTAAAGGTGTCATAATACTATCAACACTTAAATCATCAAAAAGAAAAATTCTTTCTAACATATCTTTTTCTTGTTCTTGGTATAATCCTTCAATATGTCCATAAACAATTAATTCCCTTATTTCTTTTTCTGTTACACGTTCATTCTTTTGTCTAGCTTTTATCCCTAGTAACCTAACAACACCTCTTGTAGAAACAGACAGTAGCCATACAATTGGTGCAAATACTTTCATTACTTCATATATTATTGGAGCACTAAATAGTGCTATTTTTACAGATTTACTTAACGCTACTCTTTTAGGTACTAATTCACCAAAAACAAGAGTAAAGAATGATAATAAAACTGTGATGATTATCATTGCGATATTATTAGAAATATCAATACCTATACCACTAAGGAAATCGACAAGATACACAGATAATTTTGATCCTGCAAAAGCACTACTTAAAAATCCAGAAAAAGTAATTGCTACTTGAATCGTACTAAGATACTTAGTAGAATCTCTGGTTATTTTTTCTAGTATTTTACTATTCTTTGTGTCTTTTTGTTTTAATTGATACATCGTACTCGGTTTAATTGAAACCAAAGCCATCTCACTAGCAGCAAACAATGCGTTTATACCAGTTAGTATTACAATAATTAGTAAAATAGGTATCATAAAATCCTCACCTCATATTTTTATTCTATCTATACTAGTTTATCACAATCCAATAGAAAAGGTACTCTCATTAATGAAAAGTACCTTAAAAGTTATATTATTTATTCTTTTTTTGTCATTTGTGATACGGCTCAACGTAACACTTTTAATTGTAACTTACTATAAAGATAAGAACAATTGATAATACTCAAACATTTATACATAGTAGAATGTAAAAATAACAAATTATTCGGATTCAATTCTTCGATAGAGGAAGTCATCCAGTAATTTCAAGGAACGAATAGTACCTGACATATCTCCTGAGGACCCATGTCCTTCATCGCCAAATTCGATATATTCAAAGTCTTCGTTTTCTTTGAACCCATGTTGTTTAAGTTTTTCTACAACTATATGTGATTGTGATACAGGACAACGTGGATCGTTTGTTCCGTGAACTAGTAATAACGGAGATTTCATGTTTTGAATATGAGTAATAGGAGAACGATCAATCCAGAGTTCTTTGTCTTTCACTGGATCACCCATTTGTTGGCGTAGATAGAATTTAAAGTGTTCCATACTGAGATCATACATCGCAAGTAGGTCGGATACCGGTACCCAGGCAACTCCAGCTGCCCATAACTCTGGGGATTTTCCCATCGCCCACAAGGTCGCATATCCACCATAGGAACCACCATAGATAATAACTTTCTTTGGATCAACAGATGAGTGTTCAATCAACCACTGTCTACCTGCAATCCAGTCGTCATGGTCTTTCCCGCCCCAGTCTTTGATACAAGCATCTCTAAAGGCAGATCCGTATCCGGTCGAGCCACGAACATTTGGATACATCACGATGTACCCAAGGTCAGTAAGATACTGGACACTGGGTGTAAAGTTTAAGAAGTATTGCCCTGTAGGTCCTCCATGAGGTACTATGATTGCTGGATATTTCTTACTAGCATCAAAATCACGAGGTTTATATACAATCGCAGGTATTTCTGTACCATCTAAAGATGGATAGAAAATGTGCTGTCCATCGACAAACAACGATTCATCAATATTGCCCATATCAGTTTGTAATAGGATTTCACTTTCTTGTGTTAAGATGTTGAAGCGAATCAATGTCGAAGGAGATAATGAACGATTGATTGTTATAATAACTTCATAATCATTGATGAGTTGAGACCCAACCGCAATTCCTGGTGGGAACTCAAGGATTGTTTTTTCTCCTGTCTTTACGTCATATATAATAGGAGATAATGAAGCATTGTGATTAGAAATAGCTAGTATTTTGTTGTTTCCTATAACCTTCATCGCATTCTCTGACTTTGTAGCATCTCCAAAATAGGTTACTTCCTGTGTTTCTAGATGGTATATTGCGACTTGGTTGATTCCGTTTACATCGGTCGTAAACGCAAAGGAATGTCCATTGTCAGACCAGTCCGCAAAGCTTTCTTTGGAACCAACTTTAAGTTGTACTACGCGTTTCATGTCGGTACCATCGGGCTTGATGATATATATGTCTGAGTTGACAAGATTTTTCTCTTCATTTGTGACGTAAGCTATAAGTGATCCATCCTTGGTGTATTCGCCCCCGACTGCAGGGTTTTCATGTGTTGTGATTTGTTCGACATCCCCTGTTTTAAGATGCATGCGGTATAAGTTCATCTGTCCTTGATTTCTGTTCGCATTAAACAAGAGCCATTTTCCTTCTGGGGATAGATCGGAAGGGATGTCTTGTGAGTTTGGCGTTTCCGTTAACTGGGTTGTTTCTTTCGTTATGATATTGATACTATATATGTCATGCTTTTCATTTCCATCGTTGTCTTTGGTGAAATAGATTGTTTGGTTGTCTCTTCCCCATAGGTATCCAGCACGAATTCCTTTTGGGAGTTGGCCATCGGTAATTTGGGTAATTTTCTTGGTCGCAAGGTCCATAATGTAGAGTTCAAAACGACCTGTTTTGTTCCAGTAAAAAGCAAGTTTGTCCTTCGTGTAATTTAGTGTTGCCAACGCAAAGGTTGGGATAGAGGCAAGTTCTTCTATTCTAAAATTTCCTCGTTGTTCAGCTTCTTTTTTCTTCATTAATTAAACCCTCCATATCAATATTATATTAATATAAAAATAGGGCATTGATGCCCTATTTGTATGTATTCTATGTTCAGTATAGCATAGGAAAATAGTATCTTCAAGAAATGGTTCGTATTATTAAACTATTTTATTATTATTCCTTGAATTACTCTTATTATGACATATATGACCCGAAGCAAAGCCAAAAAAGGCCTTTGTTATATACTCCATACCTATAGTTGTAACTATTTGTGATACGGCTCATTATTGTTTATTCTAAACGAACGATATACTTGTTCTAGTAGAATTAATCTCATTAATTGATGAGGAAATGTCATTTCACTAAATGACATTAAAAGATCAGCTTTTCTTAATACAGAATTAGATAACCCTAGTGATCCACCAATAATAAAAGTAATATGTGAAGAGTTATATGTTTTAATGTCTTCTATTTTATTTGCTAGTTCTTCACTAGAAAACATTACTCCATTAATGGCTAGAGCTATAACATAAGAATCTTTTATTTTAGACTCTATTTTTTTACCTTCTTTATCTTTAACAATATTCATTTCTTTTTTAGATAAGTTCTCAGGGGCATGTTCATCTAGAACTTCTATAATATTTAGTTTAGTGTATTTAGATAGTCTTTTAGAGTATTCGCTTATACCTTCAACTAAATACTTTTCCTTAATCTTACCAACAGTTATTATTGTTATTTGCATATAATCAACTTCTTTCTTGAGTATATTATACATACATATTAACATATCCATTAAAAAAAGAAAAAGCATACTGTAGGTGTAGTATGCTTTTTCTTATATATATTAGGATGATCTAAATGCCATCAATTTCAGTTTCTTCTTCGTCTTCTTCCTCTTCATCTTCTTCTTGCTCTTCATCATCGTCATCATCACTATGATGTCCTGGTTCATCTTTTTCTACTTCTACTGATTTGTCACCTTCTTGAATTTTATATTCATAAACTGTTTCTCCAAGTTCGTTAACTGTTTCAATAATTTTAACTTCCCCTTCAACACCGTTTACTTTATATTTCAATTTATAAGTAACTTCTCCATCTTCAACTTCTCTTTTAAATGTAAACTCACTATCTTCTTCTTCAATAGTAATCTTGTATTCATCATCTTCAATACTGATTTTCATGTATACTTCTTTTTCAATACCATCAATATTAGATACTAATTTAAATTTAGTTTCTGTTTCTTCGTCATCAGTTTCTACTTTATATGTAACTTGTACAAAGTTATCACCGTTATAAGCAGTTAAAACCATTTTTTGTTCATTTTCATCGTCTTCATCTTCTTCAATGTCTTCGTCTTGATCTTCATCATCAATTTCGTCATCGTCATCATCATTATCAAGAGCATCATTATCTAATAAAGAGTTAGTTACTTCTATTTGATATTCAACATCTCCTATTAATAAGATTCCTGATATTTCTAAAGTTACTGGATCTAGATTGTAATAAATTGTATATACTTCTTCATTTACTGTAAAAGTAATCATAAATAAATATAAAGGATTATCCGAGATACCTTCAACAGCGTTACCAAATGAATCTGTCCCGTTATCCATAAATTCTTGTAGTCTATCCATGTATTCATTAACTATATCTAATTCAGATTCAATTTCTGTTTCTTCGTCATCAGTAGCTGCGAGTTCCGTAGGAACATAAGATACTACTGTTTCTGTGCTATCTATATCCATTAAACTACCTGATAAATATGATAACGTAGCTAGTGATTCTCTACTTGATAATGTCTCATTATTAATTAAATCTTTTAAATTATCTAATTCAGCTGAAGTACACGCTGATAATGTAAATACAAAACTAAGTGTTACTAATAATACTAGTACTTTTTTCATGTTGTCATCTCCTTTTACAAATATATACAGTAATAATTAAAACTTTTCTCCTTTTATAGATAACTAATTTTAGTTTCTTCTATATTTGGATTAGATTGATCTTCAGGATCTTCTTCATCTTCTTCATCTTCTTTGTCTTCTTCGTCTTCTTCATCCTCGTCGTCTTCATCTTCATAGTCTTCATCATCTTCTTTATCAATATCTATTTCTTTTTCGAAGCCATCTTCATTAATTTGATAAGTAAATACTGTATTACCAAGTAAATCTACATCTTCAAAGATTATAGCTTCTCCTTCAATTTCACCAATATGATAAGCTAATTTGTAGATAATTACTCCATCTTCAATTTCTTTTTCTAATTGATATTCAGTATTTCCTTCTTTTAATTTTACTTTTGTTTCATTATCTTCAATTGATATCTTAATTTCTTTATCTTTAGTTACTCCATTAATATATGAAGTTAACTCATAAGTCTTTTCAATTTCATCATCACTTTCAACTTGGTATTTAATTTCTATATAATCTAAGCCGTTTGTAGCTTTAATTTCGAATTTCAATTCGTTATCAACTTCTTCTAATTTACCTGTAACATTTAAGATAAGTCCGTTAATTTCTAAAGTACCAGTAAGAACTTCGTCTTCTAAGTTAATAAGGAATATATATGTAGTTCCGTCAACCATGAATATTATCTTAGTTGAATAATCTCCTTCAGTAAGTTCTTCAACTAAGAAGTCACTACCAAATGGATCATCTTCCATAAATACTCTTAACATATCGAAATACGCATTAAACTCTACTATATTTGTTTCAAATTCAGTTTCATTTGTGTCAGACATCATCATTAATTTAGGTACGATATCTAATGTAAAACTAGATACTACTAAGTTACCTGTGATATAAGATAGTTCAACTAATGTTTCAGTATTTGCTGTATTAAGTACTGGATTAGGATTAAGATCTATATCTGATCCATCATTTAGTACACCAAATAATACTAAAGCAACAACGAGTATTAAGGCAGGTATGGCTTTATATTTACTAAAAGAGAAACTAAATAACTTCTTAGGTTCTTTATTAATTTCATTCATAACAAATTCCATTGATCTTTCTTTAGATTGATTCATTTTGATTTCATCAATAGTTCTATTAAGCTTGTTCATATATTGCCACCTCCTTTTTTATCTTTTCAATACTTGTTTTAATAGCTTTATAAATCGTTTTTTCTGGTATACTCGTTGATTCTCCTATCTCTTTAACGGTTAACCCACTAAAGTAATGGAGATACATAATTTCTTGATGTTTAGGTTTTAATAGCTTTTCTATTAGTTTTTTAACTTGATTAATTTGTTCCTCTTTAACTATATCTTCTTCAATATTTCCGTTTGATCCTAATGAGGATTCTTCATATATTGAGTTGATATGATTACTCTTATAATCCTTAGATTTTAAGAAGTTT
>JAUVDP010000031.1 GCA_030595255.1 Mycoplasmatota bacterium | reverse complement strand
CAGAGAAAAGCAAAGAAATAAAAGAAGCAAAACACGGTGCTGAATTTTTAAAGAACAAAAGAGAAAAAGGTACTGCAGTAAGTAATTTTGCTGGAAAATCTTCGAAAGATTTTTCTAGAAAAAAAACATAAAAACAGGAATTTTTATTCCTGTTTTTTTATTTTATTATATTTTTTTAAGTACAGACTGTAACGTATCTACTAAAAGTATTTGATTTCTTTATTTTACATGTATCAACAATTGTTAATCCTATATCTTGTATTATATTACTCATATTATCCATTGTGATAATCACTAACTTATCGCTTATTTCTTTTGATTTTCTTATTAGTGCAATTTGTTCTTCCCTAGTTATTAAGGAAGATTGTCCATATGGTAAATCAAGGATTGCAACATCATAGTGTTCTGTAGTTTTAAGCATATCTATTTTATTAACATCAGGCTTAAAACCAAAATGATTTAGGTTAATATTACAATGTTGTTTTACTAATGGGTTAATTTCATATCCTAATATATCTATACCTTGTGTTCTTCCTTCTATTAGAAGTGTTCCTATTCCACAACAAGGATCAATAACTTTTAAATCAAAATCATTGTTTATAGCTATATTTATAACTGCCATTGCTATTTTAACATCTAAAGCATGTGAATAGTTATAAGGTTTCTTACGTCTTTTAAGCCATTGGTTAGGATTAGATTCTAATTTACCAAATATCCATACACCATCTATCTTAGTTAGAATAAATTCAACATCAGGATCTTTAATAGAAAAATCTCCATTTATTGTAGTTCCTAAAGCTCTCATTGATTCTAATCTAATTTGATAAGGAATCTCATCAAATTTAGAAAAATGAATTTTATAATTATTAAAAGATAAATTATCTTCAATCATCTTTTTTTCAATAATATCAATATTTTCATTTGAATATAGGATAGTAACTCTTCCTTTTATAAAAGGACTACGTGAAATATCAATTAATTGGTTTGTTAGATGATAATTACTATTTGATGTTTCTCCAAAGATATATCTCATCTCCATCGTACATAGCTCTTCGAATTCTCTACGATAAGATATTAAATAAAGATATTTTGTTTCTAACTTAGTTATATAATCATTCATATGTTATACCATCCTTGTATATTTTAAGTTACTATTTCACTAATTAATATTAGCATAAAGTAAAGCCATTAACAATTAATCAAATAGCTATAAGATAAATAATTTAAATAAGTGTTTGACAATACTTAAAACTATGATAATATTACGAAGCACTAGGATTTAAAGTATGCTTCGATTGCCATCAAAGCATATGGGCTATCTAACCTATCAAAGGGTCCTAGAGTAGATTTAGTATCTAGTAGCGTTTTCCAGCGCTACATACGGATTCTAATTTATGGAGATATCTTTTTGATATCTCTTTTCTATTTCATTGGATATGGTAAAATAATATTAATCGGGGATTCCAATTACTTGTCCTTATGGACTTTTTTTATGTCATATATATTTATACACTAAATAAGTGTTTAATAACCTCTTATGTGTTTAATAATGCGTGATATGAGTAATGGAATGACTAGAGAATAATTCTTCTATATAATAATGGTGGAGGTGATGAAGCTGAAAGTAAAAATAATATCTTCAAAAGATAATTACATCAAGTATAAAAAACAATTAGAGTCAGCTGGTTTCATCATTTCAGATGATGCGGATATTGTATTTAAAGAAGTAGATATGGTTCAAGATACATTTATTGGATTACTAGAAGATCAATATGAAGTAATACATTATAGTAAGATTTTATATTTTGAAGCTTTTGGACACGATATATTCTTAAGAACTATTGATAAGGAATATAAAACAAAAGAAAAACTATATGAGATTGAAACGATTCTTTATGAAAAGAACTTTATCCGAATCAACAAATCACAAATCATCAACAAATACGGGATAAAAACTATCATCCCATCCTTTAACTCTAGAATTAATCTTGTGATGAAGAATGATGATGTCGTATATGTAACAAGAGTATATTCATCAAGATTTAAAGAGTTTATTGGATTTAAATAGGAGGAATTAAAATGTCATTTATAGCATCATATGTATTTATAATGTTTGTATTAATTATTTTAGCTATTGTATTCTTATTATTTATTTTTTATCCAATGTATTATAAATCTAAAGTTAATCGAAGTTTTACTGATGGTAAACCAATTAAAACAATTGAACCAGTTACTTTGTACGGGGCAATTCTACTAGGGATATTAATCTTTATAGGAGTATCAACATTATCATCAATTAGAAATCTTAATTATGAAGTATTAAATCTAACAGGACAAGTTCAAAGAGTGGAATTTGATAATAATCGTTTACATAATGAAATTTTGGAGTTGAGTGGCGATGTGGAAATAGCACTTTACAAAAACTCATATATTCAATACGTTGAATATGAAATAATTGAAGCTGTAGAAGGAGAAACTGATGTATACAGTGTTAAATTAACATTTTCCTTATCTGAGAAAAGTATTGATCAAACAATAACTTTATTCGTTGAATCAAATGACGAAACTCAAACATTTGATTTATCTAATACTACAGTTCGTCAGTTTACTATTATAGAATTCGAACTTACTACTGATTACAATATTTATGTAGAAGTAGATGACGGAACAGATACTACAATCCGTGATATACAATCATTTAATTTATATCAGTACCTTGTATCTAGATTTAGAGTTTATGTAGATATGGATACAATGGGTGATAATGTTACTACAGAATATTATATTGAAAATAACTGGGATAATGTTTCTGAAGGAATTCCTGAAAATGGACTTAAAATTAGAGAAGTATCAGTTGTAGTAAAAGAAAATGGAAATATAATTATTGATGAAGTATATACTACTCCAAATGTAAGGACTACTAATTATGAATTGTATTCAAGACTTTATCAAACTGATGTAGAGACACCTTTTAGTGGGTCATGGGAAATAATTATCATAATAACAGATGAATATGGTATTGAATATAGTAATATGCCAATACAAAGATGAGAGAAATCTCATCTTTTTTCTATGAAGTTAATATGTTAAAATATACAATAGGATGGTGATGTTAATGAATATCATACTTTGTTCAAGTAAGTTTATTAATGGGGATATAAACTATAATAAATCAATAATAATAAAACAACTTAAGAAACCAGCAAAAAATAAAATTGATTTTATCTTTTTTGGTGAAGCATATTTGAATGGATTTGATAGTTTATCTTGGAATTATTCTGAAGATAAGAAATTAAATCTAGTTACTATGAATACTGTAAAGTATCTTGGTGAGATGGCTAAAAAGTATAATAAAGGGTTAGGTTTTGGTTATTTTGAGTTTGTTGGTAATTCTGTTTATTCTAGTTATATTATTTATGATTCTAATGGAGAAGTATTATGTAATTATAGAAGAATAACAAAAGGTTGGAGATTTGATCATGTTGATCCTACTTATTATAAAGAAGGTAATGTAATAGGTGAGTTTAAATACAAAGGAAAACACTTTGGAATATCTTTATGTGGAGATATATGGGATGATTCATTACATAATGAATTATTGAATAAGAATTTTGATGTCATGATTTGGCCAGTGTATATAGACTATAAGCCTGATATTTGGGAAGAAAAAGAGAAGTATGAGTATATTAAGAAATCAAGAGGAGTAGCTTCAAAAGTACTCTTTGTTAATAGTGTTTCTGATGAACCTTCTTATGGAGGAACATATTTCTTAAGTGATGGAATATTAATTGAAGAAACAAAAATGTCAAAAGAAGGATTGTGTCTTTTAACATACTTAGATTTTAAGTGATTAGCAAAATATTTGAAGAGGTGAACGCAATGATAAGGGAATTTGAACTAAGTAATATAGAACAATGTATCAAATTTATTAAGAATGTAAATGAAGGAAAGTATAAGGATAGATTTTATCCTTTAGACGAAGATGGTATTCAAAAACGCTTAATTAAAAGACATAAACAAAGCGATGTAAAGGTATTATTATACTTTGATAATAATGAAGTTACTGGAGTACTTGAACTTCTAATAGATAATGATGAGAAATATCTTCAAATTTTAGTAATATTTGTAGATGAAGATGTAACTAACAAACTAGATAAGTATTTTGGATATATTAAGAATGAATACTCTACGTATAAATTACATTATGTATTAAGTGATTATAATACAGATTACATTAGCTATATGGAAAAATTACATGCAAAGTCAGATGGATATGAGACAATGATTAATATTAAACATGAAAACTTTATTGAACAGGATTCAAGTAATGTAATAAAGATGAGTAAAGAACATTACAATGAATTTATAAAAATGCATAATAAAATGTATCCTGGTGCTTTTTGGACTGGTGAATTATTGTTGAAAGAAGGTTCTCGTTTTGAAAAATATGTGATTTTATTAAATGAGAAACTTGCTGGTTACTCAATAACTTCAAACCTAGGGAGAACTGAAGAAGAAATATATTTTGTCTACTCACATACTTTAAATCAAAAAGAAGAATTAATAAATAAATCGCTTATTAATGCCTTTAAAAGAGCTGATTCAGTACAATTACTACTTGAAGTAGATGAAGCGAAAGATATTGATAATTATAAAAAAATAGGATTTAAAGAGAAGGAAATAATTATTACTTACCTATTAGATAGTATTTAGATATATCATGCAATATTAGTTCGACATTCAAATTTATTGAATTTTATTTGATATGAATGTATACTGAAATTAGAAGGATAACATTATAGGAGAGAGAGCTTTTTAAGGAATAAATAATACTTGGAATTACACAAAGACTAAACCTTTTTAGTCTTTTTTATTTTACCTAAAATATTGATTAGTAAATAATATGGGAAAGAGGTATCATTATGAACAAAGAAGAAGTAATTGAGGAACTTATGGAAGTAGATCGTTTATGGGTGAAAAAACTAAAAAAAGAAGGACCATCAGCATATAGTAGTCCATACGAAAAAGATGCGATAATAGTAACCCGCAAAAATTACCCAAATATAGTTGGTATAGAAAATATTAAAAGGGTTTCAGATACTATTATTCATGCGAGTATATTTAATGATGTGTATGAAGGTTTCTCTGAACCACTTAGTGCTGATGTTTCTAATGATTTTACTTTAGGATATACAACGGGAAATTATACTTATAAAAATGAAATTAATGGAAAGATTGTTACTGATGTGGGGAAATATGTTTTAATTTGGAAAAAGTTTGATGGGAAATGGAAAGTATCATTAAAAATCGCTACATAAAACAATGATTATTAATTATAATCTATAGTTGTAGACAAGAATATCTTGTAATACATTAACATATAAATTTTATTTAAGTGTTAAACTAGTCTTTTTTATTACACCTAAATATATTGATTAGTAAAAAATATGGGGAAGAGGTATCATTATGGAAAAAGAAAAAGCAATTCAAGAACTTATAGAATTAGATCGTTTTTTTGAAAAAAAATTTAGAGAAGAAGGACCATCAGCATGGACTAGTCCATACGGAAAAGATGCGACAGTAGTAACTTACAAAAACCATCCGAATATAACTGGTATAGAGGATATTAAGAAGTTTTCAAATGAATATATTCATGCAGTAACATTTAATGATACATATGATATGTCCGTTGAGACACTTTTCGCTGATGTTTCCGAAGATTTCACTTTAGGATATACAACTGGTAATTTAATTTGGAAGAATAAAATTGATGGGAAAATCATTAATTCTTTGGGTAAATACGTATTGGTTTGGAAGAAATATGATGGTGAATGGAAAGTAAGATTAAACTTTACTAAATAAGATAATAACTTTTAATAAAAAAAGCAGTAATATTTTAAATAAGTAGAGGTGGTATGATTATGGAAAAAGAAAAAGTAATTCAAGAACTTATGGAATTAGATCGTTTATTTTGTGAAAAACTAAAAAAAGAAGGTCCATCAGCATGGAGTAGTCCATACGGAGAAGATGCGATATTAGTAACTAAACAAAATGAGCCGAACATAATTGGTATAGAAAACGTTAAGAAGTTTTCAAATGAATATATTCATGCAGTGACATTTAATGAGACATTTGAAAATTTCTTTGAACCACTTAGCGCTGATGTTTCTGAAGATTTGACTTTTGGATATACAACTGGTAATTATACAATGAAAAATAAAAGAGGTGGAAAAATCGTTAATGCTAAAGGTAAATACGTATTGGTTTGGAAAAAATATGATGGGAAATGGAAAGTAACATTACAAATTACTAAATAGGAAAGTAATTTTTAATAAAAAAGGCAGCTACATTTTTAACAAGTAGTCTGCTTTTTTAATGATATTAATAGGCTGTTTTGTTACCTTTTCTAAAAGTAATTTGCATCATTAAGTTATTAAAAAGGAAGTAATTACACTTAGAAAAAGTAATAAATGATCAATAACTAGATTAACTAGTGTATTAACTAAAGAAATAAGTTAGTAAATTCTAAATAATTCAGCTACATGTAGTTCTGCATATGTTTGAAGAAGTTGTTGATTTGAAGCTGTTTTCTTTGCTTTTATTGAAGTTAATGCAGTAATAAAGTTTGATCTTTTAATAGTGAAAAAACGTAACATTTTCTTTCCTCCTTATATTAAATTTTATGCGTAATTTCTTATATAAATTAAATACGTTTTTAATATGTAATTTTAATCTTTTTTCATTACGCAACAACAGTATATACAAGGTTATAATTATTGTCAACAAAAATAAAAAACTATTTTTAAGCTTGCTTTTTAATACGTTTTTTAGGTGCAATTACACGAGTATTTTTTTGAAACATTATCTTATAAATTCTACAAAATTAATTTAATATTAGTTATTTCTTTTTGAAAAAAATATGTTAATATGTATATATTGAGGAGGTATAAAATGTATATATGTGGAATAGACGGTGGAGGAACAAAAACAAAAATAGTTATTGCTAAATCAAATGGAAAAGTAATTGACTGGATTATCGTGGGTCCTTCAAGTATAGATACAGTATCTTTTCAAGAATCGATAAAGAATATAAATTATGGTATTAAATCATTAATGACTAAAAATAATCTAAAAGGTAAAATTATTTCTGTTTTTGCTGGCCTAGGAGGAATTTCTTCATTGGAAGATATTGAAAAGGTAAACATATTAATAAAGAAAAATATTTACTTATCCTCAAATGCAGTAGTTAATAGCGCAAACGATGTTGAGATTGCTTGGTATTCAGGATGTATTGGAAGACCCAGTATTACATTAATTGTAGGTACAGGAAGTGTAGCTTATGGTGTTGATGAATTAGGAAATACTTTTAGAGCAGGTGGGATTAGTTTTTTAGAAGGAGATTATGGAAGTAGTTATGATTTAGGTCTTCGATCTCTTAAATATCTTGCGAAAACTTTTGATAAAAGAATTGAATCATCAAAGTTTACAGAATATTTGATGAAAGAATTTAAAATTTCATCTTTAAAAGATTTAATTTCTGTTTTTGAAGAGTATGTTCCAAAAAGAACACAGTTAGCAAATTACGCAAAACTAGTAACAGAATGGGCAATAAAAGGTGATAAAATTGCTCTTAAAATTATTGATGAAGGAACTGATGAGTTAGTAAATATGATAAAGGCAGTAGATAAAAATATTAAATTAAGTAACAAAGAAGTTTCAGTTATTGGATCATTAGGTAATTTTAATTCACCATATAAAACTGAATTAATTAGAAAAATCAAAGAATATAATACTGAATTTGTAATTCACGAGAATGATATAGATCCTTCTAACGGAGCAGTAGAATTAGCTATAAGGCAAATCTTATAAAAACCACCCATTTTTATGGATGGTTTTTTAATATGTATATTTCTTTCTTAGAGGTTCCTAAATTAGAACCATGTTCTTTGAAACTTAATAGTACCTTTAATACGATATTCATCTTTAGAAGAAACCATTATGAAATCGCCTGCCTTGCAAGGTTCATTATTTATAAATCCCTTTCCTTCTAGCACTACAATATAATCACCATGGATTGTTGCTACATAGCTTTCTTCTCCTGATACACTTATTATTTCATAATTAAAATACTTATTATCGTGATTTCTTTTAACCTTGTTATCGGGAATCTTTATACAATCAAGCGATTCAGTAATATGTAATTCTCTTAAATTATTTTCAAAATCTAATCTATCATAATCATAGATTCTAAATGTAATATCAGAAGATTGCTGAACTTCTAATAAGACAGTACCTCCACAAATTGCGTGAATAGTACCTGAATCAATATAAAAATAATCTCCTGTTTTAATTTTGAATTTATTTAATAAATTTGAATATTCATTTTTATTAATGTAATTGGTTAGTTCTTCTTTTGTTTTTGCATTATGGCCGATAATAATATCAGTATCTTTTTCTGTGTTAAGAATGTACCAACATTCAGTTTTTCCAAGTGAATTATATTTTTTTGCTTGTTCATCATTTGGATGAACCTGAATACTTAAATCTTTCTTGGCATCAATTAACTTAACTAAAATAGGAAAAAAACCTCCCTTATAGTGACCGAATAGTTCTTTGTGATTAGTATATAAAGATGAAAGTTTATCTCCTTTATATTTGCCATTAATTACAATACTTTCACCATTTTTATGAGCGCTTATACCCCATACTTCTCCACAATTATTAGTAGTTGAATAATTAAATAATTCTTTTAATTTGTTTCCACCCCATATTTTATCAACAAATACTGGTTGAAAGAATAGTATCATATATATTCTCCTTTCATTTTTTATTTAATTTAATATTTTATATATAGTATAGTATTTATAGAAATTTATTATTTATTTTAGAGAATAGAATTAATCTATAGTTCATAATATACTATATAAAGTGACAAAAATCTAATTTTTCTTATAATAAAACTAAGATAAGAAATTAAATACCTTTTTTATGATATTTAGATACGTTTTATGTATTAGATTGTATAGTTGTATTATAATAATAGAGATATTTAATAACGAATTATTTTGGAAATCGTTAAAGGTGATAGCTAGATTCGCAATTCCGGCAGTTCCCTTGGGAATTTTAACTGCTTTTTAATGTCATTTTTATTAAATTTCAAAATTTAATTTGTTTCTTTTTACAGAACAATATATTACCTTGCTGCTGTAGTTTCAGGTGTAGTAGTAGCTGTAATATGGGAATGGATTATGAACAAAATGGATTTTTTAATAGTGTTGTTTTCACTTGTGGATTGATTATTAAAGACAAAAAAGTTAAAATATATTATGGAGCAGCAGATAAATACATAGCACTTGTAGAAATTGAACTAGATAAGCTATATAAGGCACTTAATATTACTTAACTAATAAGAAAATCTCAGTTAAAAGGAGCGTGGAGAGATGAAAAAAAAATCATGTAGAACATTACACCAACAATACAACAGTCTTCCTCAGCCAAAAGATGCAAAAAAAATTATCTTTAATGGTTTTGAAGGATATGACGTATATAACCCAACTGCTCCATTTGATTACAAAGGAAAAACTTTAATTATAGGGCGTGTAGAAAAAAGAGAGAGCGAAAATTCTGAGGCAGTTTTCTTTTATAAACAAGATGACGATTCATACTCTGAATATACAGAAATTCTAAGGTATACTTTACAAGATCCTTTTATTTCAATAATAAACGGAATCTATGTTTTCGGAGGTACAGAAATATTTCCACACCCTAAAAACAATTCTAATCTTTGGTGGCGCACAAGGTTTTATTATGGTAAAGATTTAACTAATATGAAAGATCTTTTCATCGGTCCTTCTGGAATGAAAGATATTAGATTAGTTGGTTTAAAAAATGGTAAAATAGGTGTTTTTTCTAGACCCCAAGGAAAAGTTGGAGGAAGAGGAAAAATTGGTTTTACAATTATAAATGATTTATCTGAATTAAGTATTGATATAATAAATAAAGCGAAAATCCTAGATCAATTTAAAAGATTTGATTGGGGTGGAGCAAATGAGTTATCTATTTTATCAAATGGAAATATTGGTGTACTAGGCCATATAGCTAGATATACTAGAGGTCACACTAGACATTACTATCCTATTACATTTTCTATAAATCCAGATACTCTTAAATATTCAAAAATGAAGATTATTGCACAAAGAAGTAACTTTGTACCAGGTCCTAGTAAACGAAAAACATTATCTGATGTATTGTTTAGTGGAGGTCTTATTCGTCGTCAATTTGGTAAAGCAACTTTGTACGTTGGTGTAAATGATGTTGAAGTTCAATCAATAATTATTGATGATCCATTTATAGAATATGAAAAATAAATGTTATAATTAACTAAGTAATAAATAGGTCATGTATTTAATACTTTTAAGTTCTATGATAATTAAACTGAACTGAGGTGTGGAATATGTGGTTTAGAGAAATAGTTTTCTATGAAATCTATTTATCTTCTTTTAAAGACTCTTCAATGAATGGAATTGGAGATTTAAAAGGTATAATAAGTAAACTTGATTACCTAAAAGAATTAGGTATCGGTGGAATTTTGATTACTCCTTTTTATAAGTCTCCAAAAGTAGATAACGGTTATGATATTGAAGACTATTTAGATTTCGATGAAGATTATGTATGTATGACTTTAATTGCTTAATTGAAGAAGCTCATAAAAAGGGGAAAATAAATATGCCGAAATTACCAAAATTAGGTCAATAATTAGGATTTAAAAGTGCTAAGAATATAATATATGGAACTTATGAAGGATATCATGTAACGATGTATCATAAGTTAGGATTATTAAACACTTTCTTAAATCCTGCTGGAAACTTCAAAAAAATGTTTGTCGCAGTTGAGTTATTAACTGAAGAACAAACAAGTAAGTTAATTGAATTTATAAATCAAAATAGAAAAGAATTAATAATTAGTGAAGGTAATGTTCAAGATTCAATTCTATTTATGATAATAAATGAAGATTTAAGAGCTTATTCAGTTAAAAGATATAATCAAACAATGACTAAATTAGTTGAATATTTTAAAACAGAAGGTATTAAACCTGAGTATAGATGTGCATTTTGTGGGGAAGAAGGAGTAAATCATATTTCAATTATGAATGATGTTGCTTTTCCAAGTCATAAGGAATGTGAAGAAAAAGCTTAAAGAAATAATAAAGCCACTCAGCTGAGTGGCTTTTTTAGTTATTCTACAATCATTACTACAGGCATAATCATTGGACTACGTTCTGTTTTTTCATATATAATATCTGAAAGCAATTTAGTAATTTCTCTTTTTAGTAAACTAACATTTATTTTTTTCATATCTTTTATTTTTTTAGATACTGATTCTTTAACTAAACTTGATAATTCACTAGTAAGTTCAGTGTGTTCTCTCATATAGATAAATCCTCTTGATATTATTACTGGTTTATTTATTACTTCATTAGTAGATTCATTTATTGTAACTATAGCACTTAATAATCCGTCTTCACTTAGTAATTTACGGTCTCTAATTACAATACTACCAATATCTCCTATTGATTTACCATCAATGTAGATATTACCAGCTTTTACTTTTCCAGCAATTCTTGCTGAACGCCTTGTAACTGCGAGTACGTCCCCGTTATCCATAACAAATTCATTACCTTTTTTAACACCTGTCATTATTCCAATTTGAGAATGTATTTTTAGCATTCTATATTCACCATGAATTGGCATAAAGTATTTAGGTTTTATAAGTTTTAACATTAATTTCATTTCTTCTTGTCCAGCATGTCCTGATGTATGAGTATCTGCGAAAGGTGAATTAATTATTACATTAGCTCCTCTTCTAAAGAGCTGATTAATAGTTTTTCCAACACTTTCTTGGTTACCTGGGATTGGACTACTACTAAATATTACTGTATCACCATTTGATACTTTAATTTGTCTATGAGTTCCTGCGGCGATTCTTGATAGTGCCGCTAGTGGTTCTCCTTGGCTTCCTGTACATACAATAGTAATTTTATTTGCGGCATATTTATTTATTGATCTTGAATCAATAAATGTACCTTCAGGTGCTTTAATGTAACCCATCTCAGTACCTACTTCAACTGTTCTAATCATGCTTCTACCAAAGACTGCGATTTTTCTTTTTGTCGCAATACTTGCTTCAACTATTTGTTGAACTCTATGAATGTTTGAGGCGAATGTCGCAACGATTGCTCTACCTTCAATTTTAGTAAATATGTCTTTTATAGTTTCACTAACTCCAGCTTCACTTTTGGTGAAAGCTCCAAGTTCTGCGTTTGTTGAATCGCTTAATAGAAGAAGTACTCCTGCTTGTCCTAATCCTGCCATTTTTTGATAATCAGCGTCAGGTCCTGTTGGAGTAAAATCAAACTTAAAATCACCTGTATGAACTATCTTACCTTCAGGTGTATGTACTACAATACCAAATGAATCAGGAATTGAGTGATTTGTTCTAAAGAAACTAACACTTAATTTCCCTAATTTTAATCTCTCATCTTCATCGTATTCAATTAATGTTGGTTTTAAATCTCTATGTTCTTCTAACTTATTTTTAATAAGTCCTATAGCTAGTCCGTTTGCGTATATTTTAGGTATTTTTACTTGTCTTAGTAAATAAGGGATTGCCCCTATATGGTCCTCATGACCATGAGTTATTACTAGCGCAGTAATTTTATCTTGGTTCTCAACTAAATAAGAATAATCATTTATCACATAATCAATACCTAGTAAATGATCATCAGGGAATAAAATACCAGAGTCAATAATGATTAACTCATCTTGGTATTCTACACAATACATATTCTTACCTACTTCACCAAGACCACCTAATGCAAAAACACCAACTTCGTTGTGTTTTAATATTTTTTCTTGCATTATAATTAGTCCTCCTCAAAACTGAATAGTTTGTTTTCTATAAAGATATTATACATTAGATATCTCTTGATAGATAGTTAAATGTATTAATAGAATTTTTATTACTGCTTAATGATATATATATTACTTATATGTTATAATCTAATAGAGGTGTTAATTATGAACAACAAGAAGATTATCTTCTTTGATATCGATCGTACTTTGTATGATCCAGATATTAAAGGAATCCCAGCTTCGACTATCGAAGCTTTGAAAAAATTAAGAAAAAATAAAGACATTGAAATAGCGATTGCGACTGGTCGTGCTTTTTATATGCTTCATATTATTGAAGAAATAAAAGAATATATTAATATTTTTATTACAATAAATGGGCAAATCATTATTAAAGATGGAGTTACTATTTACCGTAATCCTATACCAAGAGAACAAGTTAAATGTGTTGTTGATATGTTTGAAGAACACAAATTAAAATATGGGTTCTTAGGTGAATTTGATGAGACATTAAATATTGTTGATGAGAAAGGTAAAAAAGCTTTTGAACTTATCGATATGAAATTACCAAGAATAGATCCACATTTTTACTTAGATAATGATATCTTCCAAATGTGGGCTTTTTGTAAAAGAGATAAACATAAATTATTTAGAGATAAATTCTACAGACTTGAAGTAGTTTCATGGCTTGGTGGAGGTTTTGATGTCCTCTCAGGTGGTATGAGTAAAAAAGAAGGAATAAAAAGAATTTTAGAAATAGAAAATATTTCAATTGATAACGCATACGCTTTTGGTGACGGAGATAATGATATTGAAATGTTAGATTTTATCCCAAACAGTGTTTGTATGGATAATGGATCAGAGACAGCTAAAAAACATGCGAAATATTTAACAAGTGATATTAAGGATGACGGTGTATTAAAAGGGTTAATAAATTTAGGATTAATCGATGCTGATTAAAAGAATTAGATTTGATGAATTTGAAAGTTCTGAATACCCTTTTAATATCGAGTGTTTAAGAAATACAAAGGAATTAGATTTAGATAGTAAGATAACTATTTTAGTTGGTGACAACGGAAGTGGTAAAAGTACACTACTAAAAGCAATAGCTTATTATAATAATTCAATAAATGTTTCAAAAGAAAAAATAGAGTCTAGTTATTATAATAGTGTTAAAGAGTTAAGTAAAAAAATGAAAATCAGTTATACAGTAAAAACAAGGAATGGATTCTTCTTTAGTGGAGAAGAATTTATCACATATATTAATAATTTAAAAGAAATGAAAGATAGCTTAGAAGCTGATTTATTAGAGATGGCTCAAGAGTATAAACATAAGAGTGAATATGTTAGGAACTTAGCAATGGGCCCAGTCAGAAGCCAATTACACGCCTTAGAAACAACATATGACGGTGAGTTAAGGTTTAAATCACATGGTGAAGGATTTTTAACTTTCTTTAAAAGTAGAATGCATAAAAAAGGGATCTATTTATTAGATGAACCAGAGACTCCTCTTAGCGCAACTAACCAGTATCAGTTACTTGTATTAATTACTGATTTAGTTAAGAGCGGATCTCAAGTTATTATTGCGACTCATAGTCCCATATTAATGGCATTAAAAGATGCGGTAATTTACAATTTTAGTGAAGATAAAATTGAAAAAATAAAATATGAAGATATTGAAAGTGTTGTATTTACTAAACATTTTCTAAACAATACAGGGAACTTTGTAGATAGACTGTAGGTGAACTAAATGATTGCGAGTATTTTAGTTGATGTAAAGGCACGTGAAGTTGATAAAACATTTGATTATTTAGTGCCAGTATCTTTAGAAGAAGTAATTGAAATAGGACAAAGGGTAAAAGTACCTTTTGGACCTCGTTTAATTATGGGATATGTTTTAGGACTAAAAGAGACTAGTGACTTTCTAAAACTAAAAAGCGTAGTTGAGATACTTGATTTAGTACCTTCGTTAACTCCTGAGTTATTAGATTTAGGTCATAAACTTGCGATGTCTAATACAAGTCCTTTAGTGAGTATTTACCAGGCAATGTTGCCAAAGGCTTTAAAGTCAAAATATAAAAAGAAATTAGTAGTGAAAAATAGTGAATTACTTAGTTTAGATTTATCTCAAAAGTTTAATAGAACTAATGAAGTAATATATGATAATTTATTAAAACCTTATTTAAAGGAAATTAAAAAGAATATTACTGAAGGAAATATCTATATTAAATATGAAGTTAGACAAGCAAATAAAGAAAGATATATTAAGAAGATTAAATTATTAGATGAAAATATTAAAGTAAGAGGTACTAAACAACAGGCAGTAATTAAGTATTTAATAAGTCATGATGACTGTTTTAAAAATGAGTTAATGAATGATTGTGATGTGAGCAGTCCAACTATAAAGAGTTTAGTTGAAAAAGGATTAATCGCAGAATACAGTGTTGAGACTTATAGAGAAGTAACTAGTATATACGGGATTAATGAAAAAACTGTTGATTTAAATAGTGAACAAGTCTCAGTTTATAATTCTATTAAAGAGAAATTAAATGAACAAATTGTTTTTCTACTTCACGGAGTAACCGGAAGTGGAAAAACAGAAATATATTTAAATATTATTGAAGAAGTATTAAAGTCAGGATTAGAAGCAATAATGCTTGTCCCTGAGATTAGTTTAACTCCAATGATGGTTTCTAGATTTAAAGGAAGATTTAAAGATAATGTAGCTATGCTTCATAGTGGATTAAGTATTGGTGAGAAATATGATGAATGGCGTAAGATAAGAAGAAGAGAAGTAAAAGTAGTAGTTGGAGCTAGATCTGCTATTTTTGCGCCTTTTACTAACCTTGGAATAATTATCATTGATGAGGAACATACTGATTCATATAAACAAAGTGTAATACCAACTTATCACGCTAAAGATGTTGCTATAATGCGCGCTAAGTATTATAATATACCGTTAGTCCTAGGTAGTGCTACACCTAGTGTTGAAAGTTATTATAAAGCTTTAAATAATGAATATACATTATTAGAAATTAATAATCGTGCTAATAAAACTTCATTACCAAAAGTTTTTATTGAAGATATGAGATATGAATTTAAAGGTGGAAATAGATCAATCTTTTCTAAAAGATTAGATGAACTTATTACTGATAGATTAAATAAAAAAGAACAAGTTATGTTGTTGCTAAATAGACGAGGACATTCTACTTTTGTAATGTGTCGTAATTGTGGGGATGTAATTATGTGTCCTAACTGTGATATATCTTTAACATTCCATGATAGAACTAATAGTTTAAAATGTCATTACTGTGGACACAGTGAAGAAAATCCTGATACATGCCCATCATGTAATAGTAAACATATTAGATATATGGGTATTGGAACTGAAAGAGTTGAAGAGTTTATTAAAAAGAGATTTCCAACTGCTAAAGTAGTTAGAATGGATCGAGATACAACTTCAACTAAGGGTGCACATGAAAGATTACTTTATGATTTTGAACATAATGGTGATATATTATTAGGTACACAGATGATATCTAAAGGACTTGATTTTCCAAAAGTATCACTTGTTGGAGTACTAGCCGCAGATATGAGTTTAAGCTTACCTGACTATAAAGCAATTGAAAAAACATTTCAACTTTTAACTCAAGTTTCAGGTAGAGCGGGAAGACATGATATTGACGGTGAAGTAGTTATTCAAACTTATAATCCAGATCATTACGCTATAAGCCATGCTCAGCTTCATGATTACCATGCATTTTATGAAGAAGAAATGTCTATTAGAAAAATAGCTGGATACACTCCATATAATAATTTAGTTCAAATAATAGTTACTGATAAAGATGTTAGAAAAGTTCTTAAGTTAGGAACTAAAATAGTTATGAAGTTAAGAAAAGAATTAGAAGGAGATACTATAATACTTGGTCCTGTTTTACCAAAGGTTGCGAGAATAAATAATTATTATCGCGCTCAGATTATAGTTAAGTATCAAACTTCTAAGGTATTAGATAAAGTATTAAAAGATATATATGTAGAATATGTAAAAGATATTGGGATTGCGATTGATAAAAATCCAAGCCTACTATAGGAGATGATTTTATGAATATTGTATTTATGGGAACACCTAATTTTAGTGTGAGAATACTAGAAGCGGTACATAAAGAATATGGCGTAGATTTAGTTGTTACTCAACCAGATAAGTTAGTTGGTAGAAAAAAAATATTAACTTTTAGCCCAATTAAAGAAAAAGCTTTAGAACTTGGGATAGAGGTTTTTCAACCTGTTAAAATGAAAGAAGATTATAATAAAATATTAGAAGTAAAACCTGATATAATTATTACCGCAGCTTACGGACAAATGATACCTAATGAAGTAATTGATTTTCCAAGACTTGGGTCAATCAATGTTCATGGTAGTTTGTTACCATTATTACGTGGTGGAGCACCTATTCAAAGAGCTATTAAAAGACTTTATAATACTACGGGTGTAAGTATTATGTATATGGCTTATAAAATGGATAGTGGAGATGTTATATCTCAAAGAAGTATTAGAATAATGCCTAATTTTACATCTGGAATTTTATTTGAAAAATTAAGTATTTTAGGTAGAGATTTATTAATGGAAACTCTTCCTTCAATAATTGAAGGATCAAATAAAAGAATTCCTCAAGAAAATCATTTAATAACTTACGCTTATAATTTAAAAAGAGAAGAAGAAAAAATCAATTGGGATTTAACTATGTTAGAAATAGATGCACACGTAAGAGCTTTTAGTCCTGAGCCTAGTTGTTATACAACAATGGATGGTAAAAACTTAAAAATTTTAAGTGTTGAAATGTTTCGTTGTGAAAACTTTGAAGAGGTACATAGTGAAGACCCTAACGGAATGATTGTTAAAGTATTTAAAGAATCATTTGGTGTTAAGTGTAGTAATGGTGTAATTAAAATTACTAAGGTTCAACTTGAAGGTAAAACAAAACAAACAGTCAAAGTGTTTTTAAATGGCGCTGGAAGAAACTTAATTGCTGAACAGAAACAGTTTAAATAATCAGTAATTATGATATAATAATAAAAT
>JAUVDP010000048.1 GCA_030595255.1 Mycoplasmatota bacterium | reverse complement strand
GAAAAGAGGCCTAACGAGTGCGTTAGACCACTATCTAAAAGTACAAACTGTGATATAAATTGAACCGCCGTATACGAGAACCGTACGTACGGTGGTGTGAGAGGGGCGAAAATTTATTTTAAGATTAAGCCTCTACTCTATACATTAAGGGTGTCTATGTCATATTTGGCATTATATTTTAGAGAAAGAATACACATAATTATACTTTTTGATGTATATTGAACCAATTTTTATAGAATTGTTCTAATAAGCGTATAAGTTTGCTTTTAAATACTTTTTATCAGCATTGTCCTCTATATCATTTTATAAAATTATCATAAAATATTTACGAGAGGACGTGATCAAATTGAGTATATCCAGTTTGAAAAACAAAGTAAATAAAAGAGTCAAGAATAGCTCTAAAAATGATTTCCAAGATATTGGAGGGTATATAAAAAAGAAGCGAAAAGAGTTGAATGTAACACAAGATATAGTATCGAGTGGCATATGTAGCGTTAGTTATTTGTCTAAAATTGAAAATAACCAGATTGTGCCAAAAGAGTTTTATATTAGAGAGATAATGGAGAAATTAGATGTAGATAAAGAGTTTTTTGAAAAGGATTTAAATGATTCTATATATTTAAGTAAAATGCTTCAAGGTATGTTTTATCTAGATGATGATCTAATTGAAAATTCTTATAACGAGATTAAAGACATTAAACATAATTTAACTATTAATATCTGTAAATTAGCTTATTATGTCTATTTTGGTAAAACAGATGATAATCAATACGTAATGATGTTAGAAAACTTAGTTAACAACATGAATGACTTTGAATTAAAAATTTATTTATTACTAGCATCACTTTACTATATTTCACTTGAAAAATTTAAAATAACACTAGAGATATTAATACTTGGTAATAAGATTGATATTACTGATGATTTATTAAGTGCAATGTACAGTGAATACACTTACCTTGTTAAACAAAGGTTATTGAAGAAAAACTGTTCAAGTGATGATTATGAAAATGCTCAAGGAATATATAGTAGGTTTCACAATGTTAAAAGGAGTATAATTTTAGCATTGTGGAAGGCTTATTATATATCAAATGAAAACCCAGATGGGGCATTAAATTTATTAATAATGATGAAAACTAGTCTTTTAGATGAGTTTTCAAAAGATTTCTATTACCTAATAAAAGCTCAAGCACTTTATAAAACAAAATGTTTTAATGAAAGTATATTATGTCTTAATAATATACGAGAAAATTCTACATTTTTTTATCAAAAGACAATACTACTTTATGAGATATGTTTAATTGAGAATGATACAGAAATGTGTAATTCAATTAATGATATATTGAAGAGTTATAAGCCAGATAAATATCAATTAAAATATAAAGTTTATTATCACTACCTGCTTGAACAAAAAAAAGATAGCGTTAAAGAGTATTTAAGGGATATCGCAATCCCCTATTCAATAAAAATAAATGATTTTTATGGTCTTGAAAAGTATACTGATGAAATAATGGAAATCTGTATAATAAATTCTAGATATAAAGAGGCCATTCAACATTATAAAAGATGGCAAAAAGAAAAAAACAGAATATCAAAAATACTGTTTGAATAATAAAAAAGCCACTTCACTTTCGTGATGTGGCTTTATTTTATTAGTAAGCTTTTATAATTTTATTTGCAAGTCCTAAATAATCAATTCCAATTTCTTCATCTGGTCCGAAAATTGAAAGTGTATTTTTAGGTTGTCCGATAGGAATAGTAGAAAGAACTTCAGTATTTAATTTCTTAGCAACTATGTCTCCTCCACCTTCTCCGAATATTCTTATTTTTTCTCCTGCATGGTCTAAATAACTCATATTTTCAACTACACCAAGTAATTCATGTTTAAGTTGTTCGGCAGCAAATCCAGCTTTAACAGCTACATGGGACGCTGATTCATGAGGAGTAGTTATAATTAACATTTTACAGTTTGGAATTAATGTTTGAATATCCATAGCTACATCTCCAGTACCTGGAGGTAAATCTACTAAGATATATTCAATATCATCATTCCAAATAACATCATAGAAGAAGTGGTTTAACATCTTCCCAAGCATTGGTCCTCTCCACATAAGTGGTTTATCAGGAGCCATAAAGAACTCTGTAGATATAAGTTCAATACCATCTTTATTAAATGGAATTATTTTTTCATTAGCAGCACCTTTTGGTGGAGTAATTTCCATATCTAAAATAGTAGGGATACTACTACCATAAATATCTGCGTCAATAATACCAACTTTTTTACCTAAAGTTTTAAATGCGTAAGCAAGGTTTGCGGTAACAGTAGATTTTCCTACTCCACCTTTTCCTGAAGCTACACCAATGTATTTAACATCTCTTTCTCGAGATAAAATACTATCACTTTTTTTAAGTAATTCAAATTCTGTTTTAATACCTGTGAAACCTAAATCTAATTTAACTAATTTTGCTAAAGCACGAGTTACATAATGCTTATGAGCGTCATCAACATTAACAAGCCCAATAATTACAGTAACTAGTCCTTTCATTACATCTATATCCAGATATTTTAGTCCGCCAGTTTCTTTAAATGATTTCTCTACTGATGGATCTATAAGATTCTCGATATGATCTCTAACTTCTTCTTTAGTATACATATTATCACCCACTCTAAATTATATTATAAATCGTATTTTTTTCAATCAAAATGCATATAAATAACTGGATTAAATTCTTCTTTGAAAATATCTCTATCAGCAACTAAAGAATAGAGCATTGAAACTTTTAATTCTGTATCTAAATACGGATGAATATTTTCTGTTACTTTTGATATTAATGGTATAGCTAGGTCTTTTTTAACAATATTCAAATAAGACTTACCTACATCATTCATTCCTAGTATCCTAATGTATGGAATTTCTATCAGATCTAAAAATTCTTTTTTAGTTTGGCATAAAATATGAATCAAACTTCTCTTAAGTTTAGAGTTAGTATATCTTCTTGAAATTATTTTTTCAATTAAGTCTTGAACTGAACTAAAATCTTTTATACTTTTTATTCTATTTTCTAATCCCTCATTAATGCCAAAAATGTTATATAAATCATTCTTTGAAGAACTTAATATTTTATATTTTAGGTATTTATAAAACATTTCTAAATCAATAATTTTTCTATCTTTTAATAACTCATTAACAGAATCTGGGACAAAGTCAGAAATATCAGTATTTGTTTTTAATAGTTTTCTTATTGCACTAGCACTTTGTATTTTTGTACCTTCAATAAAATCATCGTGATAATTAGTTTTTATTCTTTCAATTGTTTTAATTTCCATTTTAGAATTTAATGTTTTTACAGCATTTATATAATGTATTCCTAGTATATTATTAGGTTTGTTATAAAGCGTTGAATTACTTAATTCTTTAACAGCTAATGCACTACTTGTTGGATAACTATTTCCTTTTTTTAAGAAAGTTTTAATTAATTTATTGTATTCCTTACTATTAATTATTTCACTTAACTTAAATAATTCTTCAACACTTCCTGATTCACTACCAAAATAAAGTTCATCTATACCTAAATAATTAAGCAAAGAAACAGAAGCACAAGCAAAAATATCAGCACTTTGAATAGTTAAAACGAACGGAAGTTCTATTACTAGATCTACCTCATTTAATAGTGCCATTTTAGTTCTTGTGAACTTATCAATCATTGCTGGTTCTCCACGTTGAGTCCAGTTTCCAGACATCACAGCTACTAGGCAATCACATTTTGATTTTCTTCTAGTTTCTTTTATGTGATGAAGATGTCCATTATGAAGAGGATTATATTCTACTATTATTCCTGCTGTTTTCATATTATCACCAATTGTATTATACCTTAATGTTTGACATTTTTACATATAAAAAGTATAATTTAAATCGCTTGGAGGTGTTAATATGAAATGGACTATTCATGAACTAATAAAGAAGCATACTACAAATAATAAATTTAAAGCTGTATTAGATTTTAGTAATGAAATCGTTAATACAGATATTTTAGCAATTTCAGAAGTGAATGTAAAAGGTGATTATGAAGTATTTGATAGTAGTGAGTTTGTTTTTTATATTAATATCAAGTGTACATTAACTTTAGAATGTGCAATAACGCTTAAAGAGGTACCGTTTGTAATTGATATTCAAGTTGAAGAAGTATTCTCTATAGAGGAAGATGAAGAATCTAACACTATTGAGGGAATAACTATTGACTTATTACCAATTATATGGTCTAATATTATATTGGAAATGCCTATGCGCGTTATAAGCGAAAATGCTTATGATAATTTCGAGTTAGATAACACGGAATTTGATGATGACGAGGTAGAGAATGCATTTTCAAATCTAAAGAACTACAAGAAATAGGAGATGACACATGGCCGTTCCAGCTAGAAGGACTTCTAAGACTGCTAAACGTAAACGTCGTACTCACTTTAAATTAAACGTACCAGGAATGGTAGTTTGCCCAAACTGTGGAGAAATGAAATTATCTCATAGAGTTTGTAAAGAGTGTGGAACTTACAACGGAATAACTGTTTTAGTAGAAAAAGAAGAAGTAGACGTATAGTCTACGGAAAAGAAGCGCTGAAAACAGCGTTTTTCTTTTACAATTTTTTGAAAATATGTTATTATTTTAAAGGCAAAGGGTGATAGATATGTATAAACATATTTCAGTATTACTTGAAGAAAGTATTAAGTATTTAGATATTAAAAAAGATGGAGTTTATGTCGATTGTACCTTGGGTGGTGGTGGACATTCTTTTGAAATACTTAAGAATTTGGATAAAGGTTACCTTTACGCTTTTGATCAAGATGAATTCGCAATAAAAAAAGCTAGTGATAAACTAGATACACTTAATAAAAATTATACGATTATTAAAAGTAACTTTGTAAATATTAAAGAGAAACTAAATAACTTAGGAATTGAAAAGGTTGATGGAGTTTTATATGACCTTGGTGTTTCTTCTTTTCAGTTTGATATTCCAGATAGAGGATTTAGTTATAAATACGATGCACCACTTGATATGAGAATGAATCAAAATCAGGAATTAACTGCGGAAATAATTGTTAATGAATATAGTTATCATGATATTGTTAAGATTTTATATCGATATGGAGAAGAATCTTTTTCAAAACAAATAGCTAGAAACATTGAAAAGATAAGACAAGAAAAAAGAATAGAAACGACATTTGATTTAGTTAAGATAATTAAATCAAGTTTGCCTATGAAAGTACTTAGTAAAAAAGGACATCCTGCGAAGAAAACATTTCAAGCGTTAAGAATAGCAGTTAATGATGAACTTCGTGTTTTTGAAGATTCTTTAGAATCTGCACTAGATATGTTAAATCCAGGTGGTAGAGTTGTCGTTATAACTTTTCATTCTTTAGAAGATAGAATAGCAAAACAAGTAATGAGAGAAAGAGTTACAATTGATTATCCAATTAATGTTCCTATTATGCCTGATATAAAACCAGAGTATGAATTATTACATCGAAAAGTTATTCTACCAAGCCCTGAAGAGCTTGTGAATAACAATAGAGCACATAGCGCAAAACTTCGTGCTATAAAAAAAATATAAAAAAATATAACATGTGTATTGACACATCTTTTTGTTTGTGATATTATACTTATGCTGACAAATTGCGAGTGTAGTTTAATGGTAGAACCCCAGCCTTCCAAGCTGATTATGAGAGTTCGATTCTCTTCACTCGCTCCATTTTTTTTATGTCGGAGAAATTAATCTCAATAATCGGGGATTTTTTTTATTTTTAGGGGTGTTTCCTTTTTGTATAAAAAAAATAGAGCAATATACCCTATTTAAATATTATCTCTGATTTCATTTCAGCTACTTGACTAATAAGAGCTGATATACTACAGTATCTTTCAGCCATTGTCATTGATTTGATGATGGCTTTTTGTTTACTTTCTTCTACACCTGTAATAGTTACTACAGTAGTTAAAGTTTCTAACATTGTTGGAACTAAATCTCTTTTTACTCCTACAACATCATATGTTGCACTTTCAAATGTAACTTTCTTTTTAGTTGCTATTCCTTTAAATGTTGCGTGTAAACAAGATGCATATCCACCTAAGAATAATTCATAAGGTGCTAGACCATTACCTCTAAAACTTACTTCTGTTTTACCGTTATCACTTTCTAATAACCCATCATTCCCGTTATCAAAAGACATTTTTATTTGATTTGCCATTAATATACCTCCTATTTATTTTCTATAGTATATCTTAGTTTACACTCTTGAATCAATTCAAGTGCATCAACTTTGTCATGGAAATCAAAAACTTCAACAATTTTGTTTCGTTGTAAGTCTTTATATGTTTTGAAAAAATGCTTAACTTCTCTTAATGTATGCTTTTGAACATCTTTTAATTCATTAATATGAGAAAATCTAGGATCACTATCCATTACTGCGATTATTTTATGATCTTTTTCTCCGTTATCAACCATATCTAAATATCCAACAATTCTAGCGTCAACTACACACCCAGGAAATGTTTTAGAACTAGCTAAAACTAATATATCCAAAGGGTCTCCATCAAGTGCTAATGTTTCTTCAATATATCCGTATTCTGCAGGGTAAGTCATTGGAGTATAAAGAACTCTATCTAACTTAATTCTGTTTTTCACCTTATCAATTTCATACTTATTTTTTGTTCCCATTGGGATTTCAATTATTGCTTCATATACTTTTTCCATATTCTACCAGCTTTCTTAATTAATTCTTTATTATTCTATATTAAAAGGCAAAACAAATCAAGACTATTTCCTTCAAATCAATTATAACACAAGCAGTAAGATAAAAAAACATAGATATATAGCCGTAAATATGGTAAAATTATTAAAGAATTTAGGAGGTGAATAACATGGAAGAATTATACTTAGAAGAGATTAAAAATTTGTTTATAATCAAAGATGATAAAACATTAAAAGAAAAGATGCTTAAATATCATGATTATGAAGTAAGTGAAGCATTGCTTGAAGTATCAGTAGAAAATAGATTAAGAGCATACAAAATTTTTAATTCTGAGGAATTAAGTAATTTTATTAGTTATATGGATATTGAAGATGCCATTACAATATTTGATGATATGAAACCTAAAGATATTACTAGTGTTATTCAAGAACTAGAAATCGATGATGCGGTAGACTTAATGCTCGCACTTCCTGAAGAAGAGAGAGCTGGATATTTAAAATTAATGGATGAAGAACATAGTTCTAAAATATCTGAGTTATTCCAATATAAAGAAGATACAGCAGGAGCTATTATGACGACTTCATATATTGAAGTTGATGTAAATGATACTGTTGAACAAGCAATGAAAAAAATGATAGCTCAAGCAGTAGAAGCTGAAACTATCAATGTAATATATATTACAAACGATTCTAATAAATTACTTGGACTTATGTCTCTAAGAGAAATGATTTTAGCACGTAAGGGACAAATGATTAAAGATGTAATGAATCAAAGAATTGTAAGTGTTAAAACATCTTTAGATCAAGAAGATGTTGCTGAAATATTTAAAGATTATGATTTTACAACTTTACCTGTAGTAGATCATTTAAATAGAATGTTAGGTATTATTACAATTGATGATATTATCGATGTAATTGAAGAAGAAGCAACTGAGGATTATTCAAGATTAGCAGCAATTAGTGATGTTGATATTGATACTGAGACAGAGACAGTTTGGATGAGTGCTAAGAAAAGATTACCATGGCTCTTAATTTTAAGTGTGTTAGGTTTTGCGACTTCAACGATTATTGCTCAGTTTGAGAGTACAATCTCCGCTGTGCCGACAATAGCACTCTTTATGCCGATGATTCTAGGGATGGCAGGTAATACAGGAACACAATCTCTTGCGGTAACTGTAAGAGGGTTAAATAATAATGAGTTTGATAGTAAATCAGATATTAGAAAACATTTATTAAGAGAAGTAGGAACAGGGTTATTAAATGGAGTTATTATCGGAATTATATTGTTCATTGTAACTTACCTATTTTTAGAACTAACTGGAAATGTTGATGCATTAAAAATTACCGAAGTTGTAAGTTTAAGTATCTTTGCTAGTTTAGCTGTAGCTACTTTATTTGGTGCTTTAATACCAATAGTAATAAATTCATTTAAAATAGATCCTGCAATAGCTAGTGGTCCATTTGTAACAATGATTATAGATATACTTGCTTTAAGTGTTTACTTTACTTTAGCAACAATCTTAATAATAAATACATTGTAAATAAAAAATACATCAGATGATGTATTTTTTTTATATTTTATTCAATTCTGATTCAGCATAATCTCTATCGCCTTTATCTATTATATGACTGAGAGATTCAATTCCTTTTTGTTTATATGTATTCATTAATTTTGTATTGTTTAAGACTTTATACGCGTATGCCATAGCTTCATAAGCAAAAGCTATATCCCAATCTTTATAATCATTTTTAAGACATATATCTAAATAAGCTTGAGCGTGAAGTAATGCGCTTTCTCCTAAATTAGCAATACTATATACTCTAGATATTTGCCATTCACCACGACCTTTGTGTAACTCTGTACCTGCGAATCCCCAGTGGTATCTAGATGCATGAGCTAAATGTATCATTTCTAATGTTTGTGCTTTAGTTCTTTCTTTTGTATCTATATAATCCCAGGTTTTATTAAAAGCATCAATAGCTAATTTTTTATGTTGGTCTTTATCCATTATTTAATCTCCTTAGTCATTTTAATATGATCAATATCAGCTTCTTGGAATATTTTTCCTTCAGGAATATATCCTAAATGAAGATAAAAATCTTTCACATGAAGTTGAGCATTTAATTTTAATAATGGCATATTATTTTCTAAAGCATATGATTCTATTTTGTTCATTATTAAAGTTGCGATACCTTGTTTTCTATATTCTTTTAATGTAGCTACTCTTCCTACTTTATTTTTATAAAGTCTAGCAGCACCTACAGGAGTACTATTACTATACGCAGTGAATAAAATACTGACATCATCAAGACCATCAAATTCTATTTCATAGTCAATTTCTTGTTCGACTACAAAGACAAGACCTCTAACTAAGACATTATCAAGTATCTCTTTTTGAGTTTTAGCAATAACAACATTCATTTTATATCACCTCTATAATAATTTTTGATATTATAACAATTGTACCTACAATAGCACAATAGATACTAAAATATTTTAAATTACCTTTTCTTACCATTTTAAAGAACCACTTAACAGCTAAGTATGTTGTAATGATACTTACTAAGAAAGCACCAATATATCCAGCAATAAATGTATCTTCTGAACTTGATAAATCTAAGATACTTAATAAACTAGCAGCTAAACTTATAGGAATATATAGTAAAAAACTAAATTTCATTGTATCTTCAAATTTTATTTTTCTAGATAACCCACCAACCATAGTACTACCACTTCGTGATATACCAGGAACTAGTGCGAATACTTGGAAGATACCAATAATTAATGCATCAGTAAAAGTTAATTCTTCGTTAGTGTTAATAACCGCAGCTTTACCGACTAATCTTAGCGCTAACGCAGTTATAAGTAAACTTACACCTACAACCCATAAGTTATCAGAAATGGTGTCAAACGTATCTTTAAAAATAAATCCGACAAGTCCTGCTGGAATTACTGCAATTACAAGCATAACTACATATAAAAAATCCTTTTTGTATTCAGCTTGTTTTTTAAAGATAAAAAGAAACGTATTTTTAACTAAAGAAACGATATCTTTATAAAATATAATAATGATAGCTATTAAACTACCAGTATTAACAATAATTTCAAAATTTATTCCTTCAATACTAAGGTTAAATAACTCTTGAAAAATTACCAAATGTCCAGAACTGGATATTGGTAAAGGCTCTGTAAATCCTTGGATTATTCCAAGAAATATGTATTTAATTAATAATAATATATTGTCCATTGTAAATCACCCTATACATATTATATACTAATAATATTCCAAAATAAAATATATTATGTTAAAATGTATTAAAGAGGTGGATTTTATGGATGAATATCTAATTTACTTTGGGGTAGCATTACCTTTAATAGTTGTATTCTTTATAGTATTTAGAAGCAATAAAAAAATAGAAAAAATATCTATTGATTTGGATGAACTTGTAAAACTATTTAATAAAGAAGATATTGTTAATATTGAATTTATTAGAAATAAAATAGTTATTAGTTTTAAAGATATTTCCAATTTTAATGTAGAATTACTACATGGAACTTACGCTAAAGGAATTACTGTAGTTGGAGATAAAATCAAGTTTTATGTTTCTGATGAGATTGCTAAGAATGAGGAAGTTTTTAATTCAATAAAAAATTTTATTGAAAGGTAGTGATTTAATGGAAAAAGATTTTATAATAGCTAATGAAAAAGGACTACACGCTAGACCCGCAACATTATTAGTATCAATAGCTTCAAAGTTTGATTGTAATATTACAGTTACATATGACGGAGTTACAGTTGATTTAAAATCTATTATGAATGTTTTAAGCCTTGGCTTAAAACGTGGATCATTAATTACTATTAGAACTGACGGTGTAGATGAAGTAGCAGCTTTGAAAAAGATATCAGAAAATATTGTTAATTTTAACTTAAGATAAGAGTGGTGTTTATGAACATATTACTAACAAGCGAAGTATCTGGGTTTTTTAGTTTTTTAAACCCGATAATTGATTTACTACAAGATCTTGGACATACAGGTCTTGCACTTTATACGTTTTTTGAAGTTGTATTAATTATTCCCCCAATTGAAGTAATATATTATCCATTGATATTACTTGATGTGGATAATTGGTATTTATATTTATTAAATGTAATATTTTTTAATGTAATAGCCTCAGCTTTTGGTTATTATGCAGGTAAGAAAATAGGGTATCCAGTATTAAGATATTTTGCTAATGAAGAAATTTTAGAAAAAGCTCATAGATTATTTGAAAACTGGGGAATTCTAGCAGTAGCAATTGGTGCATTTGTTCCATTCATACCGTATACAATTGTAGTATTTCTTGGTGGAATAACTAAAATGGATTTTAAAAAGTTTATGATTGCGGGATTCTTAGGAAGAGTCCCTAGATATATAATTGGAGGTTACTTAGTAGCATTTGTAGTACAGGGAATAGATTCAGCAGATTTAAATGAATACATGTTGATAGTTAGTATTGTCGGTATGTTGTTATTCATTATATATTATATTATGCAAGGGTTATATAATTTATATAAAAGACAGCGTGCAAATTGAATAAAAAATAAAAGCGCTAAGATTTAGCGCTTTTTAATTAAAACTTTATTAAATCTTCAAGTTTTATATTATATTCTTGTTCAAATAATTTTTTAAAGCTAGTAAATTTTTGAGGCTTATTTTCAATGTATAGGTGCATGAAACATTTTTTCGCAGCTTCTTTTCCTTCCTCAATTCTATCAAGATTTAAAAGAGATAAAGATTTATAGAATAAAAGGTGAGATAGCGCATTAGATGTTTCATGTCTTAAACAATAATCTATTCCTTTTTGTGAAATTTCAAGAACCTTATCATGATCTCCTTTGGTTCCTAAAGACATCGCTAGCGATGAATAAATAGATGGTAAGAATGAAGAATCACCAGAAGTAGAATAGTTAAATGTTTTTGAAGTTAGTATTCTATATAGTAAATTCATCGCATCGTAATTTCCAACGCTTGCAGAGATATTAACTATTCCAACTAAAGCACTAATTTCAACCATATTAAAAGAATCGTTATTTGTACAGGCAGGATAGTCAATTAAATCTGAATATAAATTCAGTACATGTATATCACTTACCATTTTTAAACTATGTTGAATTTTTATCATACAGTAATCATAAAAGAGTTTATTGTATGAGGATACTAGAACGTTTTGTTTTAAATCATTAGAAAGTAATAAAGCTTTTTTAAATTCATTTGTCTTAATTAATTTGTATATATTCCATATCTTTTTATAATTTTCATTATGTTTCTTCCCAAATAGCCCATAAATATCTGTAATACTAAACATCAACTTGTCTGCAAGCTGAACAAGTTTAGCATTTGGCATTGAAGTATCTCCCCTTAAATAGCGTTTGTATTGGCTTAGAGACATTATCCCGTCACATAGATCTTCCCTTGAAATGTTTCTTTCCAGACGTAATCCATCGATAAACAAACCGAATTCGCGAGCCTTGTTCTCCATTGGGGACCTCCTTTTTCTAATGTTGGGTCATATATGAACTTTTCAAATATTTTAATCATGTATATAATAATGACAAGGAGTTGATTTAATATGAAAAAAGCATTAGCGATATTAGCATTAGTAGCAATTATGATTGC
>JAUVDP010000053.1 GCA_030595255.1 Mycoplasmatota bacterium | reverse complement strand
CTTGTGTTTTTTTATCTTCAACCTGTTTGACATCTAATCAACTCCTCCTATATAAAGTACTATGCATCTTCATTGTATCACGAATTAAGTTGACATTACAGTTCTATCAAAACTGAGATATTAACTCTAGGTTCATTATTTAACGAAAAACTTCTAGTTCTAAATCAACTACAACCAACATTTATATATATATATTTCTATTTTAATAATTTCCTTATTAAAATTTCTTTTGTTTTTGTGTATGGAGCATACCTAGCTTTAATATCTATTTTAGTGGATTTGTGGATTATACTTCTATAGTGTGTGAAAGTATCAAAACTAGCTTTACCATGATATGACCCCATTCCACTCTCTCCGACTCCACCAAATGGTAAATAATCTGAAGATACATGCATAATTGTGTCATTTATGCATCCACCACCAAATTTGCATTCATTCAGTACCCTTTTAATAACCTTCTTATTTTCGCTAAATAAATATAAGGCAAGGGGTGTTGGATTATCATTTATATAAGATATTACCTCATTTAAATCATTATAAGTTATAAGTGGTAATATCGGACCAAAAATTTCTTCTTGCATGATCTTACTTTCTTTCGAAATATTATCAAGTATTGTTGGCGCTATTTTTCTTTCTTGTTTATTAGTTACACCACCATATACAATAAACTCATTATCTAATAAATCAACTAATCTATTGTAATGCTTATTATTAATAATCTTGCCATAATCCTTTGACTTAATTGGATTATCTCCAAAAAATTCCTCAATTGATTCTTTTAAATATTGAATAAACTCATTTTTTACTGATTCGTGTATGTATACATAATCTGGTGCTATACAAGTCTGTCCAGAATTTAGTAACTTGCCAAAAGCAACTCTCTTAGCAGCTACCTCAATATTGGCATATTGATCCACAATAACAGGACTCTTACCACCTAGTTCTAAACTAATTGGTGTTAAATGCTTACTCGCTTTTTCCATAACTATTTTTCCTATATTAGAACTACCGGTAAAAAAGATATAATCAAATTTTTGATCTAACAAATCTTGTGTTTCTTTAACTGCTCCATTCACAACTTTTATGTATTCATCATGAAATACTGATGACAATATTTCTTCTAATAATTTTGATGTATTAGTACTATATTCACTTGGCTTTATAATCACAGTATTACCTGCAGCTATAGCCCCAATTAAAGGACCAAGAGAAAGCATAACAGGGTAATTCCAAGGACTAATAATTAATGTTACTCCATATGGATATGGTGATATAAAACTTTTAGAAGGAAAATCAACAATATGAGATTTTACTTTTTTATTTTTCATTAATTTTTTAAGCCTTTTTTGAATATAATTCAATTCTTTTAATACTTGTCCAATCTCAGCAAAAAAACTCTCTGTTTTATTTTTCCCTAAATCTTTATATAATCCTTCATTTAATTGATCTTCATATTTCAATATAACATCTCTTAATTTAGATAGTGCATTATATCTAAACTCATAACTAATTGTATTTTGATTATTAAAATAATCTCTTTGTTTTCGTACTATTTCTTTAGCATTCATTTTTATACCTTTCTTTCCTTACCATCTATTATGTACTATTTCAGATGAACCCATTAAATCATTTACTTCCAACTTTGTTCCATCATCTAAAATTACATATCCATTATACTTACCAAAAACTTGATGTTGATTACTCACTAATAATATCAATGATATTTTATCAAAACGATCTAAAATTGGTGTAAAAGTCAGATTCATTCTATTGTCATTTGAAATAAGTTTCCATTCATTCATAAAATCATATTTCTTTCCTTTTCTTGAAATAACAAATTCGACTTTATCAAATTTATGTGCTTTTCCATTATAGAAAATCATATTTTCAGTAGCTTTACTTAAGTCTCCAAATCCACAACCAATATTAAATCCAAACTGCTTGTTATCAATCTTACCTGAAGCTGTGCCCCAAAACCAAGTATTATCATACGTCCAAACTCCTCTACCCCAGTCTAAAACACCAAATGCATCACTAAAGACAATTTTATTTTCTCCAAACTCTACAATTCCATCAGCTCTCATACAATTTATTTTTTGATTATAATAAAAAGCTTTTTTATTTTTTGCAAAAGGAGTTGCTATAACCATTGATTCTTCAGGTTCTTCAGTTAAATTAATTTCACAATCTAATGATTTACCATTCTTAAAGTTTGGAATTCTACAAGATATAACTCTTCTTGTTCCCTTATTTTTAAATTTTAAATCAATATTTTTATCCTTAAATATTACATCACCATATAAAGAAGTTTCTGGCATCTTAAATTTACCCATTGGAAAAAGTTTCATTGTACTACATGTTTCATAACTCTTATTTTTGAAATCAAGTAGTGAAACACTTACAAATCCTAAGTAAGCATTGTCTGCGATTGTAAATGCTATTCCAAAATCATCATTGTTAATTAAATAATAATCCCACTCTTTAATCTTAAATTTAGATGTTTTTATATTAGATCTTTTATATTCCCAAAACATCTTTTTAGCAAATCCAGGATTCATCAAAGTACCTTTACTATTCAGTAATGGTTGAATACTCTTAATTTCATTTTGCATAACACTCCTCCTCGTATATATAATCAGTTTCTATATTAATCATTCTCTTAGTTCGTTTTGTATTATGGGAAGGTGTAGACTTTAAAAACACTCAAAGTGTAAAAGTTTTTACGAGCTCAAAACTCACGTTTGAACTATACCCTCATCTTATCATACTACTTCTCTATAAAAAGAAAAAACTAAGAGAAATTCTCTTAACTTCATTATACGAAACTGCACCCTCTCCTTTTCATAGTTTCCTATGTCCAAGTTTATGGGTGCAGTTCATTTTTTGTATATTTTCTTGTATTTTTCCATTTTCCTTATGCATATGCCATCGTGCATAAGGAAACCTCCATTTGATTGAGATATATGCGCTTCTTTTAAATATCTCACATCTTCTATTTCATAATCTATTATTCTTTACTTATTTAAAAACTAATTAAATACAAAAACTATTCAATCATATTCGTTCCGCATTCTCCACAAAACCTTGTCCCAATTGCATTTTTCGCTCCACATTTTGGACATTCAATCAATTCAAGTGAAGCTCCACAGTTATTACAGAATTTTCCTTCTCCTGCTGGTTTACCACATCGTGGGCACAAAGTTTGTTTGCTTTCAATTTCTCCAGTAAACACTTGAGTCGTTGCAGCTTTTGACTTAATGTCTCTAATAGCCTTTTGAGATTTCGCAGCAGCAATTTCAACATTAATTCTTGGAGCACAATCAACACATAATCCTTCTTGCTCATTCCAATCCATTTCACAAACCCATTTTTTACACTTAGGGCAACGATAAAAATGCCCTTTCGCTTCGTTTTGAGCTTGTTCAAAAGCTTTTTCATGTTCCTTATGCCATTTAGGTGACATTCCTTGATGACGATTAGTTAAAATATCAGTACCTCTTGATATTTGTCTTCCTCTACCAGACTCTCCTGCAATAGAAGCTCCAAGTGATACTAATTTACCAACTCCTTTAAATAGTCCTGCTCGTTTATAAGTTTTAGATGCAATGAACTCTGTTTTATATCCCTCCTTACATAAATCACAGAAAAAAGTAAATTGAAATCCTGCCTCAGTACTGTTGTCTGAAAAATTATCGCTGAATGCTTGTAAAGCCATATTTTCTCCTCCTTTTATTTTAATGGTTTACCACACTTTATACAATTAACACTTATTGGTGGTTGTTCATACTTACAACTTTTTCTTGAACATATTACTGTAAGACGAGCACCACAGTGATCGCAGTAATCTCCTAGAAAAGAAACTTCTCCACATTTTGGACATATAACTTTTAATTCTAAGCCACAATTACTACATTTTTTCCAATCTTTATGAATTGGATTCTTACATATTGGACACCTTAGAGGTCCTAAAGGATTCACTTTCTCACAAATAGGACAAACCTCTACGTTTTCTTCAAGCAATGCTCCACAGTATTTACAAGGATGTTTGTATCCCGGCATAACATAACTCCTTTCTCGCTTTATAATAAAGCATATTTTTTAACTCCTTTTCTTTTCCCATTTCTCTTCATCTTTACTTGTAACATTAAACTTTAATAAATCATTTACGTCTTCTTTCCATTGCTTAAAAGAAGAATGAATTACTCTCCCAATAAACAGCTTTCTTAATATCCGAAGTTCAGGTATTCTTGCAACAGCAACTTTATATTTTTCATACATAGGATCATCAAGTTTTTCATCTGCTAAATATATTGGTTCTCTCCTAAAATTGATTGCAAGCATACAACTGTTAATAGTTTGAATATAGTCATCTACTAAATTATCTAAATCCTCAATATTCTTAATCTTTTTATAATCTTCTCTATTCAAAATTTTGAAAAAATATGTCGCTTTTCCGCCACCTTCACTGGAAATAGCTTCCATTGCTACAGCATTTCCTAAAATTGTCGTATCAATATTATACATAGGTATAAGAAACCATATATATTCACCTGTTAAATCTCCTAACAATCCTCTTTTAATCCCAATGCTCATTTTCTCTTCTTGAGCAAATGATTTTAGAAATTCATACTCGTCTTTTACTCCAAGTCGATTTATTTTTTTTTCAAGTTCTACCCAAATAGTTGGAGATGCTTTTTCTAAATCACTTCTTTTCGCAGCTTTTCCATCCTTCATAAATCTAGCTGCTTGTCTTATTACTAATGGACTAAGCTTAGGCAAAAAGTCCTTTAATGCTGTTTGAGTCTCTATCGATAATTCATTAATTTGTTCTGAAAAAGCATGAATAAATGAATCATACTTTTTGCCCATCTTTGAAAAGATAAACATCCCATTAAATTCCGTCTTAATAACAAGCATAAAATCTTCTGCCTTAATATCAACAATATCACAATGTGGCAAACGCATAGGACTTAATTCATCAAAAATAATTATCAATGAAGTTTCGTATAATCTTGGCTCACACTTTCCTTTATATAAACTTTTACCATCATTACTTAAATGTTCTAAAGTAGCCGTTAACCCTGACTTCTTTAAAGAATCATTCATAAGCATATCTTTAAGAAATAATTGGTTTCGCAGATTTTTTAATATTCTTAAAAAATCATCATGTTGATATGCAAGTTTAGAAATTATTACTGACCCTCCTGATATAAAAAACATAGAGATTTTATAACTTTTCTCTGAAATAGTCAAAATATCACGAAAATGAACTTTTAGTGCTTCACTAAATTTAGGTGCAATGATAATGTTTTCTTCATCTAAACTAACTTGCGCATTTCCTTCCTCAATTTTTTTTCTATCGACATCTTTTAAAAAATAGTATGCAGCACATTCAAAGATGGTTTCTAACTTATCTTCACTCATTCTATCTTCTCCTTTTATGAGTTATCACTTAGAAAATTCAGCTTTCAAATCAAATAAAAAATATAAAAAAGCCTAATATAATAGGCTTTTTTTAGAAAGTAATTGCAAAATCAATGTCTACCCATTGTTTATATTCCTTCTAAGTTGATTATATCACTTCATAAATAAATTGTATATAAATTATTAAATTAACCGTGTACATAGCACTCAATGGCTTTTACCATCAAAAGAAAGATTCTATAAAAGAATCTCTTTACTATAACTTTATTAAATTGTTGCAATATTTTTTTACCTATTCATTTATCTCTAAATATCTATTATAAATAGTTTCATAGAGACTATCGACATTTCCCCATGGATCTGTAATATTATAAATTACAGATACAAACTCATCCTCAGTGCTATATTTCTTAATATTTAAGTGGTTTTCATACAACTCGATTATAATCTTAAAGTCTTCACTTACCAAATTGATGTTAATTGGTCCTTGAGAATATAAAAGTCTACATAACATATCTTCACATAATAAATTTGTCCCTAATGGCTCAGATAATATTTTTACAATATCTTCTGAAACATCTTGCAACTCTAAATCAATTATTTCCGATGTATCCCAAAAAGGTGGGACCATAATTTCATTATTTAATTCTTTTACGACAATACTTTCTAAAACGTAATCGTTTAGATTAATGTTAAAAATATTTTCAATGCTTGTATTAATAGAGAAAAATCCGAAACTTAATACTTTTAGTTCTTCTATACTTACTTCATTGTCTTTTAAATAATCTAATAGGGAAATGTATTCTTTGTCAACTAAAACCATATAACTTTGGGGACATGTATTAATAATGTAAAAAGAACTTGTATCATCAATCTCAACCCCCATACTATACCATTCAGTACATACTTCCTGTTGTGAATCGTAAATATATATTGAGTTTCCATTCAAAGTAGAATCAGTGATAGTGTATTTTGAACTCTCACAACCTGAAACTAAAAAAGTAACCGCTATTAATAATAATATTCTATACTTTCTCATACAATCCTCTCCTTCCAAAGTTAATTATACAATAATTTATGGGGGAAAACATTATTACATGCATATTACATTTTTTAACTATTAAACTACAATAGGTAAAATTAGTATAATCGAACTAGCAGTCTATTTTACACTTATAATTATCAGTCACACATATAGTAATAATAATAATAATTTAAAAATATATTTGATTTCATTCGAATTTTTTTTAGGCTAAGACCAGTTTTCGAGTTTCGAAAAAAAGCTTCTTAAACGTAAGCGTCAAACAATGTCATTAACTTAAGAAGAAATTACACCGTAATTGTGTATTTCTTCTTAAGTTCTATTCTTATTGTAGTGATTAAAATAATAAATATAATTGTTTATTTAAAATTATATATGTTATAATAGTAGTGAATAAATAGGAGGTGATTTATGTGTTTTGCAAAGTTTCTAAAACAAAGATAAATGGTAAAGATTATTATTATGCTAGCTTAGTTGAATCATTCAGAGAAAAGGATACAATTAAGCATAAGCTTATCAAAAACATTGGCTCAGTAGATTATGAAACCGCACTAAGACTGAAAGTTGCGTTTAGTAAAAGAATCCCCTTAAGTGATTTAAAAGGTTTATTAGATAATTTTGGTGTTAGTTATGAATGAATTATTTAATATTAACAAGCTATTGTATAATGAAATTAATTCATCCAAGTTTTTTTCTATCGTTAGAGGTGGAAATACTAAGAACTTCTCAAGAAAAAGAAAAGTCGGCCCAAAAGATATAACATTGTATTTGTTGAACAAAAAAGGAATGAGTCAAAAAATGGAAATAGAATTATTTAATGAAATTGGAAACTATAACATTAGTTCTCCTGGAATGCTGAAGCAACGTGAAAAGTTTAATCCAGAAGCCATTGTATACTTGAATAACAAATTATTAAACAACTTATATACTAAAGATAATAAGGATCTTAAAACCTGGAAGGGCTTTGTACTTTGTGCTATAGACGGTTCAGAATTCGAAGTGCCAAATACTGAAGAGTCTAAAGAGATTTTTAGACGAAGTAAAAATCAATATGCAAATCGTGGGTCTGTACGAGCAAGAGTATCAAATACATTTGATATTCTAAATGAAATCATCTTAGATACAAAGATTGGTAAATGTAAGTCAAATGAACGAGCACTAGCAATCCAAAACTATGAGTCCATTAAAAATGAAATCAAGGATTTCAAATTATTATCAATTATGGATCGAGGATACCAAAGCATTTACACGATGTTTCGTTTTTCTAGAAATAGCGATAAGTATATATTAAGGCTATATTCAAAAACATTTAATAGTGTACTAACAGACGAAGTTGATACTACAATTAACTTTCAAAATAGGACAGACAAAACGTTGTACAATGCCGTTCGTAGAAACAAAAACAGACATAGTGATTTCAAAACTTTCATTGAAGAAAGTAATGAGTTTAAAACTAGAATAGTTAAAATCATACTAAAGACCGGAGAGATTGAGCACCTAGCTACTAACCTATCTATTGAAGAAGCAAGTGTTGAAGAAATAGCTAACTTATATAATCTTCGTTGGAAGATAGAAACCAATTTTCATCACTTAAAGGTAAGTATGAAAATTGAAAAGATATCTAGTTCAAAGAAGAATTTAATCTATCAAGATATATATTCCCAGATGTTAGTGTACAATATCCTAAGAGAAAATATCCGTGAGAGTGAAAAAGCAATAAAACAAGAACAATATCTCCACGAAATGAAAATCAATTTTAACATGGCAATAGGACTATTCAAAAAATATTTCATTTATATAATTACGGTAGAAGATGATTGTCAAAGAGCGGAATTAACCAAGGAGTTTTTTGAAAAAATAAGAAAATATATCATCCCAATTCGTAATGGAAGAAATTCAACAAAAAGGATCTGTCGCATAAGAAATATACACAGTATAAACAAAAGCAAAACGTTCTAAATCATTCAAAAAAAAGAAACAAATCATGTGTTTTGTTCCTTTCGTTTGCGCAAAAAATGGATTTCGGTAATTATTTATGTAGTATATAAAATTTGTTTATACCAAATACTGTTTTTGAGAGAGAATCATGAAAAAACAACCTACTATTCTCTTAAGTTAATGACATTGAGCGTAAAATCCTAGATGCATTCCAAAGCCGTTGAATCTTTGATAAAATACCACTATAAAAGGTGGTGTTTTTAATGAAAACAGAAGTAAATCAAGAAGAAAGATGGCGAAAGCTACTAATAGAACATAAAACGACCAATCAAACAATCAAATCATTTTGTGAAATAAATAATCTAAAAATACATCAATTTATATATTGGCGAGATAAGATTGAAAGAGGAATAATTAGAAAAAAGAAGAAAAAGTCATCATTTTTAAAAGCAACTCCAGTTAACAAGGAACCAATAAGCTATAGTGATTTATCAATTATCGTAAATAAAATCAAAATTAATGTACCAATTAATTTTGATTCATTATCTTTAACAAAACTAATTAAAGTGGTAAATACAATTGATTAACTTAGATAAGATAACTAATGTATATCTCAGTTCTAACTATACTGATCTAAGAAAAGCAATTGATGGATTATCAATAATCGTCGAAACAGAATTTGAGTTAGATCTATTTGAGCCATCATTATTTATTTTTTGTAATAAAGCAAAAAATAAAATAAAGATATTACATTTTGATAATGGCTTTTGGTTATATTACAGAAGACTAGAACAAGGCAAATTTAAATGGCCCTCATCTCAGGATGAAATATACAACATATCATTTGATGAATTAAAGTGGTTAATAAACGGACATGAATTAAGGTTAAAAGAACGTAAATTCAAAGATATAAAACAACTGGATTTTTATTGAAAATAAACGATATAAAACGGCTAAATAGCTTGATATTTAGCCGTTTTTATGATACACTATTTATAGATAAAAGCACTACAAAAAGGAGGCTATTTCATGAATAAAAACATAGATAAATTACTTAAAGAAAATCCCGATTTAGCTGACTATTTTTCTAAACTAAATAATAAGATCGACAATTTAGAACAACAAGTTGAGGCATTAACATTTACGTTAAGTAAAATGAATAGACATATCTTTGGGACTAGTAGTGAAAAGATTAATTCTACTGAAGAAGAGAGAAATCTCTTTAACTTAAATGAAGCGGAAGCCAATCAAAATTTAAACGCCGCTGAACCTACAATTAAAAAAGTAGTTAAGAAACGTAAAGCTAAAACTACTAAAGCGGAAAGTTTTAAGAATTTAGAATCTAGAGAAATCATATATGATTTAGATGAAAGCGATAAAACATGTCACGAATGTGATACATCACTAGTTGAGGTTGGCAGTAAGACAAGAGAAACAATAGAAGTAATTAAAAAAGCAGTTAAAGTAATGGAGAAATCCATTACTTATAAATGTCCTAAGTGTAATTCTTTTCATAAGTTAGCTTTACCTAACTTACCAATACCTGGAGGGATAGCCACTTCTAGTTTATTAGCGCAAGTAATAGTTGATAAAACCGCTAATGCCTTACCATTATATCGTCAAAGTGAGGACTATAAAAGAATCGGACTTAATTTAAGTAGACAAACATTATCAAACTGGATGATTAAGTCAAGTTTACAACTTGAGCTTATTTTTAATAAAATGCGAGAAGATCTTCTAGATAAAGATATTATCCATGCGGATGAAAGTACATTACAAGTTTTAAAAGAGAGTGGCAAAAAAGCTAATAGTAAATCATATATGTGGACATATGTATCAAGTAACTATGATGATAATATAGTTTTATATGAATATACATCAAATAGAGCAGGTAAAAACGCCAAAGCGTTTTTACAAGACTTTAAAGGGTATCTACACGTTGATGGGTATACTGGCTATAATCAAGTTGAAAACGTAACATTAGTTCACTGTATGGCTCATCTAAGACGTAAATTTTATGATATATATGTATCTTTACCTGAAGATAAGAGAGCTAATAGTAATACATCGGAAGCGATTGATTACATTAACCAAATTTATTCATTAGATAAAGAGTCAAGAGACTTATCTATAAATGAAAGATATGAGTATAAACAAGTTCATATCAAGCCATTAATGATTAAGTTTAGAGATTGGTTAAATGGGAAACAGTTAACCAGTGCACCTCAGTCAGGTTATGGTAAGGCGATAAATTACGCCGTTAACTATTTACCAACGATCATGAACTACTTAAATGACGGTCGACTTGAACTTGATAATAACAAAGCAGAACGCGCTATTAAGCCATTTATAATCGGAAGAAAAAACTGGCTCTTCAGTAACACACCAAATGGCGCAAGATCAAGTGCGATTCTTTATTCAATCGTTCAGACTTGTTTACTAAATAAGATAAATCCATATAAATACTTAGCATATGTGCTAGATTATTTAGCGAACCATAATATCAGTCAGATAAAACTCAATGATATTTTACCTTACAGTAAAAATATCATTGAGGACTTTAATATGAATAAGGAGCAATAACTACAATTTAGTAGTTGTCGCTCCTTTTTGGTTACATCTGATATTTTACGCTTACTTTTGTTTTAAGGATTTCACCTGTTTCTTTATCAACTGTAACTTTTTTAAAGTATTTCTTTAATCCAAAACTATTACTTGCATTAAGTAAAGATGGCTTGTCTAAATATTTCTTAATCTTATCATCT
>JAUVDP010000029.1 GCA_030595255.1 Mycoplasmatota bacterium | reverse complement strand
CATTCGTGGGTTCGATTCCCATCAGTCGCCCCATATTGGGCTATGGCCAAGTGGTTAAGGCACCGGACTTTGACTCCGGGACCGATAGTTCGACTCTATCTAGCCCAGCCATTATGTGCGGGTGTGGCGGAACTGGCAGACGCGCTAGACTTAGGATCTAGTTCTTCGGAGTGCAGGTTCAATTCCTGTCACCCGCACCATTGATAATTAAAGCAATTCTATGAATTGCTTTTTTGTTTGGAATTTAAACTATCAGCCTTTTATTATCATTTTATTTGTGATATACTTTTCTTGACGAATAGGGGTGATACTTTGCAAGAATTTCACGGAATAGAGAGAGTTGCTTACATTGACGAGTTAACAGGACTAGGTAACTTATCCGGATTAAAACTCGCTTATGGAAAAAAAGATTTAAAAAATCTTCATTTTATTTTTGTCGATATTGATGAATTTAATAAAATGAATGCTATATTTGGTGTTGATGCAGTAGAAGATATTTTAGTAATATTATCAGAGAAACTAGTTGCATATTGTGGACACTCAGAAGTGTATAGAGTTGGAGTGGATCAATTTTTATTGATTACTGAAAGTCACTTTATCTGTGAACCAACTGAATTAGCAAGAATTTTAAGACAACCAATTAAACATCATAAAGTTCAATACTTAATAAATGCGAGTATTTGTGTTTTAGATTATGATGATTTTTCAGGTTTAAAATTTGAAACAATTATGAAAATGATGAGATTTTCAATTGATCAAGCTAAAAAAGATAATAGAAATAATTTAATTTATGCAAATGACGAATTAAAGAGAAGATACTTAGAGAAAAAACAAGTTGAATTAGAGATTTTTAATTCAGTTAAAGAGAAAGACTTCTTTCCGAAATTTCAACCATTTGTTGATACTTTTAGTGGTGTCATAGTTGGGTTTGAAACTGTTTCAAGATGGAACTTAGGAGGAAAAGAAATTAAACCTGATAGTTTCTTAGAAATAGCTGAATTTACAGGCTTAATCTATGAAATTGAGATGTATATGTTTGAAGAAACTGTTAAGTTTTTTAGTGAATTAAAAAAAGATAAGAGTATTAAATTGTCTTCAAGATTTAAGGCTTCTATTAACTTTTCAGGTCACACTTTAAAAAGAGTATTTACTGAGCACTTAATGAAAACTTTAAATAAGTATAATGTTATTACTTCTGAAATTATTATTGAAATGAGAGAAGAAATAATTACAGATGAAGAAGCAGTTGAAAAAATTAAAATACTTCATAATAAAGGATTCCTAATTGCAATAGACGAATATAATAATAAACACTCTTCATTAAGATTCTTAGCTAACCTAGATATCGATATCTTAAAACTTGATGAATGTTTACTTCATAGAATGGATACTGATAAAGAATTTACAAAAATGTATAGTATTTATAAGTTTATTGTAGATATTTCTAAAAAGTTTGATCTTGTGGTTGTATCAACAGGAATTAATAGTAATCAGAATTTAAAATTAATTAAGGAACTAGATATACATATTGGATCTGGTAAGTTATATTCAAGAGCCCTAGTTAAAGATGAATTCATAGAATACTTAAAAAATAATAAGAAAAAAAGAGGGTTTAATTAATGATTAATTTACTAAGCTCTGGGGTAGCTAATGACTTATCCTGGATTGAAAACCTTCATTCAAATGTTGTTTTTGGAATTGCAGCTTTAATTGTTTTAGCACTTATTGGTGGTAAATTAATGGAACAAATTAGATTTCCTAAAGTTACAGGTTATATCTTAATAGGGATCTTAATTGGGCCAAGTGTTTTAGGAGTTTTATCACATGATATGGTAGAAAAATTCACAATTATTAGACAAGTTGCGATTGGATTTATTGGATACACAATTGGACTTGAATTAAAATTTAGAAAACTTAAGAAAACAGGAAAACAAGTTACAATTATTACATTAACACAAGCATTTATGACTGCTATATTTGTTATATTAGCAGTTGGTTCGTATTTAACAGTTACTGATGGAGAATATATTTGGACATATGCTTTAATTTTAGGTGCAATAGCAACTGCAACTGCACCAGGTCCTATCGTTGCTGTAGTTAAAAACTTTAGAACAAAAGGACCTGTTACAGATGTATTACTTCCACTTGTAGCACTTGATGATGCAATTGGAATTATGTTGTTTGCTATTATGTTATCTCTCGGGACTACATTACTTGGTATTAGTGGTACTGTAAGTGCTGCTGCAATGATAATAGATCCACTATTAGAAATAATAATATCCATTTTAATAGGATTGATTCTAGGATATATATTATCATTTATCGTTAAGAAGTTTAATAGAGAATCAGATTCAATGCTATTAATGATGACATTAGGAATTATCTTTGCAGGGATTGGTATTGGACAAGTACCAATTATAATGAACTTTTTTGGTCTTCATCAAGCAATCTATTTATCTGCAATATTACTTCCAATGACTATTGGAGTAGTATTAACTAATCAAATAGATGATGCATTTGAGAAAAGACTAACGAAAAATACAGATTTATTTAGTGCTCCAATCTTACTTGGATTTTTCACTCTTGCTGGAGCTGAACTAGATTTATCTGCATTAATAACAGTTGGAATAGTTGGTTTAATCTATATTGTATTTAGAGTATTTGGGAAAATACTTGGAGCTTATACAGGGGCAAAAATATCCCACGCTCCACCTACTGTTACAAAGTATTTAGGATATACTTTAATCCCACAAGCTGGGGTTGCAATAGATATGGCGTTAACCACAGAGTTACGATTTAAAGAGCTTGCTGGATTTGAAATGATAGGTACAAATATCATGACAATCGTATTAGCTGCAACAGTTATTTATGAGGTACTCGGACTAGTAGTAGTTAAGAGTGCACTTTCAAGAGCTGGAGAAATTGATGGAGCTAAAACTGGTTGGAGTAATTAGAATTATTATAAAAGGTTTCTTTTTGAAACCTTTTTTCTTTTTTTGCTTGCATTATGTAAAACATAGGAGTAGAATTATGTGCAGTGATTTAATATATGTATATAAATATGAAAGAAGATGTGAATGTGAATATGAATATTTTAATGTTATCAGGAGATGGAGTAGTAACTTATGAAAGTTTAATAGTGCTAGGTGCTATTGTTTTACTCGGACTCTTTATGGGAAAAATAGTTGAGAAAGTTAGAATACCTTATATAACTGGTTATATTTTAGCCGGTTTATTATTAGGGGGAATATTAGTTGCATTTAATTTTGAAGACTTAATGATCAACTTAGAAGTAATTTCTTCAGTTGCTCTTGGATTTATAGCTTATGGTATTGGTAGAGAGTTAGTATTTAGCAAATTAAGACATACAGGTGCTGAAATAATTGTAATTACAATTGCTCAAGCAGCGTTAACTACTGCAGTAGTATCAATTGGATTATTACTTTTAGGAGTTTCACTTCCTGTTGCACTAATATTTGGTGCTATCGCAACAGCTACTGAACCTGCTTCAATAATGTTACTTACTAAAAAAATGAAAACTAAAGGACCACTTACAGATACTTTAATTCCACTTGTTGGATTAGATGATGCTGTTGGTATTGTTATATTTGGTGTATTGTTATCAATCGCTAAAGCATTAGAAAAAGGAGTGCAATTAAGCTTTTTTGAAACAATCGCAGACCCTTTCTTTGAATTAGTATTTTCATTAATAGTTGGTATTGTCTTCGGGGTAATAGTAGCTATGATTATTAAAAAAACTGATAAAAAAAGTGATGATAAATATGAAGTATTCTTAGTAGCTAGTGTCTTTGGAGTATTCTTAACAGTTGCAGTAGCTAAATTAGGAATTCACTTTGGAGATATTTCAGTTCACTTATCACCAATCTTAACACCGATGGTACTTGGTGTTACAGTTACTAATATAATTACTAGAGTAAATGCACATGATACAGAACTTGCTGTTGATAAATTTATACCACCAATCTTAATTGCATTCTTTACGATTGCTGGTGCTGAATTAGTAATTGCCTTCTTAGGACAAACTGATATAGCTTACGGTGCAATGATAATTGTTACTTCTGGATATATTGGATTAAGAATCTTTGGTAAAATCTTTGGATCTTACCTAGGAGCTAGAGTAATGAAGTCTGTACCTGTAATTAGAAAGTACTTAGGAGTAAGTTTACTACCTCAAGCAGGAGTTGCACTTGGTATGGCATATCAAGCTAGATCCGACTTCCCAAGCGAAGGTGTAACTATTCTTATCGTAATCTTAATAGCTACATTATTCTATGCATTGATTGGACCTATTGGAGTTAAATACGCTTTAGGTAAATCAGGAGAATCAAGAGTTTCAGAAAGTAGATAAAATAAAAATCAGTTCAATTGAACTGATTTTTTTATAACTCGTTTAATAATAACTGTGCATGTTCTTTAACTTTAACTTTACGAATTTCTTTAACAAGTTTACCTTCTTCATCTAATACAAAAGTACTTCTAACTATACCCATATATGTTCTTCCGTACATGTTTTTTTCTTTTAATACATCAAATGCTTTTACCATTTCTTCGTTTACATCACTAAGTAATAGTAAGTTTAGTTCTTGTTTTATAATAAAATTTTTATGTGATTTAACTGAATCTCTACTCACTCCAATTATTTTATATCCTTTTTCTAAGTAATGTGATTGTAAACTAGTAAAGTCTTTTGCCTCGACTGTACAACCTGATGTATTATCTTTAGGATAGAAATAAAGAATTACTTTAGACCCTAAAAAATCTCTTAATGAATATGTTGAATCATCACTTGCTTCTAATTTAATATCAAGATATTTCATGTTCATGGTCATGTTTCCTCTCTTTTCTTGTTTTTGGAACTGGATCATATCCACCTTTAGAGAATGGATTACATCTAAGGATTCTCCAGAAACTTAAAAGTGAAGCATAAAAGAAATTATGTTTTTTAAATGCATTCATTGAGTATGTACTACAAGTAGGATGATAACGACATGTAGGGTTACTATTTTGTGTTTTTATCTTATACAAATTTATAAGTTTTACTATAAGTTTATTCATTGGAGACACCTCCTCATATAGATTGTATCAAAAACCATATCTTTCTTCAAGAAATGTGGCTTTTAATAGACAAAAAGGGTAGGTTGCTTTATAATGATTTTGTGGTGATAATATGTTAAATAAACTAAATGTAGAAAAGTTTTATGATTACTTTGATGAAGTTGCAAACTTACTTTACCAAAACTATCAAAAAACGTACTTAGAAGGTATGAATGAAGCTTTTAATTTATTGTTAGATGATAACTTTAAAGAAGAGTATAGCGAAGAAGATATTGAAATTTTAAAAGATGCTAAATCTAAAATTTCTAGTATTGAATTTTTAAGAGAAGAAGTTCGTAAAGGAGTTCAACTTGGACTTCTTAAAGGATATAAACATGCATATATGTCAAACTCTTTAATTACTCCTGACACTATTGGTATTTTTATTGGTTATATAATTGAGAAACTATATAAGAATCAAAAATTAGAAAATATGCTAGACCCTATGATTGGTAGTGGTAATTTAGTATTTGCTGCTTTAAATCATATGAAGAAAAATGTAAAGATATATGGTGTTGATAACGATTTATTAATTTGTAATTTAGCTAGAAATGTTGCTGATTTACTTGAGTATAAAAACGAGATTTTCTATCAAGATACTTTAAGTTATTATGATCAAGGATTTGATTTAATATTAACTGACTTACCAATTGTAGAAGATGCTGATTATTTCCCTTATAAAGCGATTAATCATCACTTGGATAGTCTAGCAATTGGTGGGTATTTTATTACTTTAATTGAGAATGATTTCTTTGAGAAAAAAGATATTAAAATATTTCAAGAAGAAATTAATAAGAAAGCTTATATGTTTGGATTGATTAAATTAAGTGAAACATTATTTAAGAATAATCCTAAGAGTATTTTATTAATTCGTAAGAAGAAAGAAAATGAAATACCACCAAAGAAATTCTTATTAGTAGATTTACCTAGTTTTAATGATACAAAAGGAATTAATAATTCAATCATTAAAATAGATGAATATTTTAAAAGTAGAGAGGAAGAATAATATGAAAATAATGGCTGTCAATGCTGGAAGTTCTTCATTAAAGTTCCAATTATTAGAAATGCCAAGTGAAGCGTTAATACTAAGCGGTATTATAGAAAGAATTGGATTTAAAGATTCTATTTTTACTATTAAATATTCAGGTATTAAAGATAAACAAACACTCACTATTCCTAATCATGGTGTAGCTGTTGAGCTATTACTTAAAAAAGTTATAGAAACAAAAGTTATTAATTCATTAGATGAAATAGCCGGAGTAGGACATAGAGTTGTTCATGGAGCTGAATTGTTTAAAGATTCTATTATAATTAATGATGAAGTTATTAAGAAAATTGAAAGTGTAAGTGAACTTGCACCTTTACATAACCCAGCTAATTTAACTGGAATACATGCTTTTAGTAAAGCATTACCAAAAGCTATAGGGGTAGCTGTATTTGATACAGCATTCCATCAAACTATGGGACAAACAGAGTTTATGTATAGTGTTCCTTATGAATGGTATACAAAGTATGGAGTTAGAAAATATGGATTCCACGGTACTAGCCATAAATATGTTAGTTTAAGAGCTGCTGATATGCTTGGTAAAAAAGTTGAAGATACTAAAGTGATAGTATGTCATATTGGTAATGGAGCTAGTTTATGCGCTGTTAAAGGTGGAAAGAGTATTGATACTTCTATGGGGTTCACTCCTTTATCGGGAATAGCTATGGGAACTAGAAGTGGTGATATTGATCCAGCTATAGTTCAGTATATTTCTCAAAAAGAAAATGAAACATTAGATCAAGTAATTGATGATTTAAATAAAAGATCAGGATATTTAGGATTAAGTGGGCTTTCAAGTGATTCAAGAGACTTATGGGAAGCTGTTGCTAAAGGTGATAAGAGAAGTATTTTAGCTGTTGAGAAACAAGCCAAAATGATTGCTGATTATATTGGTGCTTACTATTTAACTTTAGACGGTTGTGATGCTATTTGTTTCACTGCTGGAATAGGGGAAAACGCTAGTGAAACAAGAACCTTAGTTGCTAATAAGATTAAAATATTAGGTGTAATACTCGATGAAGAAGCTAATGAGATTAAAGGAAAAGAAACAGTTATTTCAACTAAAGAATCTAAAATTACTGTTTTATCAATTCCAACTAATGAAGAAGTAATGATTGCTAGAGATACATTAAGATTAATATAATTTAATAATTAAATGAGAAAAAGACAGTTTTTAAAAGTATTATACCTATAAAAAGGAGGAATAATATGAAAAAAACTGTCTTTTTATTTATGTTAGCTGTTATAGCTATATTCAATTTAACTAACGGAGTACACACTCAAGGTAAAGTCTTTGAAATTGATGATTTTGAAATAATTGTTACTAATTTTAAAGAGGATAGATCATCAGGATTTACTGTTGAGAAAACTGGAGTAAATCCCTTTGTTGCCACAGTAATTGATTATGAGAAATACTATTATATAAGTGGAGTAACTATAATTGAAGACTACTACATACTATATGGATATGGATTCACATTGGATACAGATACTGAGTATGATGCATTTTTTGTGGTTATTGATACTGCAGGAAATATAATTAAAAAGGATTTAAGAGATTATGGAAGTATGGAAATTGTTAAGAGTATATTTTATATTGATAATATCTTTATTACATATGTTGAACAAACAATAGACCTTGATTATTCTTATTTATTTGAAGCAAGTCATTTTTCTTCGTATGATCTTAATTTTAATTATGTTGATTCAATTGAATTAGGGTCACAGATACGAAGACTTAGCTATAATGATAAATATATTTTAGTTGGATATACTAGTAGTCCAAATTATGATTTTGGAATAAGAAGTGATTTAACTACACTAAATGATGATGAAGAGATTGATCTTACTGAGGGGGAAGTATATATTGGTGAAGTAGAAATAGAATTTATAAATGGTGCCACTTTAAATAATGAATTTGTAGAAAATGGGTTATCTATAAATTATCCTGGAGAATATGTTTTTATATATAATGATAAAATATATAATTTTACTGTTGAACCAATAATTACAGGTGTAGAAGATGATGTTATATATGTGGTAAGTGTTACTCCACGTATAAATAGTGGAAACATTATTCTTAATAATGATTTGTTTGTATCTGATACAGAAATTACAAATCCTGGGAATTACGATCTTATTGTAACTGGGGCAAACAACTACACTACTGAGTTATCGTTTACTATTACAAGTAATTTAGAAGGTATTATAAATAATAATAGTTATACTGATCCTGTTGTTTTAACTTTTAAAGGAGAAGGATATTTAAATAATAAATATATAGAATCTCCTTATGAAGTTAGTGAAGATGGAGAATATATTCTAAAGATAAACGGAGAAAATAACTATTTAGAAACATACTTCTTCTCAATTGAAAAAATCGAAGAAGAGACAAGGTTTATAGACTTTGTTCAAAGGGTTGATATTTTAGTTTTAGTAGTTGTTTTAGTAAGTGGTGGAATAATATTAAAGAAAAAGTAATTTATTACTTTTCTTTTTCTTTTACGACTAAAATTTGGTATAATTTTAACAAGGTGGTGATAGTATGAATTTTACAAATCTATTTGTTGAAACAAATTATTCAATGAATGGTTCTAACATTAAAATTAAAGATATTATTCAAAAAGCAGTAGAATTTGAATATAAATCTATTGCTATCACTGATAAGTATATGTATGGAGCTGTGAAGTTTTATAAAGAATGTTTAAAAAACAATATAAAACCACTGATAGGATTAAGTATTAATTCAATAGGTATACTACCTGAAAGATCAAATAACTTCTTATTGTATGCTAAAAACAATATAGGATATCAAAACATTATTAAATTAGCTAGTTTATCTAGTTTAAATGAGACAGTAACAATCTCTGATTTAATTAAATATAACAAAGGTGTTATCTTTGTTCTTAATACTAATAAAAGTGAAATATTAACATATTTCACAAATAATCAAACACACGAATATGAGGAAGTTTTATCTTCTTTTTTCACTTTGTCTGATGATTTATATTTTGGGTTGAGTAATAATATTGAATTAAATGAATTATTATATAAAAAATATAAATGTGTTGCTTTAGATTATGTTCATTATATGGATGAAGAAGATTATGTTGTTTCGAATATATTAAAAAAGATATTCAATATAAATACAAATGATTTATTTAGTAATAACAAAGGAAAACATTTTAAAACTAAAGAAGAAATTTCTATTAAATTTAAGGATTACCCAAAAGCTATAAAAAACACTAATGTGATTAGTGATATGTGTGATGTTAAGATTGATTTTAGTAAAACACACTTACCATCATTTAATGTTAAACAGGATGTTGGTTCTAAAGAATATTTAAGTGCGCTTGTATATAAAGGCTTAGATAAGAGATTAAGAGGACAAAAAGTTAATAAGAAAGTCTACTTAGATAGACTTGAATATGAGTTAAGCGTTATTGATAATATGGGTTATAATGATTACTTCTTAATTGTATGGGACTTTGTGAAGTACGCTAAAAGCAAGAAGTATTTAGTTGGTCCAGGTAGAGGGAGTGCTGCGGCTAGTTTAGTATCATATTGTCTTGGTATTACTAGTGTAGATTCTATTAAATATGATTTAGTATTTGAGAGATTTTTAAATCCTGAAAGAATTACACTACCTGATATTGATATGGATTTACCTGATGATAAACGTGATGATGTTATAACTTACGTTAGAGATTTTTATGGAATAAATAAAGTAGCTAGCATATGTACTTTTGGTACTTTTTTAGCTAAATCTGCTTTAAGAGATACAGCTAGAGTAATTGAAGTAGAAGGAATGTTACTTAATCAAATATTAAAACACGTTGATAAGTACTCAAGTATTAAAGAAGCAATATTTAATTCAACTGATCTTAATAATATTATGGATAAAGATGAAAAAGCTTTAGAGTTATTAACTATCGCTTCTAATATTGAAGGATTACATAAACATGTATCTACTCATGCCGCAGGGATTATTATCACAAGTAATAATTTAACAGATCACACTCCTGTACAAAGAGGGTTACTTGATATGATGCAAACACAGTATGAGGCAAAAGACTTAGAAGAATTAGGGTTATTAAAAATAGATTTCTTAGGATTAAGAAATCTAACTTCAATAAATAAAATAGTGAATTTAATTAATGAAAATGAAAATACTAATATAGATATATATAAAACTCCAATGGATGATAAGTTAACTTTTGAGTTATTAAAAAGAGTTGAAACCACTGGAATATTTCAACTTGAATCTCCAGGAATGAGAAGTTTAATAGGGCAAATGCAAATTAATAACTTCGAAGATATAGTTACTGTTCTGGCGTTGTTTAGACCTGGACCTATGGAAAATATCCCTAGTTATATTAAAAGAAGATTTAAAAAAGAGAAAGTAACTTACCCTCATAAGGTACTTGAAGATATATTAAAAAGTACTAATGGAATAATTATATATCAAGAACAAATTATAAAAATAGCTAGTGTATTTGCGGGATATAGTTTAGGTGAAGCTGATGTTTTAAGAAGAGCGGTTTCTAAGAAACAAGAATCAGTTCTTAAACAAGAAAGAGCAAATTTCGTAAAAAAGAGTATTGAAAATGGACATACAAAAGAAGTTAGTAATCAGATTTATGATTACTTTGTAAAGTTTGCGAACTATGGATTTAATAGAGCGCATTCTGTAGCGTACGCTATGGTGTCTTACTGGATGAGTTATTTAAAAGCTAATTATCCAAAATACTTTATTAGTGTTTTACTAAGTAGTGTTGTAGGTAGTGAAAGCCAAACAAGAAACTACATTTATGAATCAAATAAATTAGGAGTAAAAATACTACCTCCTTCAGTTAATTATTCAAGTTCTTATTACTTACCTGAGAAAAGAAATCTAAGATTTCCACTTCTAGGGGTTAAGAATTTAGGTATTAATGCAGTAACTAGATTATTAGATGAAAGAGAAAATGGTGAGTTTAAATCATATTTTGACTTTGTATCTAGAGTAAATTCTTTCTTAAATAAAAGAGTTATTGAATCACTTATTTCAGCTTCAGCACTTGATGAATTCAAGTTATCTAAAAGAACAATGATAGAAAAATTAGATGAAGTTATTAGTTTTAGTGAATATGGAAGCTTTATCTCTAAAGAAGAATTTATCTTAGAAAATCTAGAAGAGTATCCATTCAGTGTTTTAGAAGAAAACGAGAAAAAAGTATTAGGGTTTAATTTAGTAATTAATCCTCTAAATGAATATGATGATTATATTAAGAAACATAATTTATTAAAACCGTCTACAATAGAAAAAACTCATATAGGAAAATCTGTGAGAGTTGTAGGAATGGTTTCTAATGTTAAATCTATTAAAACTAAAAAAGGCGATAATATGGCATTTATTACTATTCAAGATGAGTATCTAATAATTGAAGGTGTCTTGTTCCCTACTACTTATAATCAATATATTGATCAGTTAGAACAGAGTAAAGTATATTTATTTATGGTTAAAGTTGAAGAAAGAAATAAGAATTTCCAATTAGTAATTCAAAAAGTTCATAAGTTAGGGTAAGTAAAAGCGTATACATTATAGTTTGAGTGTTTTTTAGAAATGAATATGATATAATTAATTTGGTGGTGATACTTATGAAAAAGATTGCAGTTATGACCTCTGGTGGAGATGCTCCTGGTATGAACGCAGCTATTAGAGCTGTTGTTAGAAGTGGGCTTCATTACGGTCTTGAAGTATATGGAATTAAGTACGGATATAAAGGATTATGTGAAGGAAACATAGAGATTCTTGAAAGAAATGATGTTTCTAGAATAATTAAGAGTGGTGGTACTATTTTAGGTAGTGCTAGATATCCTGAATTTAAAGATATAGAAGTAAGAAAACAAGCAGTTAAACAATTAGAAAAAGTAGGAATTGAAGCTATTGTAGTAATAGGTGGAGATGGTACTTATAGAGGTGCGCAAGCATTAACTGAAATGGGTATTAAATGTATAGGATTACCTGGTACTATTGATAATGATATTTCTTCAACTGATTATACTATTGGTTTTCAAACAGCTTTACAAACAATTGTTGATTCAATCGATAAATTAAGAGATACATCAATGTCTCATCAAAGATGTAGTGTTGTTGAAGTAATGGGTAGAAACTGTGGAGATTTAGCATTGTATGCCGGTATTGCTGGGGGTAGTGAGTTTATTATTACTCCTGAAACTGGGTTTGATAAACAAAGAACATTAGATGCTATCAATGGATCATTTAGTAGTGGACGTAGACATGCTATAGTAGTAGTAACTGAACATATGTTAAATGTACTAGATTTAGCTAAAGAGATTGAAGAATATACTGGTTATGAAACAAGAGCGACAATATTAGGACATGTTCAACGTGGTGGAGATCCTTCAGCGTTTGATAGAGTAATGGCTACTGAAATGGGAGAATATGCTGTTGAGTTATTACATTTCGGCAAAGGTGGAAAAGCAGTAGGACTTAAAAACATGGATTATGTGGATTATGATATAGAATTTGCTTTAAATAAAAAAAGAGAAATTTCCAATAAGCGTTATGGCTTAGTTGGAAGACTCAAATAGGAGTGAAAGATATGATACCTTTTAACCAAACAAAAATTATTTGTACTATAGGACCGATTTCTGATAGTAAAATTGAAATGAGAAAACTTATTTTGGCTGGTATGGATGTTATGAGAATGAACTTTTCTCATGGAGATTACGAACAACATCTAGGAAGACTTAAAACACTTAAAAGTCTTAATAAAGAGCTTGGTACTTATGTAGCTAGTTTATTAGATACTAAGGGACCAGAGGTTAGAACTCATTTATTTAAGGGTGGAAAAGTTACTATTAAGGAAGATTCAGAAGTAACTATCCATATGGAAGAGGTTTTAGGAGATGAAAGTAATATTAGTGTTACTTACAATCAATTATATGAAGATGTAAAACCTGGAGATTTAATTATTGTTGATGATGGATATTTGTCTTTATTAGTAATGTCTACAGATTTAGATAAAAAAACAATTAAAACTATAGCTCAAAATGATCATACTATTAAAGATAGAAGAGGTATTAATATTCCTGGTGTTGAACTACAATTAGAATTTATATCTGAAAAAGATAGAGAAGATATTATTTGGGGATGTAAACAACATGTAGATTTCATCGCTGCTTCTTTTGTAAGAAATGCAGGAGACGTTGAAGAAATAAGAGCTATTTTAAAAGAATATGATAGTGAAGATATTCAAATTATCTCAAAAATAGAAAATAAAGCTGGAGTACTTAATATAGAGTCTATTATTGATGTGTCTGATGGAATTATGATTGCACGTGGAGATTTAGGTGTTGAGGTACCAGCTGAAGACGTACCTGTAATACAGAAACACATTATTGAAAGATGCCATAATAAAGGTAAAGTTAGTGTTACAGCTACACAGATGTTAGAATCTATGATCGAACATCCTAGACCTACAAGAGCTGAAGTTAGTGATGTAGCTAACGCGATATATGACGGAACTGATGCAATTATGCTTTCAGGTGAAAGTGCTATAGGTAAATACGCAGTTGAGTCTGTAGAAGTAATGGGAAACATTGCTTCTAAAATTGAAAGAGAACTCAAGAGAAGTACTTTTGTAAAAAGAGCTAATAAGAATAATGAAAATAGAGAAAACATTGAAAGTAGTATTGCAGTAAGTGTTGCATATACAGTAATACAAAGTGAAGTTGATTTAATTATTACACCTACAGTTAGTGGTAATACAGCTAAATTAATTTCTAAATTTAGACCCGATGCTAGAATTATTGCTTTAACTCCTAGTGATAGATTAGCAAGAAGCTTAGCTATTCATAATGGTGTAGAAGCTATAAACTTTGAATTAGTTAAAGATACTGAAGAGTTAATGAGAAGAGCAATTGTACTCGCAAAAGAAGTATATAACTGTAAAGTAGGACAAAGAGTTATAATAACTGGTGGATTCCCTATAGGTACTCAAACAAATAGTTTTAGAATAATTGATATCAAATAACCCTAACTTAGTTAGGGTTTTTTATTACAAAAAATAATAATAATTTATTTTTACCAAAACACTTTACATACTAGATATTGTATGCTACTATACATTATATAGTACTACACATTGTAAAGGAGGTATACTATGAGCGTACAGCTTAAAAAAGGCGTTTTAGAGATGGTTGTTCTTAGTAAAATTGATGAAAGAGACAGATATGGATACGATATATATCAAGAAGTTAATAAGAATATGGGTATTAGTGAAAGTACTATTTATCCTATATTAAGAAAACTTACTAAAGAAGGATTATGTGATACATATTTAAGAGAATCGAGTGGAGGTCCACCAAGAAAGTATTTTAAGATTACAGGAATAGGTAAATTAAAACTTGATGATTTAAAGTATGATTGGAAAAAATTTGAGAAAGTAGTTAATATCATGATTAGAGGTGAAAGATATGAATAAGTTAGATTTTTTAAGAAAGTTAGATAAAGAGTTATCTTTATTAGATAAAGAAGAGAGAAAAGAAATACTCGCATTCTATGAAGAAAGATTTTATAGTGGAACTATTTATGAAAATAAAACAGAGTTAGAAGTAATTGGTGAACTTGAAGAACCTGAAGTAATTGCTAGAAATGTACTTGAAGAATACGGAGTTAGTCCTAAGTTTGTTAAAACTAAGGAAGAAAGATATACAAATATTAGTACAGCTAGAGTTATTTGGCTTATTATATTTGACGTACTTATAGCTTCATGGCTTCTTCCTACATTATATGGAACTGTTGTTTCTATATTTGGAACACTAGTATCTTATATTGGTGTATTTGGGTTGTTATTTGGTCAAACCACTACAATGGATACAATGGTATTTTGGTTCGCAACTGGAGCATATATACTAATATTATTATTTGGGTTATTAGTATTAGAACTTTCAATTTGGGTAACAAAGAAAATACTTATCTATCACCTAAATGTATTTAAGTTTAAAAATAGAGAAAAAGTAGTAAAAAGATTAAATAAAATAAGTGTTGATGAATGGTTTAAAAAACATAAACTATTAAATATGATTAAGTCAGTATCATTTATTGGGGCTATAGTAGTTATGGGATATACTGGATTCTATTTATTTACTGGTGATGAAAATGTATTTGACGTTTATGGTAATCAACCTCAGCTTACAGAAGTAAATCAAGAAGATCTTACTCAAGATATTATCGATGGGGAATCATGGCAAATCATTACTGATTTTGAAAGCATGCAAGTTGATATCCACCCTATAACTGGTGATGAAATTATTATTACTCGTACTTATATTGAAGATAATGATTATGAAATAGTTGTTGATGTAGATACAAATACAATTACTATATCAAATAATGTTGAAACTAGTTATACTATCTTTAACCTTGAACAAATATTTGCATTATTAAATGGTGGGGAAAGAATAGTAATTGAAGTTCCTGAAGCATTATTATTAGGAGATATAGATATTAAATCATATAACGGACAAGTTGATATTAGAAACATTAATGCTGAAAGTATTAGTGTTGAAGTTCTTAACGGAAGAATTACTTTAGATGGTTTAACTGTTGAAGGAAACATTGATTTATCTACATCAAACGGAGATGTTGTAGTAAAAAATATTATTGGACAATATGACTTAGACGTAGTAACTAGTAACGGATCAATCACACTAGCTAATATGGAATTTCTTAATTATGATCTTAATACATCAAATGGAAGTATTAATGCAGATAACTTAAATGTATTAAATCAAGAGGGAGTTACATTTGATGCGGATACATCAAATGGTAAGATTATAATGAATGATGTTTATATAGACAAAATATATTTAGATACATCAAATGGAGATATTGAATTCTATAATACTGATACAGATTTCTTACCATCAGTTTTTGAAAAAGATACCTCAGTCGGAGATATTAATACAAACGTAAGATAATAAATAAAGACGATATCAGGAGATATCGTCTTTTATTGTGTAACTATTATTTTTTAAGTTTTTATAAACTGTTATGTAGTACTCGTTTTTATATTTAATAATAACTGAATACTTATAGAATATGTTAATATCAATCTTGTTTTCGTTTGATAGCCTTTCAAATACTTTTCTTTTTTCTTGTCTGTTGATTTCGTTATTCCAAAATATCTTAGGTTTAACTTTTGATCTATTTAAGTAATCTTTCTTAATTGAATAAATAATAGTTTCGTTATTTAGGAAGTCAAATAGTCTTTGATAGACATCTTCTACTTGGTAACCTTTAAAGGATAACTTATTATCTATATAGAACTCACCAATTTCTTTAAAGAATATAAAAGGACTTGTTGTTGATAAGATATATATTAACAAGTTATTTCCAAAGTATCCTTTGTTGTGATAGATATCTAACATGTGTTCTACTAGGTGAATTTCTTTAACGTCTTTTTCTGAGATTGAATCATTAGAGATTATTTCATAAGGAGCTGTTTCATTATACTTATAGTTGTAAAGATCGGCTTCTCTTCTTATTTTAGTACCTCTCAACATCTTTAAAAAGCCTAGTTGAAGCTCTTTAGCACCTAATTTGAATACTTCATCAAATGTTTTTCTAAATAATATTAAATCCTCTTTAGGAAGACCTGCGATTAAGTCTAGGTGTAATCCTATTACTTTTCCCTCTTGGATTAATTTGATATTTTCAAATAGTTTTTCTGTATTTTGAAATCTATCTACTAAGAAGTTAGTCTCATAATTAATAGATTGAATTCCAATTTCAAATCTAAATAATCCAGGTGGAGCGTACTTGTTTAAGTGATGGATGATATCTTGATCTAAGATATCTCCAGTAATTTCAAATTGAAATACTGTTTTATAATTATTGTTTTCTATAATAAACGATAGAAGGTCTAATGTATTTTTATTCGCATTAAATGTTCTATCTAGGAACTTAATTGTTTTACTACCATGTTTCATTAAATACATAATAGTTTTTTTAACATCTAGGGTATTAAAAAATCTTACTTTCTTTTCTAAAGATGATAAACAGTAACTACATTTATAAGGACATCCTCGACTACTTTCTATATACGATACTTTATTAGGGATATGCTTAATATCATCTTCGAAGAAATATGGCTGTTTTAAAGCGTCTAAGTCACTTATTTCAGTGATACCTTTATTTATTAGTTTTCCATCTTTTAGATACATTAAGTTAGTGATATTACTTATACTATCATTTGATTCTAAGGCATGTAGAAGGTCATTAAAGGCTATTTCTCCTTCACCTCTAATTATGTAATCTACATTATATTTTGTTAGGAAGTATGATGAATCATAACTAACCTCAGGACCACCTAAGATAATCTTTGTATTTGGTAAGTTTAACTTCTTAATTATTTTAGTGATGATTGATACATTCCAAATATATACACTAAAACCTAACACATCAGGATTAGTGTTTTCAATATCTTTAACGATATTATTGATATCATCTTTAATAGTATATTCTATGATATCAACTAAAAAATCAGTGTTCGCTTTAAGTAAACGAACAGCGTTATTAGTATGAATGTATTTAGCGTTTATACTTAATAGAATTGTTTTCATAATTATCACCAAATATATTTTAACACATTAATGTTATTATGGGTATGTTGTGGTGAACTATTCCCACCATTAAACTAAAGTTTGAAGTGGGGACTTCTTGGGTAATGCGAACTATTGTTCACAAATTTACCAAGCTAACAAGTCTGTCCCAGACTCTTGTTTTATTAAATTGTTATAGTGAATACGTAATCCTTCATAAGCGATATTTAAGGCTACGTTGACATCTCTATCAATAACATTACCACATTCACATTTGTATGTTCGTTCAGAAAGAGGTAACTTCTCTTTCTTACTACTACATACACTACATATCTTACTAGATGCATAATACTTATTAACTTTGATGAGGGTTTTTCCCTCATCTTTTAATTTGTAAGATAAGTAGTTTAAGAACTTATTATAGCTTTTATCATTAATCTTTAAACTGAAATGCTTGTTTTTCATCATTTCTTTTAAGTCTAATGATTCAACTGAAATAATATCATAATCATTTACTAACTTTCTTGATAGTTTATGTAGAAAGTCATTTCTTTGATTTGATATCTTTTCGTAAATTCGTGCTACTACAAGTTTTTGTTTGTTGCGATTATTACTACCTTTCTTTTTACGTGAAAGTTTTCTTTGTTCTTTAGCTAATTTACTTAATGAGTTTTCAAGATACTTAGGATAGTTGGCTTTCCTTCCTAAATGATCTATATAAAGACTGTTTAATGAAAAATCAAGCCCAATGATTCTTTCAAAACTTTTATCTATCTTAACTATCTCTACTTCATACTCTAAACGCAATGATACATAATACTTACCTGATGCATTTCTTGATATAGTTGCGGCTTTTATAATAGCTAAGTTAGGCGACTCTCTATGCTTATTAAGTTTGATATATCCTAGTTTTGGTAGCTTTATTGTTTTACCTTCAAGTCTAATATTATTGTTTGTTGTATGTGTAGTGTAAGACTGTTTACTGTTATCTTTGTTCTTAAATTTAGGATGCTTATGAGTTCCTTTAAAGAAATTTCTAAAAGACTCATCAACTAT
>JAUVDP010000074.1 GCA_030595255.1 Mycoplasmatota bacterium | reverse complement strand
ATTACTAGAGTTATACCTGGAGTTATTAGTAAAGATGAATCTCATTTAAATGACTCTTTTAGTCATAACTTACTGGAACATCCTCATTACACAAGACCAAGAGAATTTAATGGTAAAAAAGTACCTGAAGTATTAATGAGTGGTAATCATAAGTTAATAAAAGAATGGCGTTTAAATGAATCTATAAAAAGAACTAAGGAAAGAAGAAACGATCTATATATTAAATATTTGAAGGAGCAAAATAATGAATAAACTTTTTTGGAAAAAGTTACTTGATGAAAGTAATTTATTAATTATTATTCCGGCTATTGTTATAGTGGGTTCTTTCGTATGGTTTTTAGTATTTGGGTTATCTAATCCAGATACATCTAGAGTCGATGAATCATTTTCTATAGTAACTTCACAAAAAGTGTATGAAGATATAGTTCTTGCTGAAGAAGTTAATGTTCATACAAAGGATAATCCTTACTTTATATTAGATCCTTACAAGATGGCTCCTTTATCAGGATTATTGATATTTGATGTTGATGTAGCTACGCAGTTTAAAGTAGTTATTAAAGGAAAAACTATTGAAGCTGACTTTGAATATATAACTGAATCATTAACTTCACATATTATACCTATATATGGGTTATACCCAGGATTTGAAAATACTGTAGAATTATATGAATTTAACGGTGTAGATACTTATACATTAGTAAATACTCAATATATTGAAACTGAAGTATTACCTGAAAGTATTACATTACCTACTTTGATTAATACAACTTATGAATACTTTCAAGATAACTTAATGGTAACAACGTCTACTGATGGAAATTTACCTGTTGGATATGATTTTAATGGAGATGTTAGATGGTATTTAAATAGTGAGTTTTCATGGAGTCCTAAACAATTAGAAAATGGTCATTTTTTACTTGGTGGAAGAGACTTACTTAGTCCTTATTATTCAGCTGAGTTATTAGAAATTGATTATTTAGGTAAAGTGTATGCACAATATAATATTCCTGGTGGGTACCACCACGAATATGTTGAATTACCTAGTGGTAATCTACTTGTAGCTACAAATGATTTTGATAATACAGTTGAAGATATTGTTGTTGAAATAGATAGAGTTACAGGTGATATAGTAAAAACTATTGATATAGCTGATTATATTAATCCGCTTGATGGTGCGAGTGAAATGTGGACTTTAATGGATTGGTTTCATTTAACTAGTATTGATTATGATGTTAATACAGATTCAATTATATTATCAGGTAGTTATCAAGATATCGTTATTAGTATTGGATATACTAGTAATCAACTTAATTGGGTAATTGGAGATCCTACTAATTGGGATGCAGATTTTGTAGCTACGTATTTCTTTACTCCTGTAGGAGATAACTTTTTATGGCAATATGCTCAAAATGATGTAATGGTTCTTGAAAATGGAGATATATTTATCTTTGATAACGGAGTAAATAAATCTAAATTAAGAGAAACAGATGTTAGTATATTAGATACTTATTCTAGAGGAGTTATATTTAGAATAGATACAACTTTAATGACAATTGAACAAGTATTTGATTATGGGAAAAATTTAAATATAAGTTTCTATAGTCCTTATAATTCAAATGTTGATTATTATAGTGAAGGAAACTACTTATTACATAGTGGTGGACATGGAATGATTGAAGGTATTCTTGTAGAATTACCTGTTTATTTCATTGATGATGAAGAGTTAGTTGATAAATTATCAATAACGATAGAAGTGGTTGATGGAGTTGAAGTATATAGAATGGAAATAGAAGATAATCTATTTCAAGCAAAACGTATTGGATTATATGATAATGCTGTAAACTATGTATTAGGAACCGGAATAACTGTGGGACCACAACAAGTTACAACACAGTATGAAAGTAGTATTAATAAGAGGTTTAACTTATTAGATACAGTACCTCCTGGTTATAATCTTGAATTTGAAAAAGAATTTGATAGATTAATAATTAAAGGTCTATTTAATCAAGGACAAAATATATATATAATTTTAGAAAATAGTTATGAAACAAGACAGTATTTAATACCTACTGTCGAAAACAGTTTCTTAGCTGTATGCTTTGATGAATGCCATGATGGAATTCTTGAAGTATCCTACTTTATAAATGAAGAAGAAGTATCAGGAAAATATAATATTTATATAATAATTGATGGTAAAAAATACAACACATATAAAAGCGTAGTTTTTGAGTGAAAACTGTTGCGTTAGAATATTTCATATGTTATAATAATTATCGCTGTTAAATCAAATTATGCATTGCTCCGCTTTGGAACATCCTTATGAGCAAATGTACAGAAATAAGGAGTGAAAATATGTCTCAGCAATTAATTAGAGAAGTTACTAAAGAGTTCGAAAAACCAGTAGTACCTGTATTTAGATCAGGAGATAGTGTTAAAGTATCTGTTAAGATTAAAGAGGGTAACCGCGAAAGAATTCAAATTTTTGAAGGATTAGTAATTCAAAGACAAGGTGGAGGAATTGGAGAAACATTCACAGTAAGAAAAGTATCTTACGGAATTGGTATCGAAAGAACATTCCCAGTACACTCACCATTAGTAGTTGACATTGATGTAACTAGAAAAGGTAAAGTTCGTAGAGCTAAACTTAGATACATTAGAGGACTTTCTGCTAAAAAAGCACGTATCAAAGAACGTAGATAGTATTAAAAAAAACACCATCAATGATGGTGTTTTTTAATACAATTTAGTATAATGAAATTATAAAGACAAGGGGATGATTCCATGAAAAGATTATTTTTCTCAGTATTACCAATGATTTTATTGATTGTGTCATTAATATTAGTAAATTTTATTGAGACTATTTTTATGGATCAAATTTTAGATTTATTTAATTTGTCTGAAGCAAGTTCACTTAATACATTTAATAAATATTTAATATATTTTCTTGGTGTATTAGCAGTTTATATTTTATCAAGATATATAATGGAAATTAATGAAAGAATTTTCAGGATATTTACATTTATATTAAATTTTATTGGTATAATTATCATTATTACAATTCTAATATCGGGGCAATTCTTAATGTGGATGTAGTAATGGAGCGTTTTAAAGTGATTTTAATTAGTTATTGTACACATTGCACAAATTTATGAAAACTTTTCATAAATTAATGTAAAAAGATTGAAAACATTTTCATTTATGCTATAATCAAAGTGATGAAAGAAGGTGCTTATTTATGAGTAAAGCAACTATTTATGATGTGGCTGGAGCAGCTAGAGTTTCTCTTGCTACTGTTTCAAGAGCTATTAATAATCCTGAAAAAGTAAAACCAGAAACTAGAGAAAGAGTTTTAAAAGTAATTCAAGAACTTGGGTATAAGCCAAACGCTTTTGCTAGAGGACTTGCGAGTCGTAAATCTACAACTGTTGCTGTAGTAGTTCCTGATATGTCAAGAGCTAGTATCGCAGAGATGATGAACGGTATCGCTGATATTGCTAGAGTATATAAATATTCAATTTTAATTTATATACTAGAAAGCGAAGACGCAAGTGAAGAAGATATCTTAAGAGAAATCATTGCTTCACAAGTTGATGGTATATTATACTTAAATGATGAAATTACAGAAGCTCAATATGAGTTTTTACGCACAGTTAAAAATAATTACGATATTCCAGTTGTATTAACTAATACATTCTATCCTGGTAGTGATGAAATTCCATCAGTATCAATTGATTATGAAAGAGCTGGATATGAAATTACTAAAAAGTTAATTGAAGAAGGTCGTAAAGATATTTATATGGTTTCGACTGTAAGAAAATATATGGTTAATGATTTAAAAGAAGCGGGATATTTAAGAGCTATTAAAGAAACAGATATGGAACCAAAAATTATGAGAACTTCAGGTAGAATTTCAATTAATGCTGAACACTTTAATGAATATTTTAAATCAAATAAAGTTGATGGTGTTATTGCTGTTCGTGATTCAATTGCAATTTCATTAATGAATGTTGCATTTGAAAACGGTGTTAAAATACCAGAAGAACTTGGTGTTTGTGGATTCCAAAACACAAAATATGCAAGATTAGCTAGACCTCAATTATCATGTGTAGATTTACCTATATATGATTTAGGGGCAGTAGGAATGAGATTATTAACTAAACTAATGAATGAAGAAAAAATTAGTGATAGAGTAATTAAATTACCACATTCAATTGTTTTAAGAAAAACAACATTATAGACGATGATTAAGAGAAAGTATTTAAGTTATCTTAAGAGACTTAGCGGTTGGTGAGAGCTAAGGTTAACTAATACTTATACACTTATGAGTTTCCATATGAAAAGTATGGACGGTGAATCCGTTATCTTATTGAGTGCTAGAGAAATCTAGAACAAAGGTGGTACCACGGATATTAGTTCGTCCTTTATTTAGGGCGAACTTTTTATATTTTTAGGAGGAGAAATATTATGAGATTAATCGATGAATTAAAATGGAGAGGTTTAATATTTGATGTAACAGATGAAGAAGTAGGGAATGTACTTGAAAATGGACCAGTAACTTTCTATGTTGGAGTAGATCCTACAGCTGATAGTATTCATGTTGGACATCTAATATCTTACTTAGTATCAAAAAGATTACAAGATAGAGGACATCATCCTATATTAGTAATAGGTGGAGGAACAGGTCTTATTGGTGACCCTAGTGGAAGAACTAGTGAAAGACAGTTACTTACATTAGAAACTTCGTTAGCTAACGGAGCAGCAATTACAAATCAAATAGTAAAAATTTTACCAACTGCGAAAATAGTTAATAATTATGACTGGATATCTAAGTATGATATCATTACTTTCTTACGTGATATTGGAAAACATTTTAATATTAATAATATGATAAATAAAGATAGTGTTAAATCAAGAATGGATAATGGAATTAGCTTTACAGAATTTAGTTATCAAATAATCCAGTCACTAGATTTTATGCATTTATATAGAGATCATAATTGCAAAATGCAAATTGGTGGTCAAGACCAATGGGGTAATATAACTGCAGGTCTTGAATTAATTAGAAAGACACTAGGACATGAGAGTAAAGGTTATGGATTAACATGGCCATTATTAACTAA
>JAUVDP010000047.1 GCA_030595255.1 Mycoplasmatota bacterium | reverse complement strand
TGTTAATAAAGTTCTTATTATTGAAAGAAATAAAGAAAAATACATAGAATTTTCGAAAAGAGTTAAGAATTATACAATAGTATCACATACACAAAGCTTTAAGTCATACGTTGATATTGGGCCGTTAAACAATTCTAAAGGAAATGCAGTAAAAATACTGTGTAAACATTTAGGAATCAAATTAGAGGAAGTAATAGCCTTTGGAGACCAAATGAATGATATATCGATGATTAGTATAGTAGGATTTGGTGTTGCGATGGGTAATGCTAAGGATGAAGTTAAGAAAATCGCAGATTTTGTAACATTATCAAATGATGAAAACGGTGTTGCTTACGCTATAAAAACTAAAATATTGAATTAATATAACTATTTATAAAGAATAGAGGTGCATTATGAAGATAAACGGGAAACCTGTCTCAGATGGGATAGCTATGTACAACGTATATAAGCTAAATAATCAAATAATTAGTGTTAATAATGATTTAATATCTGTTATTGAACTAGAAATTAAGAAATTTCATAAGGCAATAGATGAATCTACAATAGAATTAGATAGATTAAAGGATATCGCCTCTAAAAGGCAAAGATTAGCTAATTTTGAAGTATTTAGTTCTCATAAATTAATATTGAATGATCCACTAATAATTAATGAAGTAGAAGAAATAATAAGAAAAACAAAATTAAATGCTGCATCAGCTTATAAAAACGTTATTGATAAGTATATTTTAAAGTTTGAAACTATGAAAAATGAGTATATGAGTGAAAGATCTAATGATATTACAGATATTTACCAAAGAGTAGTAGGGAAATTAGTAAATCAAAACATTGATTTTAACTTTATTATGACAAAAGAAGTTATTTTAGTAACTAAAGATATTACTCCATCAATGGTATTATCTTTAAATACTAAATTAATAAAAGGAATTATCTTAGAAAAAGGTGGAAAGACATCACATAGCTCATTAATGATTAAGAATTTAGGAATACCTTTAGTTATAGGGATAAAAGAGAATATTGATTTACTATCTAATGGCGAGTTTATAATTATGGATGGTGAATTAGGAGATGTTATTTCATCTCCTACAAGTGATGAAATATATGATTACATCATTTTACAAAATAAACGAAAAGAAGAAAGAGTATTTCTAGCTAAATTTACTAATAAAGAAACTATTACAAAAGATGGTTCTAAAATTGAAATATTAGCTAATATAAATAATGATTTAGAAGTAGAATTAGCGCTTAAGAACGGTGCTGAGGGAATTGGACTTTTTAGAACTGAGTTTATGTATTTAGATACATTAGATTACCCTTCTGAGGATGAACTTTTTAATTCATATATAAAAGTTTTATATGCTTTTCCAAATAAAAAAGTGATTATTAGAACTTTAGATATTGGTGGAGATAAAATACCAAAACATATTAAATTCAATAAACAAGATGAATTACGTGGACTACCATTAACACTAGCAAATAAAGAAGTGTTAAAGGCCCAAATAAAAGCATTATTAAGAGCTAATAAACATGGTAATTTATCAATTATGTTCCCAATGGTTGGCTCAATAGATTCATTAAAAGAAGCTATACAATTAGTTTATATCTCTCATTATGAGTTAACTGATAGTGGGGTAGAAGTTAATGTTAATTATAAATTAGGAATTATGGTTGAAGAAATGGATGTAGTAAAGGATATAGAAAGTTATGCTAAGGAAGTTGATTTCTTTAGTATAGGAACGAACGACCTTCTACAATCTATGTATAATGTTGATAGACAAAATACTGATAATACTAACGATAAATTGTATTTAAATCCTGATTTTTTAAAAACTATAAAAAAAGTGATTAATGCATCTCACAAAGCAGGAATTTCTACTAGTTTGTGTGGAGAAATTGCTTGTGATATTGATGTAGTTCCAAAACTTATAAAATATGGAATTGATAGTTTAAGTATGAGTCCTAAAAAAATATTAAAAACCAGATATTTAATTAGTAATATATCTAAATAACAATACGTTATATATACTTTTTATCTAATAAATAATATATATAAAGGCATTTATTTTCATTTCACTATCTTTATGTTTGTAAGTAAGATATAATAGGTAAAACGTTAATATAACTAGTATTTTCAAATTGCTTTTATGTTGTAAAATAATGGAAATCAAGGTATAATAACACTATAAAAGAAGATATATATAAGAGGTGATATTTATGTACAAATCAAATGTTCTAACTGAAGGACTATTACCAAGTATCGCAATTCGTGGAATTGCGCCTTTTCCTCATACAGATCTTCGAATTGAAGTAGGACGTGTAATATCTAAGAATGCTTTACTAGACGCTGAAAAGAATTTTAATAACTATGTACTTTTATTAATTCAAGAAAATCCTATGCATGATGCTCCAACCCCTACAAACGTACTAAAAGTAGGTGTTGTAGCTAGAATAGGAATTAAAATAAAACTACCAAACGGAAACTATAAAGTTAAGTTTGATCCAATAGTTAGAGCTAAAATACTTAATATTGAACAAGTGAACCCATTTTTCATTACTAGATTTAATACTATGCCAACTGTTCAAGACGATATAGATCATGAAATGGCACTTATAAGAATGCTTGCTAAACAAGTTATTGATAATAACAAGGTTATTCTTAAAAATCCAAAAGCTAGTTTAGATGCTATTCAAAATGGTGTATCTAGTGAGAAACTATGTGATGTAGTTGCTAATGGGCTTAAAATAGCTGAAAATCTTAAGTTTAAATACATTGAAACTGATTCTTTAAATAAGAGATTATCATATTTACTTGAAGATATTGAAAAAGAGAAGTATTTAAGTAAAATTGAGAACGACATTAATATGACAGTTAAGAGAAATATTGATGAAAACCAAAAAGAATACTACTTAAGAGAAAAAATGAAAGCTATTCAAGAAGAACTTGGAGATAAAGTTAAGAAAGAAAGCGACATTGAAGAACTTAAAGTTAAAATAATTGCTAAAAAAATGCCGAAACATATCGAAGAGAAAGCTTTATATGAACTTCAAAGATACCAATCTTTACCAGCATCAAGCGGTGAATCTGGTGTTATAAGAACATATTTAGATTTCCTTATCGATTTACCATGGCATGAAGTAAGTATTGATGAAAAAGATATTAATAAAGCAGAGGAAGCACTTGATTCTACTCACTTTGGACTTGAAAAAGTTAAAGAAAGAATTATTGAGTACCTTGCAGTTAAGATTCTTACAGGGAAAAACCCACAAACTATCCTTTGTTTAGTAGGTCCTCCTGGTGTAGGTAAAACTACTTTAGCTCAAAGTATAGGGCTTGCTTTAGGTAGAAAATTCGTTAAACAATCTTTAGGTGGAGTAAAAGACGAATCTGAGATAAGAGGACATCGCCGTACTTACTTAGGGGCTTTACCAGGCAGAATATTACAAGGTATGAAAAAAGCAAAAGTTATAAATCCAGTATTTTTACTTGATGAAGTAGATAAATTAGGTAGTGATTACAAAGGAGATCCAAGTGCAGCATTACTAGAAGTACTAGATCCTGAACAAAATGCTAAATTTAGCGATCATTACTTAGAAGAACAATATGATTTAAGTCAAGTATTATTCATTGCAACAGCTAATTACCTAGGTAATATCCCATCTGCACTAAGAGATAGAATGGAAATTATCGAATTATCAAGTTATACAGAAATAGAAAAGTTTAATATTGCTCGTGAACACTTAATAAATAAACAAACTAGTACTCATGGGTTAGATAAAACTAAATTTAGTATTACTGATGATGGCTTAATGCTGCTTATTAGATCATATACAAGAGAAGCTGGAGTTAGACAGTTAGATCGTTTAATAGGAACTCTTGTAAGAAAATCTATAAAAATGATTTTAGGAGATAAAATTAAAAGTGTTGAGATTTCTGAAGAAAATGTATCTGATTTCTTAGGAAAAGTTAAATATACAAATACTAAATCAGAGACTGAAGATCAAGTAGGAGTAGTTACAGGCCTTGCATATACGCAGTTTGGTGGAGACACTTTACCAGTAGAAGTAACTTACTACAAAGGTACTGGTAAACTGATGTTAACAGGTAAACTAGGAGATGTAATGAAAGAGTCAGCACAAGCTGCTTTGTCATATGTTAAATCAAATAGTGATAAATATAAAATAGATCCTGGTTTCTACAATGAACATGATATTCATATCCATGTTCCTGAAGGAGCAGTTCCAAAGGATGGTCCAAGTGCAGGAGTTACTATTACAACGGCTATAGTTTCAGCTTTAACCGATAGAAAAGTAGATCACTTTATTGGTATGACAGGTGAAATTACATTAAGAGGACGTATTTTACCAATAGGTGGACTTAAAGAAAAATCTATTGCAGCACATAGATCTGGTTTAAAAACAATTATGATTCCAAAAGACAATAAAAAAGACCTAGAAGATATCCCACAAGATATTAAAGATCAACTGGAAATCATCCCAGTATCTACAATTGATGAAATTATTGAAAAAGTATTAAAATAGAACTGACATTGTCAGTTCTTTTTTATAGAAATATGAAAATTGACGAATATACACCGATTGAACATGTTAAAGTATATATTAGAAAATACATAATAAATGATAAAAAAATATTATTGACTAAACAAATAATATTTTAAGTATTGATATTCTATATGAACTTTAAGTAGGTAAAGTGTAACGATTTTTCACTATCGAAAACAAATAATGCATCTAAATGAATATACATTATGTAAACCATCGTAATACATCTAAATAAAGAGGTTTAAAAGATTTAATATAATATATTACTTGACACATGACCACTGGTCATATATAATACAAGTATAAAATACAGTGGAGGTGACTCATATGCCACAACCAACATTCTTCAATTTAACCAAATTAAAGAGAACTAAAATATTTGATGCTGGATTTTTAGAATTCTCTTCACGTAATTATTATGAAGCATCAATAAATACGATAGTTTTAGAAGCAGGAATTCCTAAAGGGAGTTTTTATCAATATTTTTTTGATAAAGATGACTTTTATTGGTATATAATCAATAGAGTTATAGATGAACAGATAACTAAATACGATAAATTACTAGAAGGTGCTAATGGAAACTTCATAAAAGCGGAAGAACATCTATTTTTCCATTTTGCAGTACTACTAGAAAATTATAAATACCGTAATTTGATTAGAAATGTCTTTGATTCATCATATTTTGATGTTACAAATAGTTTAATCTCATCAGGTGGAGTCGATTATGACATGATCTATGGACTTATTAATCATAAAAGAGCTAAAATAGTGAAGAAAATGACTAAAGATGAATTTATAATAGTATTTGGGATGATGAGAAATATACTGAATAACTCAATAATATCAATGATATCTAAAGATTTATCTACTAAAGACGCAATTCAATTTTATCAAACCCAAGTAAATTTCTTATTGAAAGGAATCTTATAATGGAAAAAGGCAAAAAGATTGTAGTAAGCGCCTGTTTGGCGGGAATAAACTGTAAATATGACGGTGGTAATAATATAAATCCAAAGATATTAAAGCTTCTTCAAGAAGAAAAGATCATATTAGTGTGCCCTGAAGAGCTTGGAGGGATGACTACACCCCGTATTCCTTCAGAGATAGTAAATGATAAAGTATTATCTAAAACGGGTATAGATGTAACATATGAATTTAATAAAGGCGCAGCTGAAGCTTTAAAGATAGCAAAGAGTGTAAATGCTGACACAGCGATTCTCCAACAAAGAAGTCCATCATGTGGTAGTAAAATGATTTATGATGGTACATTCAGTGGTAAATTAGTAAAAGGGAGAGGCGTGACTACTAAATTATTTAGTGAAAACGGAATAAAAGTACTTACAATCGATGATATTTAAGACTACTTCGGTAGTCTTTTTAATTTGTTTATGATATAATTACTATTAATAAATTAATAGTAAAACGCCGTAATTATATTCAACTCATATTAATTTGATATAGTTTATTGATGTTTTTGAATAATACGACAAAATTACATGCTTTGATTATTTTTAACTAATGAATCTTGTGGTAAAATAAAATATAAATGGAGGTATCATATGAAAAAATGGAATTTAGACGCATTATACACATCTTTCGATTCAAAAGAGTTTCAAAATGCACTAGTAGAAACTGAAAAAATGATTAGTGATTTAACAGAATTTGCTTCAAAAGCCTTTATTGACGGTGATGACGCTGTTAATAAGATTAATACATATCTAGAAAAAACTGAGAAACTTCGAAAAGTATTAGTTAGAGCCTATATGTACTGCTCATTAAACTTATCTGTAGACGCTTTAAACGAAGAAGCTAGAGAATATTTAAATAAAATGCAACAGTTATCCGCTAAAACAACACTATCAAGAACATTATTTTCTAAATGGGTACCTACATTAGGTAATTTAGAAGAATTAATCGAAGATAATGATACTTTAAAAGAAGTTAAATACTATTTAAGTAGAATTGTTGAAGGATCTCAATTCTTGCTAAGTGATAAGGAAGAGATATTACTCTCAAAATTACAACAAACAGGTTCAACTGCTTGGGGACAACTGCAAAGTGAGTTAACCGCAACACTTAAAGTTGATTATAACGGCAAAGAAATCACTTTATCTGAGGTTAGAAATTTAAGCAGTGATAAAGACCCTAAAGTAAGAAAAGCAGCGTATGAGGCAGAATTAGCCGCATATCCTAAAATAGCACAAAGTGTTGCTTATGCTTTAAACGGTGTTAAAGGTGAAGTAAATACATTATGTGATTTAAGAGGCTTTAACAGTGCTCTTGATCAGGCAATATACCAATCTAGAATGGAAAAAAGCACTTTAGATGCTTTAATTGAATCAATGAAAGAGTATTTACCTCATTTTCATAAGTATTTAAGAAGAAAAGGTGAACTTCTAGGTCATAAAAATGGACTTCCATATTACGACTTATTCGCACCAATAGGTGAATCTTCAAAAGAATTTACTATTGAAGAAGCAATGGACTATATATTTGATAATTTTAGTACATTTAGTCCTGAATTAGAAGCTTTAGCACGTCGTGCCAAAGATGAAGAGTGGATTGATTATACTCCTAGACAAGGTAAAAGAGGTGGAGCATTCTGTGCTAATATACACTCAATTAAACAATCACGTATAATGACTAACTTTAGCGGTTCATTTAGTGGAGTAATCACTTTAGCACATGAACTAGGACATGCATATCATGGTGACCAAATCTTTAAAGAAAGACTAGTTAATGCGAATTATACAATGCCTGTAGCTGAAACTGCATCAACTTTCTGTGAAACTATTGTAAAAAACGCGGCTTTAAAAGATGCTGAAAAAGCTGAAAAGATAACTATTCTTGAACAGTCATTAAAAGGCTCTACACAGGTAGTTGTAGACATTTTATCAAGATTCATATTTGAGGGAGAAGTATTTGATAAACGTAAAACTACTCCATTAAATCCTAGAATGTTAAATGAAATGATGATAACAGCCCAAAAAACTGCTTATGGAGATAGTCTTGATCATGACTATTTAATGCCATATGCGTGGCTAAATAAAAGCCATTACTATAGAGGAGGATTATCTTTTTATAACTTCCCTTATGCCTTTGGATTATTATTCGCAAAAGGAATTTATGCTGAATTTATTAAACAAGGAGCTCCATTTGTAGAAAAAATCAACTTATTATTAAGAAAAACAGGACAAATGAGCGTTGAAGATGTGGCTAGTTTAGTAGGCTTAGACATATCAAGTAGAGAATTTTGGAATAGTAGTTTAGATGTTGTTGTAAAAGAGATAGATTTATTCTTAGAATTAACTAAATAGTTATAAAATATATGAGAAATGATATAATTATATTAAAGAGGTGATGTTATGAACCAATATACTAAATATATCGATAAATCTAAAGTAGAATATGCCTATTTAATAGGAAGTTACTCTAGAAATGAACATAATGAATTTAGTGATATAGATATCATTTGTGCTTTAAAAGAGGGATTAAGCACCTTTAATGATAATAAATTTATAGATGGAGTGTATGTTTCAGTACATTATGATTCACAATCAGATATGATTGGTAATTATACAGATCCTTATAAGTATGTTATGGGACATGTTGGTATTAAAGACATGATAGTAATTTATGATCCTGATAATTTAGTAACTAATTTTAAAGAAAAATGTATGAAAATTGATTATTTATATGAATTTTCTGATAAAATAAATGATTATGTTAACAAAGAAACAATCGAATGGATTGAAGAGGTTAATAAATCAGTAAACGGATATATCTTTTTTAATCCTACAAAAATGATTGCAGGTCTTCATGGACTTACTTATGGTATGTTAAGTGTTTTAAGTGTTAGTGAAGGTATTATAAGAACCAAGCATGGATTATTACCTACTTTCAAAGAGTATTTTATTGACGAAAACGTTTATAAATTACTAGAAAATGCATTTGGAGTAACAAAATTAGATATTAAGGAAAGAATATACAATGGATTACTGTTTTATAAAGAAATAATAAAGATAATTGAGTATCGTTTTGATGATAAAACAGTATTTAATATAGAATTTGCTTTAAATAATATTAAGAAAGTTATTAAAGAGGTGTAATATGATTGATTTTAGAAGTGATACAGTTACAAAACCAACAAAAGATATGAGACTAGCTATGGCTAACGCTATTGTTGGGGATGATGTTTACGAAGATGACCCGACAATTAAAGAATTAGAAGCTTTAGCAGCTAAAATGACTGGTAAAGAAGCGGGATTATTTGTTACTAGTGGTACTTTGGGTAATCAATTAAGTATTTATACACATACTAAAAGAGGTGACGAGATAATTGTTGGTAGTAAAGCACATATTAAGAACTATGAAGTAGGAGCTACTGCGATTATTAGTGGTGTAAGTTATCATTTAGTTGATGAAGTTGACGGTATGATGCCACTTAAAAGTATAAAACACGGGATTAGAGGAAATGATGTTCATTATCCTGATTCAAGTCTTATATGTTTAGAAAACGCTCATGGTAGCGGGAAAGTACTTCCTCTAGACTATATGAAAAGTGTTTATGAGTTAGCTAAAGATAATAATTTAAAGATTCATTTAGATGGAGCTAGATTGTTTAACGCAGCTACATACTTAAATGTAGACGCAAGTGAAATATGTCAGTATGTAGATAGTGTTACTTTTTGCTTATCTAAAGGGCTTGCAAGCCCGATAGGGAGTGTATTATGTAGCACTAAAGAATTTATCGGAAAAGCTAGACGTGGTAGAAAGATGCTTGGTGGTGGAATGAGACAAGTAGGTATTTTAGGAGCTGCGGGGATTATTTCTTTAAAGGAAATGACTAAAAGATTAAATATTGATCATGAAAATGCTAAATATTTAGCTGATAAACTCCAAGAAATGAAAGAAATAGAAGTAGATTATACAAGTTTAGATATAAATATGGTATTTCTTAAAAGTACTATAGATTTTGTGCAACTAGAGGAATATCTCTATAAAAAAGGAATAATTATTAGTGGAAGTAGAGGTAAAAAGATAAGATTAGCGACTCATAATGATATTAGTCGTAAAAACATCGATCAGTTAGTAGAGTATATTAAAGAATTTATTAATATGTAAAAAAAAGAGCTAAATTTAGCTCTTTTTTTTCTTTTTAGTTTTTTTACTTAATAATTTTTCCCAATTTACAAAGATACTTTCAATTCCTAAATCTAAGTCTTGTTCACCTTTAAGTAATTTAATACTTTGAACAACGATTCTTTCTTCAAATAGCGTTAAACTTAAGTAAAGTAGAAATACTAATACACTTCCAAATCCCCATAATTCAAATATTCCAACATTTCCAAGTAATAACATCCAAAAGACTGAACCACCCCAGATAACTACTGTCCAAACCTTTATAACAAGGCGTAATCTAGGATTCTCTTTTGATACATATTTCATAAATGGCGCAATACTAAGCGTTAAAAACAACATGAATAACCCTGCGGCAATTATATGAAACCATGTCCAAAACGGATACGTCTCTTCTAATGCAGGAGCTAATGATGATAATATTAAAAAACCTGTCGCAGTAATTATGTATTTGTATGCTTTTTTTAAGCTATATCTCTCTAATCTAAATAAAGAAATAACACTAAATTGAATAGTAAGACCAGTAAACATCGCCCAAATAATAAATAATATCCTATTATCAAATCTATTCCCAATTTTACTAAAAGTATACTGAAATGGATCTTGAATAGTCCCATATAAGACTGTGAAGAGGAGTGCAGCTAGTAATAGACTCATTACTGTAATTCTAGCTCTTCGTTCCCTTAATAAATGTTTTTTTATTATTAAGTTTTCTTCAGTATCTTCTATGTTAATAGCTACTCTTTCATTCCCTAAGTTAATTTCATTTTTCTTCTTCAATTTATCCATCTAATCACACCTTCTTACTAATTATATACTAATTTTGAATAAATATATCAATTTACAATAAAAAAGATATAATATGTTATAGTATATATATGAGAAAAGGTGATTAATATGATAATAAGAAGTGTAGAATTTAAAGGAAGCTTTGTAGAAACAGAGTTTTGTCCAACTGATAACTTACCTGAAATAGTAATCGCAGGGCGTAGTAACGTCGGGAAAAGTAGTTTCATTAACTCGATGCTAAATCGTAAAAATATTGCACATACATCAGGAAAACCTGGTAAAACACAAACATTAAACTTCTATTTAGTTAATGAAGATTTTTATTTTGTAGACGTTCCAGGGTACGGATACGCAAAAGTTAGTAAAGTTGAACGTGAAAAATTCGGACAAATGATTGAAGAATACTTATTAAATAGATCTAATCTTAGATTAGTAATCCTTTTAATAGATTTTAGACATAATCCAACTGAAGACGACTTATTAATGTATAACTTCTTAAAAAGTTACCATATACCTTGTCTAGTAGTAGGTACAAAATCAGATAAAATAACAAAAAACAGAACGCCTAAAAGAATAAAAGAGTTAAAAAGTGAACTTATACTACATGAAGGGGATATATTTATGCCTTATTCATCGGTTTTAAAAACAAATATGGATGAAATATATCAGATTATTAATAATTTCACTATGGAGGAAAAATAATATGAAAATATTGTTTATCGGTGGTACTGGAATTATTAGTACAGCAGTTTCTAAGTTAGTTTTAAAGAGAAATGATGAACTTTATGTATTAAACAGAGGAAATAATAATAATAAATTACCTAAAGGAGTAATATTCTTAAAAGGTGATATAAATAACGAAGAAGAAATAAAAGATTTATTAAAAGGGTACTATTTTGACGCAGTTGTGCAATGGATAGCATACACTCCTAAGGAAGTTAAAAGAGATTATAACATATTTAATAGCTTAACTAAGCAGTATGTCTTTATAAGTAGTGCATCAGCTTACCAAAAGCCAGTACCTAGATATCCAATTACCGAAGAAGTGCCACTAGATAACCCATATTGGAATTATTCAGATAATAAGAAACAATGTGAAGAGTATTTACAAAGTGTTAACAGTGATGACTTTAATGTTACTATAATAAGACCTTCTCATACTTATGATGAAGAGTTATTAATATACATTTTAACAGCTCATGGTAAACCTATGACGCAGATAGATCGCATCTTAAAAGGTAAGAAAGTCATTATACCTGGGGATGGAACTTCTTTATGGACAATAACGTATAATGCTGATTTCGCAGTAGGATTCGTTGAAGTTTTAGGAAATCCTAAAGCTTATAATGAAGCATTCCACATAACAAGTAATATTTACTATACATGGGAACAAATAAATGAAATAATATGTAATGTTCTTGGTGTTAAACCAAATGTAATACATATTCCCACAGATTTTATTATAAAATATGCTCCTCAATTCGAAGGCGGACTAAAAGGCGATAAAATGTGGAGTGGAATTTTTGATAATAGTAAAATTAAGAAATTAGCTCCTAATTTCAATCCTCAAACCAGATATGAGGACATTGTACCAATTCAAATTAAGCGAATTATGGAAGATACTGAGTTACAAACAATAGATTATGAACATAATGCCTTAATAGATAAAATAATAACTAAATATCAGGCACTAAGTAATAGTAAATAATTATAATTAAAGATTTAAAAGACTATAAACTAGTCTTTTTTTGTTTGTTAACATAATAATGGATTTTTTTCATAAAAAGATATTAATTTCTTCATATTTTCTTCATATTTTCTTGATATACTAAGAAAAAATAAAAAAACGAGGTATTTATGATGAAAAAAGTAATAGTATTAATAACAGTTTTAAGTATTTTCTTTTTAGCAGGTTGTACAAGTGCATCTGATGAAGAGATTATTGCTGATTTAGGGTTCACAGGTTTAGATGCAAAAGGGATATTAACGCTAGTTTCAGCTGGTGGATTTGATTTTAATGATGTTAACATATCTGTAACTAATAGTGAATTATCAATTATTACAAAGGATAATACAATTAGCTATAATATGCCTGAAGATGAGTTTTATATGTCAGTTGCGCCATATATCAATATGACACATGGATGTTTATACCATAGTGCGA
>JAUVDP010000063.1 GCA_030595255.1 Mycoplasmatota bacterium | reverse complement strand
CATCAACATTTACTAAACTTAAATCTAAATCTCCTGCTGTAGCCTCTTCTAAGTCTATAGGTTCAATTAATACTACAACAATCGTGATCATGATAATATCGTTAAACAAATCAAGTTCTGCTCCATCTTCTTGTCCCATAACTTCAATACTCACAAGCTGACTATATGTATCATCATTATTTATAAGTATATCGTTAATAGATACTTGGAGAGTAACTTCGTTTAGAAGTTCTCTTGAAACTCCTATATTATAATAAAGTTCAATTCGTTCAACATCTCCAACCGCTATCGCATATCCTTTAGGAACTAATCTTAATCCATCGTTACTAACACTTAAATCAGTAACAAGAATTTCAATTGGAGTCCCGATTGTAGTAATTTCCACTTCAGTAGTTACTGTAACCTCTCTCCAAAATGCAAATGCAGAAGTCAGAGTGAATGAAAATCCAACAATTAAGAATATTAGCGTACCAATACGTGCTGCCTTGAAGCTAATCATATCTATCACTCCCGTTCAACAAAAAAACCAACAAAGTATGATTGTTGGTTTAGAGATAATGTAAATTAATGCTTCTCTGAAGATACCAACTAATCAAATTATATTTGACAGCTGGCTACCATTTTACAGGTCCTAAAGCTTTGCGTACATAAGTTTCCTTATGATTGCCTTTATCAGTTTTTGAATATTTTTTTAAATCCTATCATATATTATTATATAGTAGTTTGTTTGTCAACTACTTTACAAAATTATTTCTATTAGACTGCTCTAAAGCTCATTGTTGAATAAAAATTCAAAATTAATCTATCTATGAAACTAAAATATATGAACTTCATATGTAATAAAAAACCAACAATTTATGATTGTTGGTTTAGAGTGAATATAAATTAAAGCTTCTCTAAAGATACCAACTAATCAAATTATATTTGACAGCTGGCTACCATTTTACAGGCCCTAAAGCTTTGCGTACACAAGTTTCCTTATGATTGCCTTTATCAGTTTTTCATTCTTTTCTTTTGCTAACCGTATAATAATATAGAATGAAAATTTTGTCAACAGTTTTATGAAATAATTTCCATTAGACCTATCTAAAGCTCATTTTCTATGAAAAATTCAAAACTTAACTGTTGTCCTGCAATAATATAATATTGTTCTTCAGTTGGGAAATTCATTGATAAAGTTACAGATATTTCAAAATAGTTTCCTTCGATTTTTTCATCAAATAAATCAGCTTGGATATTTTCTCTTTCAAGTTGTTTGATTTCGAAACTGAAATTAAATACATTTTGCAAATCATCAGATAAAATTTCATTATTTATCATAATATTATTAACGTAATATTCAAAATTAATTCCTTCTTGTATAAATACCTTATAAGTAAAAATAATTTCTTCCGTATCGCCAACTCCAAGAATAGCACCAGTAGGTACTAGGTCTTTTCCATTGTTTGATGACATTTTTTCAACGATCTTGATAGTAGCAGTATCTTCTGAAATATATGAAGTATTAGAATCTTCAATATATCCATATACTCTAACTGTACTTAGTGATACAAAAAAAATCAAAATCATACTTAGAATTATCTTTTTCATAAAAATCACTCCTTTGAATGTATCTAAGTAAGGTAACTGGCAATCTCATTGAGACCCTATAGTTTTCTGTCACCGGATCGCTCCGGTTTTAGCATTATCAAACTCAACATTCAAAAGAACATGAAAAATTCTATTGATTTTGAATTGATACTAATATTATAGCACTTCAATACTTTTATTGCAAATATTTTCAAAAAAAAAAGAAAAACACAACTTTATTATATACAAATATAAAATAGAAGTGTTTTTTTAGTTGTTTTTATCCATAAAATCGTAAGGAGAAATTGTTGTGTCTATATCTTCACCTAAGTAATCAAAAGGAATATCTGGATTCTTAATTTTAACTCTAGATTTAGTGTCATCCTTTTCTTTTACCACATTTTCATTAAATAAAATTTTATCAATAATCTTTTGTTTCAAAATACTTTGTCTTTCTGCTTCAGTTCTCTCAACTCCATATTTAAAACTATTAACATCCCCAATTAAGATTAATTTCTCTTTAGCTCTAGTAATAGCCGTGTAAAGGAGCTTTCTTTTAAGCATAATACTGTAACTTCTGTATATAGGAAGTACTACAACTTTATACTCGCTTCCCTGTGATTTATGAATACTCATTGCGTATGCGTGTTTTAAGTTGATTAAGTCTCCCATTTTGTAGCTTACTTCATTACCCATAAAATCAACTATTAAGTTCTTTTCTTCTGTAATACCTATAACAACTCCCTGGTCCCCATTCATTATGTTGTCTTCAATTTGATTAGAAAGTTGTATAACCTTATCACCAATTCTAAATTCTCTATCTCCATGTATTAATGCTTTAGAAGAATTAGGATTGAATTCCTTTTGTAGTAGTACATTAACATTGTCAATCCCAGTTTTACCGCGATACATTGGAATCAATACTTGTATGTCTTCATGGAGATTATATCCATTAACTTGAAGGTAATTAATAATATTTATTAATCTACTTTCAAAATTATTAATATCTTCTGAAACAAAATATCGATCATCGTAAGCCTTCATAATATCATCAGGCAATCGAGCGTTGTTTACATCATAAGCAAGCTTTATAATGTTCGAATCATTTGCCTGTCTATGAATAGTTTTGAGCCTTACAGAGTCCACCATATCACTATCAATAAGGTCCTTTAGTAGTTGACCGGGACCAACACTTGGAAGTTGGTCTTCATCACCAACAATAATTACTTTAGTAGTTTTAGGTATTGCTTGAAAAAATTGAGATGCAAGGTAGACATCAATCATTGATGCTTCGTCTACAATTATAACATCAGCATCTACAAGATTATCCTTATTAAAGATGAATTTGCCTTGAAAGTTATAGCCTAAAAATCTATGTATAGTTTCTGCATGTAATTTTGTAGTTTCATTCATTCTTTTAGCTGCTCTACCTGTAGGTGCAATTAACTTAACTTCAAATAAACTATTATTATACTCAATAGGTATTTGATTGTATTTGCAGTATACAAATACAATCCCCTTTATCACAGTTGTTTTCCCAGTACCGGGGCCTCCAGTTAGTATAAAGAGGTTACTTCTTAAAGCACTATGTATTGCTTTTCTTTGTAATTTAGTATACTCAATATCATTAATTTGTTCGAATAAATCTACATAACTATTTATCTTACTTGTATCTAAATTATCGTTAAAATCAGATGTTAATTCTTTTACTTTGTCTATAATATTTTCTTCTGCATAATTAATAGTCAATAGTTTAATCATATCGTCTTCATTAATAAATATTCTATCATTAACTAGTTCTTGTATATAATCATCAATTTCATCAATAGTAACTAAATCTTCATTCTTGTTAAGTTGTTTTATTAAGTACTCTTTTAATTGTTCTACATACAGGAACGTATGTCCATAGTTGACCCCCATAAGATTATATAGATATAGTATCATTGCTTTTACTCTTAAAGGATCGTTATCTTTAAAGCCTAATTTTTTAGCAATTAAGTCAGCTCTCTCAAATCCAATACCGTCAATATCGTATATCAATTGATATGGATTTTTTTCAATAATAGCTATTGTTTCATTTTGATATGTCTTGTATATTTTCATTGCAGTTCTAGGAGTAATCCCATATCCGTATAATTTTATTAGTGTGTTTTCTGAAGCCTTATTTTCGATGATTCCTTCATACACAACTTCTTTTAATTTAGCACTCACTTTTGGTATCTTAGTTAATACTTCTTTATCATCTATCACTAGCTTTATAGTATCTTTTCCTAAAGCATTGACTATATTAGTAGCTGTCTTGAGTCCAACACCTTTAAATAGATCACTTGAAAGGTACTCAATTAATCCTGCAATTGATGTATCACTTAGTTTCTCATAGTTTTTAACGACGTATTGTGTTCCATATTTAGCATTATCTTTAAACTCTCCAAAAAATTTAATTTCCTCACCTCTCATTGGTTGAGGAAAGTAGCCAGTTACAGTGATATAGTCATCATACATAAAAATATTCAAATCTTCATTTGAATCAGTTATTTTGAGTTTAATTATATTATAGGAATTTTCATTACTATAAAATATTAGTGCTTTAACAATACCTTGTATATAGTTCATATCAATCACCACATATATTATAACACAGTATTTATTACATATTTGTGAAAAATATAAAGAAAAAGAATACTCAGCTTAGCTTAAGTATTCTTCTATATCTTTAACTTCTTTTATAATCTCTTTACTTAGGTTAACAGCGCCATCCTTAGTTATTAAGATGTTATCTTCGATTCTAATACCAATTCCTTCTTCTTTTATATAAAGCCCTGGTTCAATGGTAATAACCATTCCTTCAGCAAGTGGTATGTCATATTGTCCAACGTCATGTGTATCAAGACCTAAAAAATGTCCAATCGAATGGTAGTAATACTTGTTAATGTCTGAATCATCTTTTATAAGTCCTATTTTTTTGCATTCTTTTATTAAAATATCTTTTGCAAATGAATTCAATTCTTTCCAAGATACACCTGGTTTTAAAAATTCAATAGATTCCTTATTAGCTTTTAGAACTATCTCATATATAATTTTTTGTCTATCACTAAACTTGCCATTTAGAGGGTAAGTTCTTGATATATCAGAACCGTAGTTTTTATACAAAGAACCTAAATCAAATAATATTAAATTACCCATTTTTAATTCACCATTATTATCTTCATAATGTAGTACAGTTGCGTTTTCTCCAGAGGCTGCAATAGTGTTAAATGAATTTCCACTGCTTCCTTCTAAAGAAATTTGATGCAAAAAATCAGCTGTTAATTGGAATTCATTTGTTCTAGATGATAAATGATCCATTACATTTTCTAAACCTAATTTTGTTATATCAATAGCCTTTTGTAGTTGTGATATTTCGAAATCTGATTTAAACATTCTTAAGTACGATAGGTTTTCATTTAAATTTTCAACTTTTAATTCCTTATAAATATCAAATACAAATTTAAATTGTTCATAAGAGTAAGGTGATTTAGTAGGTGTCACTCTATATAAATCAAAATAAGCATATTTAGGAGGTGTCATCCCTATCCCTCTTCCGTATGTCATTAGACTCCTAAATATAGTTTCAAACTGTGATAAATAGTATATTTTAGTTTCTGGTATTTTAGTGATTTTGCTTGCTTCTTTTTTACTAATTCTTTCGCCTAACCACTGTCTCATATACTCAGTTGTCTCTTCTATAAATAAAAGTGTTGATACTGTTGTTTTAGATTTTATAATTACTAATTTACAGTTTTCTTCATTCAACCCTGTTAAGTAGAAAAAGTTTCTTTGTGGAGTGTAATGGTAAAATTGATCTGTTGTTTTATGTGGTGCTTTCCCCGAATCAAGTAATACTACACTTTCTTTTTTTAGTAATTTCACTAAATTTTTACGATTTTCTTCGAATATGTTTATCATTTGTATCACCTCTTCTTAGTATTATAGCAAATATCTATAAATTATGATATAAAAAAAGACCCACAATGTGAGTCTTTATTCAAATTATTTAATTATCCTTTTAATCCTTTAGCTAAGAACTCAATAGTTCTAACCATTTGAGCAGTATAACTAAATTCATTATCATACCAAGTTAATACTTTAACCATTTGTTTACCATCAACAGTGATTACTCTTGTCATTTGAGAATCAAATAATGTTCCAAATGCTATTCCGATTGTATCACTAGATACGATTGGATCTTCAGTATATCCCATTGATTCGTTAGCGCGAGCTTTAACAGCTGCGTTAATTTGTTCAACAGTAACTTCTTTTTCAAGTTCAACAACTAAATCTACACATGAACCAGTTAATACAGGTACACGTAAAGCAAATCCGTCTAATTTTCCTTGTAAGTTAGGTAATACTTTACCTACTGCTACAGCTGCACCAGTACTTGTAGGTACAATATTTCCAGCTGCTGCTCTACCACGTCTTGCATTAATTCCTTTTGCATGTGGAGCATCTAATGTATTTTGATCGTTAGTATATGCATGAACTGTAGTCATGAATCCTTTAACGATTCCAAATTCTTCATCTAAAACTTGAGCGATTGGAGCTAAACAGTTTGTAGTACAAGAAGCACCACTTACTACAGTTTCACTACCATCTAAAATATTGTGGTTTACATTATAAACAACAGTTTTCATATCCCCTTTTGCAGGTGCACTAATTACAACTTTTTTAGCTCCAGCAGTAATATGTTTTTCTGCTCCAGCTAATGAAGTGAAGAATCCAGTACATTCAAGCACTACTTCAACTCCTAGTTCTCCCCATGGTAATTGCTCAGGATCTCTTTGTGCGTAAACTTTAACAGGTTTACCTTCAACAATAATTGAATCTCCATCTACTGAGATATCATCGCTTTTGTATCTACCTTGAGCTGTATCATATTTAAGTAAATATGCAAGAGTTTCTGCATCAGTTAAGTCATTTAATGCAACGATTTCAAAATCTGGATTTTCATTCATAATTCTAAACGCTAAACGACCAATACGACCGAATCCGTTTATAGCAACTTTTATAGCCATTTTATAATTCCTCCTATTTTTTTAAATTCAATTATATTATAATGTTTTTAATTAGAAATTACAACAAATAGGAGTAATATAAAAACGTTTTCAAAAATAAAGTATAAAAGAAAAAAGTTAACTCTTTGTAAAAGTTAACTTTTAATTACTGTGTAAGCTTTTTTCTTCTCTTTCTCGTAACTCTCTAAAATAAATATCTAAAGCGTTCTTGTAGTCACAATCATGACCTTTATCACATGTTGTACACATTATAATTTCACGTAATCTACGAGGAATAAATGTTCTAATCTCATCTTCGTTATACCCAACTTGCATTTTAGTATCCTCAATAATGATAGGTCTTCTCAATACACTTGGATTTTCAATGATAAAATTAGTAAGATCTCTCATTGACATTTCTTCTATATCTAGGTTTTTTTCTTGAAATACTTTTGATCTAGTTGAAATGATGTCATCAAATCCACTTTCAGTGTTTTTAAGCATCAATACTATATCATCTCTTGTAAGTTTTATGTTAAATATATTTTTTTCGCGATATTCAATTCGATGATCATCAAACCA
>JAUVDP010000083.1 GCA_030595255.1 Mycoplasmatota bacterium | reverse complement strand
AAAAGAATTATGAAATTAATGAAGTAATATTCATTGTTTCTCTTGCTTTTTATCAAAATCATACAAAAAAGAGATAATTCTCACTTATGAGTTTTATCTCTTTTCTTATAGTCTTAGTTTTTCAGTGGTCTCGATTTCTCTTGTCTTATATTAATTTATATCCTATTCCTCTTACTGTCTTTAAATATTCAGCTATTGGATCTATTTTTTCTCTTAATTTAAAGATATGAACATCAACAACTCTTGAATCACCATCATAACTAAATCCCCATAGATTAGTAAGTAGTTGATCTCTTGATAAAGCTTTTCCTTTATTAATAAGTAAATAGACTAACAGTTCAAACTCTCTTAAAGTTAATTCAATTTTCTTATCTCCTTGAAATACTTCATAACTACTTTGAATAATCTTTAAATTCTGATAATAAAGAATATCATTAGTATCTGATAATACCTTTCTTCTAAGTCCAGCTTTTATTCTAGCGCTTAATTCTCTAGGAGAAAATGGCTTAGTAATGTAATCATCAGCACCTATTTCCAATCCTTGAATCTTATTATACTCATCATCTAAAGCGGTTAACATTATAATATAAGAATCATTTCCTTCTTCACGAAGTTTTTTACAAATATCCATTCCGTTCATACTAGGTAACATTAAATCTAACAGTATAACATCATAAATATTTTTAGATGCTTTATTATATCCTTTTAAACCATCTAGTTCACTATTGACATCATAACCTAACTGTTTTAAATCATATTCAATCATTCTTGTTATTGATGTTTCATCCTCAATAATTAAAACTTTTGCCATACTACCACACTCCATTTATAGAATAGCATATCTATTTAGATAATTATTATTATTAACAAAATCTTAACAATTTTCTTAATATTCGTAATCCAACTCATCACTATAGTAATTTTCTTGAATTATATTAATGACTACATTATTACAGTGATCTCCAATACGTTCAATGTTAGATAAGATATCTACATAGAATCCATCACTAGTTTCAGGTGATATGTTAGTATTAATTCTTTGAATATGACGCTTTCTATTCTTAATAACTAATCTATCTATAACATCTTCTCTTACCATTACTTGTTTAGCCGCTTCTAAATCATAATTTTCAAATGCTTCTAATGTTAAAGAAATTGTTTCTTTAACTACATCATATAATTTTGATAATTCTTTTTTAGCATCTGGGCTAAGAACCATTTTATTATCGTAACGATGTTCAAAGAACTGATATAAGTTTACACAGTGGTCTCCGATTCTTTCAAAATCACGAATTGTATCTACATATTCAGCTTGTAACTGAGCAGCCGATTCATTTAATCCTGATTGGGATATTTTGACTAAATAATCATGTGCTTTTTTATCGATAGTATCTAACATTTCTTCAATTTGATATCCATTTTCTAATACTTTCTTATTATTTTCAAATGAATAACTAACACATCCTTCAAACATTTGTTGTGTTAATTTACCCATATTAGTAATTACTATTTTAGCGCTCTCAAGCGCTAATACTGGCGCTTCAGCAATTAAGTCATCACTTAAACTATCAACATCTACTTCAATAATATTATCGTCTCCTCTAACTAATTTGGTAACTAACCAAACAAGTTGTTTAATAAAGAAGAACATAATAAATGTATTAAGTAAGTTAAATCCCATATGTGCAAAACTTATTGTTAATTTCATATTGTTAGGATCAGATATATCAATGAATCTATCTTCTAATAATTGAATAAAATTAGTATACGGTACTAATAACATCATAAATACAATACTACCAATTAAGTTGAATACAACGTGTGCAGCAGCAGTTCTTTTAGCGGCAATACTACCACCAATTGCAGAAATTACAGCTGTAACTGTTGTTCCTATATTATCACCAAATACAATTGCAACTGCCCCGATTAATGGAATTGCTCCTGTAGTATAAAGTTCTTGTAAAATACCGATTGTCGCACTACTTGATTGAATAATCGCAGTTGAAGCTGCTCCTACTATTAACCCAAGTACTGGATATTCAGCTACTGATTCTAAAGCATTTTTAAATTCAGGTAAATAAGCAAGTCCTTTTAAAGCTCCACCCATTACATCTAGTCCAAAGAATAACATCCCAAATCCAAGTACTACTCCACCAAGTTGTTTTGCCTTCTTGGTGCTCGTAAAGAATATTAGGAAACTACCTGCAGCCATTATAGGTAAAGCATACTCCTTAATAGGTAACCCTAGTAAAAGAGAAGTAACCGTTGTACCAATATTGGCACCAAGTATAATTCCTACAGCTTGAGGTAAAGTCATTAAACCAGCTCTTACAAGTCCAACTGTTAAAGCAGTTGTTCCTGAAGATGATTGAATTAAACCTGTAATTATTACACCAACTAATATTCCTTTAATAGGTGTATTAGTAGTTTTTTCAATAATTATCTTAAGTTTACTCCCAGCAATTGCTTTTAAAGAATCTCCCATCATATTAATACCAAATAAGAAAATTCCTAGTCCCCCAACTATAGCAAAGATTGTCTCTTTCCATTCAATTGTAACAGTGTCAGCTATTAAGTACATAATCTACCTCCAGATAATTAAACTCCAATAAAAATATAACATAAAATTTATATTAATCAAACATAAAATTTACATCTATTCAAATTCTATCATATTAATAATAAATAAAAAAGAAAGTCTTATAGACTTTCTTTATATTCTTTAGCTAATTGATCCATTTCTTTTAGTAGTTCTTTAGCTTTTTTCCAAGTACCTAAATTAGCACCACAAGCCATAGGATGCCCTCCACCATTGTATTTATTAGCAAGTTTATTAATAGCAGGACCTTTAGATCTCATTCTAGCTCTAACAATTTTACCTTCATATTCAGCCATTAATATCCATAAAGGACAATCATCAAAATAACTTAGTTCATTAACTAAGCTAGATGCATCTCCTAAGTTAATTCCGAATTTTTTTAGATATCTAGGTTTTACTATAAAATAAGCAACTCCATTTTCAGTTTTCTTAAAGTGTTGTAAGAAGAACCCTTTAAATTTAGTCATATTCTCAGTTCTAACATCTAAATTATCATAGATTTCTTTAGTTTCTAATCCATTATCAAATAATACAGATACACTTCTAAAAGTATCTCCATTAACTCCACTATATTTAAATCTTCCAGTATCAGTTGATGTTCCTGTATATAACGCTCTAGCACCCACCTTAGTCATTTTAAGTTTATCTTGGAA
>JAUVDP010000040.1 GCA_030595255.1 Mycoplasmatota bacterium | reverse complement strand
TCTTCCATTTTAGGTTGAACTTTTTTATAAAGTATTCTTGCTGGGAAGAATAAAATCGCCCCTGTAACCATGAATGGTGAAAGAGCTACAATTGTTAATCCTAGGAATTCAAATATTGCTACTAATACAGTGAATGAAGTTACAAATACATTTGTTACATCATTAATAAATGTTTTTTCAGTTTCAATATCTTTTGAAATTTCATATGAAACTCTATGATCACTTGAAATAGATGTTACTTTGAAAGTATATTCTTTATTAGAATCTAATTCTCCAATTTTAAATATTGCTTTACTGTCTCCCCAAGCATCTTGTTCATACTGTCTAACAAATTCACCATTTTGTAGTAAATCCACATATATAGTAGCTGGGAAATTACCTGTATTAAACACTTCTATTTCAGCTGAGTTTTTATTTACCTCAATAATAAAAATAGATGGGTTTTCAGTTCTTGGTAAGATAACTTCTGTTTCAACAGTTTTATTAATTTGTAGATCAATTGTTGAATAGTCTACAAGAGAATCAAAATTAGCTAATGTATCTCCTATCTCATTAAGTTCAGTTTCAATTTCAAATCTAGCATCTTCTAAAGTTAAAATATCATCAAGATCTACTGCTACTGCAATGAGTTCTAATATTCTAGCGTGTTGTGTTTCTAAAGCAAGTTTTCTTGCTTCAAAAGTAGAATATGCATTTGTTACATCTTCAGATGATTTACTATAAGAAAGTAAATCACCACTTGTTTTTATTTCTTCAACAAAATCAGTAAAATTAACTGATAACACTCTAATTTTAATTGTATATCTAGTTGAATTTATACTAGCTGATTCAACATATGCATCATATAAAGCTAAATTATTTATAACATTATTATAGATTGTTTCTGGTGTTGGTGATTCCATTGTGAGTGCTGCTGTATAGATTATTTTTCTATTTAATAATGCAGGTATATCAGCATCTTGAATAACGTCTCCTCCTGATAAAATAGGATCTACAATTTCTGCTGGTGGTGCTACTGGATCACTATTAGTGTTCTCATAGTCATCATAATGACTAACCTTTTCATTTGAACTCATACACCCAGTTAATGTAAATACAAAAAATACAGTAAATGTAAATATTAAAAATTTCTTTTTCATAATTTCTCTCCTCCTTAAAAATAAAAAAACCATCAATATAGACTGATAGCTGTTTTCCCCTTACAGTCTTATGCATATTATATCTTAGATTTAAAAATAATGAAAGAAAAATAAGATTTTAGAATGTCTTTTAGTTCAGCCAAGAAAATTTGATTAACTTTGCTTAATTATGATATAATGTAAGGGTTACAAAGGAGGGATTCGATGCTTAATTTGTTTGCTATAGTACCATTTTTTATATTACTAGCTTTAGCTTATTACATGAATAGTAAAAAATTAAAGGATGAAAAAATTCGGATATTCTTACTTTCATTAATTGAGACTACGTTTGCATATCTGATTTTATTATTGCTTTTTTTACAAAACTTTTATCCTAAAACATGGTATTTTATGCTTACTGTACTACTTGTTTTAATAATTTCAGTTGTTCTATATTTCTTTTTACAAGGAAGTTTTGAAGATTCTGATTTACAAATCGAAAATATTAAGAATATTATTGTAATCTTTATGTTAACAATATTACCATTTTATGTTTTCTTAACTATTTTTAGATTTATACCTTTCTATTTTCAAATACCACTTTCCATATCTTTATCTGCATTATTATTTTATCTAGCTTTAAAAACTCGAATATCTGATAGATTATTTTATAAGAAGACTATGTCTAATCTTGGATTTATTGATGATGGAGGGAAGTTTCTTATAGTTTGGGGTTTATTTGGATTTATCGCAGTTTTAGTAGTTTTATTTCAATTCCCATCAAACACTATTGGTGAAACATTAAACTTATCAAATAATGTTGGCTATTTTTCTTTTAATGATTTACCAACTGATATAAATAATAATTTCTATCAAAAAGAAATATTGAATCTAGACATTGATACTGAATTTAGAAAAACCGAAACTATTACTGATTATTATTATAATGACTCATATTTATACTTTTACACTTCAGATAACAGATTCTTTGTTTATGATTTAGAAACAAAAGAAAAAGTTTTTGATAAACAGCTTGATTCAGCTTCATTTGTTGTTGATGAGGATGATATCTTAAGAAGTTCTGATAACTATAATAGATTCATATATTATGAAAATAATATTATATTGTTCGCAAGATATCATACGTATATTATAACCGAGGATAGCACTACTAATATTTCTGAAATCTCTGATTATTACGCAATGTTCTACTACGAAGATAATGTATTATATTTTGTAAATAATGAACTGTCTGGAATATATGAAATTTTCAAATTTGAAAATGATAATATCTTATTGTCTGAGACAATCGATTTAAATACTACATCATACGATAGTATAAATGTTATATCAGGAAATCTCTTTTTTAGAACTTCAGATGAATTAATATTATACTCTGACAATTCTATTTCATTTGAGATTCTTAGTGGAAGTCCTGCTTATGACAGTGTAAACCAAGTTATGTATTATACGTCTTCTACTAATCACAGCTCTTCATATAATAAAGTAAATTCTAATGGGACAGTATTAAAATTTACATTAGATAAAGTTCATAATGATAGAGGAATAATTATAGGAGACTATATCTATTTCACAAATAAATATAGTGATGAGATAAATAATATTGAAATATTTAATAATGACTTTGATGTAGATTCTATCTTTAATCATTTAGAAACAGATAGTTTCTGGGTATTTAATAAATATCATTCTAATTATATCGGGAATTATAGAGTAAATGATAATCTACTTGAATATATACAACTAGAAAAAGCACAAAATTTTATTACTATAAGTGTTTATCAATTAGATCAAAAAGATGTTGATATAGATTTCCCATTTTACTCACATTATGGTGTAAGTATATTTATTCCAATTATGATAGCTTTCTTCATTCCTATTACTAACTGGAGTAAATCTATTGTTGTATTAGATCAAAGTAAATCATATTATGATAGACAAATAAAATAAATTAAAAAGAAGTATTTCCTTTATAGGAAATACTTCTTTTCTTATTATAAATCATTAATTCGTATAAACGGCTTTAATAAGTAGTAAAGAGCTAACTGAATAACTATAAAAATCATAATGAATTCAAATGTAAATCTATTTAAGCTGTCAAATAATTGTTCTAATACATTAAAAGGATTTAATACATCCCATGAATTTAATCTTAAGAATCTTCCAATATATATTCCAATGCTAGAAAGAAACATAATTACTATAATAATTAATGTAGAATACATATTCCCAAATTTCTTTATTAAATATATGTCAATCATTCTTAGTGAATAAATTGCCATAAATACACCAATAAAAGCACCTAAGAAGATATGAGCTAATGTTAAGTATCCTAAATAGTTTTCTGTATAAGTAATAGGAGAGTATAATTGTCCCCAATAATAAAATTCTTCTCCTCCTAGATGAATAAAATCAGTTATTAAGTAAAAGGCATTAGGGAAAAAGAATAACCATGATAAAAATAATAATATCAATATTACCTTATCTTGTTGTTTATCATTATCCTCTAAAGATTTATTATAGAATACGAAAGCAAAAACAACAGGTACAAATGCGAGTATAACATTCCAACCCAACATTATATTTAAGAAATCTAATGTTTCAAAAGCAATTACAATTGATAACGGTACATAAATCACTACAGCAAAAAATAAATGTCTTAATATTTGATCTTCAAAAGCTTGTTTTATAATATTCATATTTATCTCCTTTAAGTATGGCTATTTTCTATTTGATTATAACATTTTATATTAATATATCGTAGTTTCCTTTAAAAATTATAATAAATAATATATAATAAAAAAAACGATGTTTAAGGAGTTATTATATATGGAATATTTAATAGTCATAATTGTTCTCTATTTAATAGGAGCTATAAGCCCTGCAGTACTTATTACACAAAAAGTATTAGGTATTGATATTAGAGATGTAAATTCAAAAAGTGCAGGAACATCAAATGCCGTAATTACACTAGGATTAAAGTACGGTACACTTGTAGGAGTACTAGATATTCTTAAAGGAGCCATCCCAGTTCTTATATTAAGACTAATATTCCCTGATAATGAAATTATCTGGTTTGTAGGTGGATTAAGTGCTGTTGTAGGTCATATTTATCCTATCCATATGGGATTCCATGGTGGAAAAGGAACTGCGACTTTTGGTGGATTACTATTCGCAGTTGCACCTGTATATGCACTAGGTTTATTAATTATATTTGCTATTCTTACAATTGCTTTAGATTATATAGCTGTATCAACTTTACTAGTAATAATCGTAGTTCCTGTAGGAATGTATATTCAGCAATATAGTGATATATCCATTATATTGGTTTCACTATACGTAGTATTATCGTTTCATAAGCACTTTAAGAATTATGTTAGAATCTATAAAAATCAAGAAGTTGGCCTTAGAGCAACTTTTAGTAAAAACTAATAAAACTACACTTTAAAAGTGTAGTTTTATTTTGGAAAATTAATCTATTTCTTATCAAACTTGATAACACATAATGTATCATATCCATCAAAGAAATAAGCGTTATTAATTTCATGCATGTAATTATATACTTTACCTACATATTCTTTATCTGTGACCACAGTCACAATTACTTCATCAAATATATCTGAATCAACATTAAATGAAACATTCAATTTACCGTGTTCATTAATATAATCAATTTTTTTAGTTTTTATTTCTGATAGTACTACAACATCTCTTTCAAATATTACGTAATGCATTAATCCTTTTTCATTATCATGATAAAATTTAATTAAACTTTTCTTATTCATTATGTCATCTCCTTTTAAAAATCTATTCCTTATAAATTTATTATATCTATAATTTTTCTAAATTACTTATTATATACAATATTATTTATTAAAATGATATATTTAATCTAGATATCACGTGTTATAATGTTTTTGAAGGAGTGATATATTATGGCTAAATTAGAAATATTAGAAAAATATGCAAAATTAATTGTTGAGGTTGGAGCTAATGTACAAAAAGATCAATATGTTGGAATTAACTCATCAACTGAAACTAAAGAATTAGCAAGATTACTTGTTAAAGCAGCTTATAAAGCTGGTGCAAAAAGAGTGGATGTTCAGTGGAGTGATAACTATGTTACAAGAACTAATTACGACTCTATGAGTATTGAAACTTTAGAAGAAATTCCAGATTGGTCTATTGATAAAGTTAAATGGTTTATGGACAATAATGGATGTGTTATAAGTATTACATCTCCAATACCTGGATTAAACGCAGGTGTTGATCAAATGAAAATGCAAAAAGCTGGGATTGCTAAAATGAAAGCATTTAAGTTTTATCAAGATCATATGATGGGTAACCATGCACAATGGTGTGTAGTTGCTGCACCTAATAAAGTATGGGCTAAAAAAGTATTCCCTAATCTTAAAGAAGATGAAGCAGTTGAAGCATTATGGGATGCAATCTTACAAGCATCACGTGTTACTGAAACAAATGATCCTATAGAGGAATGGGCAAATCATAATAAATCAATGTTAGCTCATAATAAAATATTAAATGATTATAACTTTGATACTTTACATTTCACAAATAGCTTAGGTACTGACTTACATGTAAAAATAGTTAAAAACCATATATGGGCTGGTGGTGGAGAAAATTCTTCTAAAGGAGTATATTTTAATCCAAATATCCCTACAGAAGAAAACTTTACAATGCCTGAAAAATTAGGAGTAAACGGTAAAGTAGTATCTACTAAACCATTAAACTATCAAGGTAATTTAATTGAAGACTTTTGGCTAGAATTTAAAGATGGTAAAGTTATAAACTTTGATGCTAAAAAGAATAGAGATACATTAAATAGTTTATTAGAAACAGATGAAGGTAGTAAATATTTAGGAGAAGTTGCGCTTATTAGTTATGATTCTCCAATATCTAATTCTAATATCTTATTCTTAAATACATTATTTGATGAAAATGCATCTTGTCATTTAGCACTAGGACGTGCTTATCCTATGAACGTTAAAGGTGGAACAAAAATGACTGATGAAGAATTAGCTAAAGCTGGTTCTAATCAATCAATGGTTCACGTAGACTTTATGTTTGGTAGTAAAGATTTACAAGTAGAAGGAACTCTAAAAGATGGTTCTAAAGTAACAATCTTTACAGATGGAGACTTTGTAATATAGTAATTAAAAAGACCTTTAATTTAAAGGTCTTTTTTTTATTTTATATTATTCAGCAGGCTTTAAAGCTACAGGGAATCCAATACCTTCCCAAGTACTATTAAACCTTGTTTCAACTCCGTTGATAGTAATTGTAGTAAATGTATTAACACTAAATGCACCTAACTCAATAACTTCAACTCCACTACCAATTGTTAAAGTAGTCATTCCATTCTCATAAAAGGCATTAGATCCAATATAAGTAACATACTCTGAAATAACTAAAGTATCTAATAAATTATGTCTAAATGCATTAGATCCAATATAAGTAATGTTATCAGGAATCGTTACACTTGGTAGAGTATTATAATAAAATGTACCAACTGGAATACTATCTAAATTAGCTGAAATGGTTACGTCAACAATTGGGTTGTTTCGGAATACATAAACACCTAATGATGTAACAGTATCTGGTATAACCAATGTGCTTAAAATATTAAACTGATATGCATTAGATCCAATAGTAGTTACACTTGCTGGTATATCTAATGATGTTAATTGATTATAACCAAATGCATATGCAGGAATAGTTTCTATACCAGCAGGGAATGTTATATCTGTTATGAGGTTATGATCAAATGAGTATTCTCCCAATGTTATTAAACTATCTGGTAAAACTAAAGTAACTATTTGATTAGTACCAAATGCTCTATATCCAATTGATTCTAAATCTTCATGGAATGTAACAGTCGCAATATCATTATTAAAAAATGCACGATCTCCAATCTTTATGATATGATCCGGAGTTACAAAACTAGTAAGATTATTATTTTCAAATACACGATACCCTACTTCTGTCATACTAGTTGAAAGTGTTAATGTTTCAATTTGATTGGCATAAAATGCATAGTCTTCTACTATTAAAATGTTATTTGGAATTACAAGATTTTCTATCTTATTTGATCCAAAAGTACTTTCCTCTATCACTGTCATACTAGTTGAAAGTGTTAACGTTAAAATTTGATTACTATAAAATGCATTTTTACCAACTGTTAAAACACTATTAGGAATATCTAATGCAGAAATATAATTTGAGTAAAATGCACGTTCCCCAATTGACAAAAGACCATCAGGAAGACTTAAATTTACAATTTCATCATTATAAAATGCATATTTACCAATCTCTAATAATGTACTTGGTAATGTTAATGATACAATTTTATTATAATAAAATGCATATTCATCAATATATAGAGTACCTACTGGTACATCATAACTAGTACTTATATTCATTCTTGGGAAATCAAGTAAACGAGTTCCGTCAAATGTATATAGTGCGTCATTAACTAGTTTGAAGTTTGTATTAGTTCCAGAAATTGAATATGATTCTATATTATTATCTTCAAATGCTGCTACTCCAATATATGAAATAGAATCTGGTAAAGTAATAGTTTTTAAGCTATTATCACTAAATGCATAGTCTCCTATACTTAATAAAGAATCAGGCAACTCTATAGAATCTAAATCACCATCTCCAAATGCATAGTCTCCAATATGAAGAAGTCCACTAGGCAATATTACTTCATCAAAATCTCCATAGAAAAATGCATAGTCTCTAATCTCTGTTACTGTATCTGGAATAATTAACGCCTCAATATATCTATCACTAAATACGTAACTATCAATAATTACAACAGGTAATCCACCTATAGTATCCGGAATAACTAATAATTCAATATCTTCCCATACCATTATGTTTTTAAACCTAGTAATCATAATTTCTGTACCATTGTTTATTACCTCAAAATCATATTCACTATCGTGAAGCCATATAGTAAGTGGAATTGATATACTAGTAGTATTTCCATCACTATCATCAACAGAATAAACAATATCATATTCTCCAATTGTTAGAACTGCAGTATCTAAAATATTAACGGTAATATCACCACTTATATCACCATCAAGAGCATCAGCAGCTGTAACCCCTAAAGTAAGTAAATCTAAATCATCACCATAATTAACATAAACATTAGCTGGTACACCATTAAAAGTAGCTCCTATTAATGCTAATTGTCCTTCTAATACTAATATTTCAGCTTCAAGCTCTAAAATATTAGTTAAAAGTGCAGTATCTTCAGTTTCCATTAAAGCTAAATCAGCTTCAAGATCATCTATCTCATCTTCTAAAGCTGTAATAGATGTTACCAGTGCTTCTTCATCAAACTCTTCAAGAGCAGATATATCAGCTTCAAGTTCTTGTAGTTGATCTAAACTTATTGAATCACAACTTGATAAAAACACAGTGGATGCTAATAATAAAGCAAAAAATATTTTTTTCATTTTAACCCTCCTATATTTTTTTATTTCTTTAAATCCCTATTAAAAAAAATAAAAAAAGACCAAAAGTGGCCTTTCAAATAAGTAAGTTATATTTTCCCTGGATTCAGCATAGGCTTCCAACTAAATTGTATCACAAAAATATACCTTTTTAAAATACAATTATATAAAAAGTAGACATTTTCTTAATTAATGTCTACTTTTGGGGTTTATCTCAAATTCAAAGATTTTTCTATAATTTCTTAATACACATGTCCCTCTTCTGGAACAATACAAATAAACTTAAATACACCTTTACCAGCATTTCTAAATTGATGAAGAGACCCAGGTGGTACAAAAGCAAAAGATCCAGCTTCTACTTTATTAATCTTACCATCAATCATTAATTCTCCTTTACCTTCAAGCATATAGTTAATGTGTTGCCAAGGATGTCTATGTTTTGGTGTATGTCCTCCTTCAAGAACTTCTACTTCCCTCATTACATAGCCTTCAAATCCTTCTTTAGATGATACTAAAGCTTTCATTGATGTGAATTTTGCTTCTTCGCTATTCACTTCGATAATAGGTACATTTTTTACATTATTAACTATCATTGATATCCTCCTGTAAAATATATTTAATTAAACTTCAATTTCATAATATCATATATGATTACTTAAAGATAATAATACTTAAGTTAACTATTCTTCTCTTTCAAATACTAAATCAAGTTCTTTAATTCTACCTTCAGCAGTTGAATATAAAGGTATTGCAGTAATGAATTTCCATCCTTTTTTAGAGTATTTGTCAATCAACTCTTGATGATTCGAAGTAGCCCAAAAACTACCTGATATAGCTTTTACATATTTATATATATACATAATTATTCCTCCCTGTTTTTGTAATTACTAAGCAACTCAAATATGAGTTGCTCTTTTTCCTTACATATCTTATTTACATTATATACTACTTTAAAAATATATTCATCATAATAAACCCGTAATACTGATTTTCTACCTTTAGTGATAAAGATACTTCAGCAAATTTAATAAATACTGATTTTCTATACAATTTTATTACAAATTCATTTTCCTTTTCAACTCTCAAAGTAATCTGTTCAATAGTTTTTAAGTAGATCGTTATCATTAAATAAGGATTCTTCCTCAAAGCTAGATCCGAAATTTAATGGTGAATTCTTTAATCCTTCTAATCTTATTCTTTTATATTCTTCAACATTTGTTTTATTTAATATCTGAAATGATATTTTGTTATTCATACAATCACCTCGTTACAGGTAGTTATTTATCAGTTATTCTTCTTTTTCTATTTTTATGTTGTGCTTTTTCATCATACATTAAATCATCTGCTACTTCTAACAAATCATCAATACTTTCTGTTGAATCAATTTCTCTAAATGATGATCCAAAACTATAATTGATTTTCTCAATAAATCTGTATCCTTTATAAAGAGTTATATTGCCTTCAAATAAATTATGGTATGCAATAACTTCTTCCTCAGAGCCCTCTTTAATTACAACAATAAATTCATCTCCACCAAATCTAGATACTAATGCATTCTTTCCAAATGTTAATAATAATATTTTTGAAAAATGAAATAATACTTCATCGCCAACTTTATGTCCAAAAGAATCATTAATGTTTTTAAAATCATCAATATCTATGCTAATAATTATAAAAGATTGATTTTTTTCAACCATACTTCCCATATAAGAATATGTGATTTCTCTAGTAAATAATTTTGTTAGATAATCTCTAGAGTTACTTGTAGTTTCATTAAAGATATATGCTATTAAAACACCAAGTCCCGAAAATGCCCACATAATTAAAAGTCCATAGAAAAATAATTGTAATACTCCTCCAATGAATGGTAATAAAATAAATACATACATACTTAGAGACTGATTATCATCTAATTTTTTTCTGTTTTTAAAAGTTTGTATCAACATAAATACTAATAATAAATATACAGAAATAAATCCTACTGCAATGAGAGGTTCTCTACTATATACATTCTCAGCACTAATACTAAAGATTATTGGTGTAAAGAAATTTATAATAGCTAATATTAAAGCTAAAATAGCCATATGCATATAATAAAATCTTTTTTTCAACCTACTTTTTGATCGAAAGTTCATATAATCTATATACGATGTGAATAACCCTGCTACAGCTACTCCAACTACAAAAAATATTGTATTAAAAATATAATTTAGAATATATGCATATTCTTTATCAATTCCATCAAACATCCAAGAAAATATTTCTATAATTAAAAGAGCAACTATTGTCAACATTATAAGTCTAAGCATTCTTGTAGATACTTTATATGTTTCACGTTTTGTTAACATTGATACTAGTAAAATAAATAATATAATAATCGTATAAATATTTAGTTGAAACCCACTATAAATATTCATATATACCAACTCCTCAAATTATTTATGTTCTTATACATTATAGCACATCTATATTTGTAAACAATTTTATTATAGTTAAAAAGTTAATCAAGCAAAAAGGAGATGTTAGTTATCTCCTTTTCTATCGCTGTTTTATTATTGGTACAATCATTTAAGATAATATTAACACTCATTTTTCTACTAATCAGCATTCATCAAGATCGTGTAACAATCCTCATTACCTATAAAGTTTAATTGTACAAACCTATAATTGCAATAACAGTAAAATTGATTTTCTTGTATATAATTCTGAACCATTATATTACCAAGTACTATTATAAAACTATTGGTGTTAATTCTTTCTTTTGTATAATCTTCGTTTAATAATTCTTCATCATCATTATTTGATTCAATATTAATTTCATTCTGATAATCTTCTACAAATCTTCTAGCACTAACATTTGCATTATTGTTCATATATAATGCGAATATTAAAAGTATTACAATAACAAGTTTGATTAAATTAGTATGAAAGTATTTTATAAATTCATATATTTTAATCATCCTTTATCTCCTATCTAATTTTATTTAATTCTTTTATTCTATTTAGATATTTGTTTTACCATATGTTTTTTCAAGATATGCATAAAGTAAAGCAATTCCTAGTAAGACAAATCCTAAAATAAAGTATGTAATCATTTTAGTAAACGTACTAAAATCTCTACTATATAAATCATATATAAAGAATTTTGCTAGTGAAAAATATATTGCCGCAAGTCCAAGTTTTCTATTATTACTCCAATTTTGTTTAAATCCTAATAAAACAGCTATTGCTGATGCAATTAAAAAATAACTAGATAATATTACTCTATCAAATTCTAGATTAATATAGTTGTGAATAAAGATACTATGTACCAACACTCCAGCTAAATATGCAATAATAAATCCTTGTTCTTTATTAACCTCTCCTTTTATATATTCTACATATATCTCTTTTATAGAAAATACTACATATCCATTAATTACGAATAAAATCCAAAACTTAAATACATCTTCAAGCACCTTATAGTTATGATCAAAATAGAATGAGTTAAGGAATAATGTTGTTCCTATAATACCTAAGTTAATACCATTAAAAATAAAAAACAAAGACTAAAAAGATTTAGTCTTTGTGTAATTCTTAGTAATAAATATTCCTTTTATAGTACTCTCCTTAATATTGTCTTCCTTATAATCTAATTATAAGACAAGATCTAATAAATTTCAAGTACTTTGATAATCAAAGCAAAACTTTAATATTAAAATAACTTTTCGGTAATTACTATAATTCACCTAAAGTAATTTCTTCAAATCCAATATTAAATACTTTAATGAAGCTATTGATAATCACTTCTTTTTCTTTCTCTATATCAATATCATCTACAAAATCTTCTAGTGAGCTAACTTTAAAATCAGTAATACCACAGGGATTAATTAAATTAAAATACGATTTATCAGTTGTTACATTATATGCAAGTCCGTGATAAGTAATATACTTTCTAGCTCTTACTCCTATTGCGCATATCTTTGTATTATTAACCCAAACTCCTGGGAATTCTTTTCTTTGGTAAGCCTCTAATCCGTGAGTACTTAGTGTATCAATAACTACTTTTTCAAGATTATGCATATAGTCACTTAATCTTAAATTAAAACTTTTTAATTTAAAAATAGGATAAGCAATTATTTGTCCTGGGCCATGGTAAGTAATATCTCCACCACGATCAGTTTTATAAAACTCAACATCTTTATCTTCTAATATTTGTTTAGTAACAAGTAAATTATCATAGTTACTTCTAATTCCCATTGATAGTACATGTTTATGTTCTAGGATTAATAATACTCCGTCATATTTACCCTCTTCTACTAAATCAAATACTTTATGTTGTAAATTAAGTGCATCTCCATAAGATATCTTTTCTTTAATTCTAACTACTTTATAATTCATATTTACCATCCTTAGTAATAATATTTAATATGGTTCACAAATATACCAAGCTGCTTGTTTTTTAACATTAATAACTTTAACAGTTTTAAAATGTTCGTTTAGTTCAGTTTGAACAACTTTAATAAAATTAAAATAGTCTCCACGTTCTAGCCACTCTATTATATTAGTAAAGAAACCTCTTTTATTATTATAATCATGAATAATAACATAATGTTTGGTTAAGCGTCCCATTTCTAAAAATAACTGTTTTCTTTCTTCTGGCTTTAATCCATGTGCTACATAAGAAGCAATTGATAAGTCATAACTCTTGTCTTCAAAAGGTAACTTAGAACAAGTACCACATTGTACAAAGTTTACTTCCTTATTTTCAGCTTTTTTCATACCAATTTTCAACATTCTCATTGCTGGTTCAATTCCTGTGACTTGTAATCCTTCTTGATTTAAGACCGAACAAAGTGCTCCTGTCCCACATCCAACATCAATTATATTTTTATACTCTTTTAGATTTAATTCTTTATACATATTATCCATTGTTATTTTATAGTTCTTTTTTTGAGAATTATAAAATAACCCATAAATAGGTGCTATAAAGTTAAATAGAAAATTATCATCTTTTTTCTTTTTCATAATTATTATCTCCATTTCGTGAATACTTAATTCTTATAAAATCCTAATTTATATATAAAGAGAGTAATTGAAGCCATTATCAACAAACAAGCAATAGCTGCGAGTTTAATATAGAATGATCCAATAACAATACCTATAATACTAGCAATAATTAAAAGAGTTACCCATTTATCTACAATAAATCTCATATCAAAAGTTTCATAATTTCCAGGTTTGAACAGTTCTAGTTTTTTATTAGAAAGATATATTTTAACATTATCTTCTTCTAATTCATGATAGTCTTTTTCGATTTTTGTATGTATATACCATTCTTTTGAACGAAGCTTAGAATTAAATATTGTAATCTGTCTTTCCTTCTTTTCAAATGTAATCTCAAAATGTCTCGCGAAATCTATTTCTTTAAATGTATATTTTAACTCTTCTAAAGAAGTTATATTATATTCTTTTTTTCTTGATTTTAATGTAATAAATCTAATATTATATCCATTATCTATATATGATTCTAAGTATTGAAATAGTTTATCTATATTATTACTATTAAACTGTTGTTTGCCTAAGTAAAAGCCTCGCATAATATTTCCTCCAAAAAAGTCCAATAGAGGACAAGTTACTTTTCTTCTAGTTTTCTTAATCATATTGTATCACACTTTATATAAAGAAATGTATTATTAATTTCATATGAAAATATAATAAAAGCCCTAAAAAGGCAATGTCATTAAGTTAAGAAAAAAAGATTGATCTTCTCACACATGTTGTGAGGGGGTCTTTTTTATTTTGTAGTTTTTTTGATTTATTTGTGTTTTTTTCATGAAAAGACTTGACAAAGTCCCTAAAATTTGCGGCGTAGCCACTTGAAGTGTAAAAACTTAAAGGAGGCTATATTATGCAATATTC
>JAUVDP010000064.1 GCA_030595255.1 Mycoplasmatota bacterium | reverse complement strand
CCTACTATTTCATTATTGTATACATCAACATGATAGTTCCAATCATATTTCACTCCATTGTGAGTAAGCATTGTAGTGTCACTACACACTTTCTCAAATGGTCCATTAGTGGACCAATCACCATCAATGATGTTTTTATATTTGTCTGATACACCCTTTGGCCTTCTGTAAGCTCTTCTCTTAGCTTTACTATAAATACCTAACTCTTTAAAACATTGATACATTAAGTAATATGACACTATCCATCCTGTATCTATTTTTATTTCTTTTCTTACTGCGCGATAACCTTTTGTTGGATACATTTCATGATAATTTATTATTAATGACTTTAAGTAATCTTTTGTTTCTTGTTGTTGCGTTTTGTTCTCTTTTCTTCTGAGCCATCTATAGTATCCACTTCTAGAAATATCTATATATTCACACAGCTCATTTATATAAAACTTTGATCTGAATTTATGAACTAAATTATACTCATAATTTAAGAGATCTTTTTTTTTAGGTATTTAGCGTCTTCGTTATTATATCCTCTTTTTAATCTCTCAATTTCTATCTTTAAAAGAAGGATTTCATGTTTTAAACTTTCAACTGAATCCTCTTCGTTATCTGTGTATATTTTATCCCTTATTTTTCTTTTACTTACTAAACCACTTATACCTTCAGTTTCATACTTATGTACCCACTGCCTTTGTGCTTTTCTCGATACTTTATATGTTCTTTCTATTTCACGTTTGCTTATATTCTCATTAAGAATCATCTTAACTACTTTTAACTTAAAGTCTACACTGTACTGATTAACCATATTATCATCTCCATTATTATATTATACTACATTATTTGTTCTAGAGTGGGACTATGTGTCCCGCTTTTTCATAGCAGTGCAAGTTTGCATGAATATTTTATTTATGCATCCCCTTCCTAGGATCACCGAGAGGTGATCCTTTTTCATTATAATTTATCTATGATTTCTTTACGGTAGAGGTGAGGGTTTATGAACACCCTTCTGAAACTCAAAATATAACAATTATTGCATTTACTTTGGACAGGGGTTTAATACCCCTTTAATCGAGAAAATAAAAAAAGGTGATTCTCAGTCTATACTTATTCAAAGTATATGAGAAACACCTTTTTTCATTGTTTTTCACTAATAGTCAATAAATTAACTATATTATATATCGCTTAACAAAGGCATTTATTCAAAATGTTCTATGAAGCAATATGGGATGGTCATATTGTCTTGTCTTACCCTTGTTGCACGCACTTTCGTGTTGACGATAAAGCATTGCTTCCTAACATAAATCAAAGAAACGGCTAGTTTAGGCAAACCTATATCGTAAACACCTAATTAAACCCCTGCCCAACAAGGGGTGGAGTTAGGGGGTGTTTAACTAATACAAAAAATGTTTAATTTACTTTGTTCATTAATAGTATTATAACATAATTTTATAAAGAAAAAACTTGTAAATCTAAATTTTAAATTGACATATATTTATGATAATATAAGTCTCCTCTGTTTGATCTATTATTACATTCATCTACATGCATCACTTAATTATCTGACTCCTAGTGAATTTGAAAATACCTCTAATTAAAGACGTAAAAAAGGCCATCAATAACTGATGGTCTTTCGTTTAAATAGTAATGTGTCCAGTTTTTACTGTCCAATTTACTATCCGCAATCCACTCGTTGACGATAAGGCATTGCTTCCTAACCCTATAATGAGTTAAGCACTAAAATAGGTAAATATATTTTCAAAACTCCTTGCTTAACCCCTGCCCAACAAGGGATGGAGTTGAGGGGTGTTAAACTAATACAAAGTACACTAGAGTTTTGAATTCACACATAACTCACAAACTCCTAAATGTTATTCCCTTTGATAGTATCTATTAAAGTAAGTGATTTCATTTTTTTGTATGGATTCAATATAGAAATCAAAGTAAAACCAACTGAACTAATTCCTAGAAGGATTACCATCCTTAAATCAAACTTAATAATCGAAAGTTTATCATCACCACTTGATACTAATAAATTTAAAAAATGAATTCCAATTGGCTGTAGTAATACTGCTCCAATGAAAGCTATTGTTGTTATCAACATAATTTCAAGTATAAATAATTTGAATATTTGTTGCTGTTTGATTCCTAAAGATCTAAATAATCCAATTTCTTTCTTTTTATTCATTATATCTCTTGAAAGTAGATTGTTAAACAGTAACACTGAAAATACAATAAATAGTCCACTTACTGAAAATGCAATTACTGACAATATATAACCATCCTCGTCCATATACTTTATAATACTATTTGATAAATGCGATTCATAGAAATAACCATTTTCTCTAATTACTCTTAATGCATTTTCATTTAATAATGAATTATCTGTAATTGGTATTATAAGTGAAAAGTTGTTCTTAAATCCCTCATTATATATTGAACTATCAATATACATATTAGACACAGGATGATCTGTATTAACAATTCCCTTTATCAAAAATTCTCTTGTATTTATATTAAAAGAATCACCATTGTTAAGATACATCTGTGACTTGGTTTCAAATGCTATAGTAATGCTTTCACCTATAATATGTGATGTTATTTCTTCTTCATTCAAAGCCCAATACGAGATAAATTCCTCATAACTATTTAAGTCATAATTAGAATCATCTAAAAGTAGTTCAAATAGCATATATTTTGATATATATAAGTCATTAGTATTTTGAGTTGTTTCACTAAAAGTAGTTAACATGTCAATTCCTATTGAATTTCTTGGATATAGTTTCCCACTAATAGATCTATTGTCATTTGAACTATCAACAACACCATTTAACCCAATATTACTTAATGAAAAATCAAAAGATTCTGAGATATATGCTACAGAATAAAATTCATCTATCTTATAGTTTAATTCATTCTTGTCGTTTTCAGAAAAATCCTCAGAATACATATAATAATTATTCCCCTCTAACATACTAGAGTGTTTTAAATAATCCGTCTTAAATATACCAATAATAATTAGTTCAGTACTAGGTATGTTTTTATTTAAAACACTTTCAATATTGGTTCCGTCTATAATTTCATTCTGTAATAGACTCTCAGCATAATAATCTGATACAATAATTTCATTATTAAATACCGGCAAATTCCCCGCTAATAATTCAACATCTTGATTTATATTCATAAAAGCATTTATTGTTGGCTTATAATTAACGTCCATAAAGGGTTTTCCTGAATTGTCGTATAAATGTAAAGAGAAGTCGTTATGAGTTACTCGTACACTGCTACTTATATTTTCCTGCCATTCTGAAAAATCTTCACCGTCGTAATATTCATTACCTGGTGATTTAATAAAAACATATTCCATCCCAGTAGAAATGAAAGTATCACTTGCAATTGAAAACTCATTTGTAAATAATGTCGAAAACCCAAGTCCTACCATAAATAGAGTAATCATTAATAAAAATGAATACTGGATAATTTTGAAAACTTTTCTTTTAAAAAGACCAATGACCAGACGGAATAGTTGATGATTCTTAAGTTTTAATGATGTTCCTCCAATTATCTTCTTCCCAATTACTTGTGTATTATTTAGATGTTTAGTATTATTAAAAATATTCATATTCTTTAATGTAAATATTTCATCACTGTATGTCTTTGCATTTTCTTTGTCATGAGTAATCATAAATACAAGTTTTTCTCTTGAGACCTCTTTTAGCGTTTTGAGCACCGTTATTGCACTCTCTTCATCTAAACTTCCAGTAGGTTCATCAACTAGCAATACTTTCGAATCCTTTAATAATGCCCGAATAATTGCAATACGCTGTTTCTCACCACCAGATAATTCATGTGGGTATTTGTCAATTTTATCTTCTAGTCCAAACTTTCTCAGTTTATTCAATACTAGCTCATAATTATCATTTTTCATTACGAAATTTAAGTTCTCATAAATATTAAAATCTTCTATAAGATTATCTTCTTGAAAAATAAATGAAATATACTGACTTCTTAAGATATCCCAGTCAGAATCATTTAAATCACTATACTTAATACCCTGAAGTAAAATTTCTCCATTATCAAACGTATCTAATCCACCAAGTAAATTTAGAAAAGTTGTTTTTCCACTTCCTGATTTTCCAATTAGAGAAATAAATCCCTTTCTTGGTAAGTTTAAATCTATATCTTTTAAAACATCAACATCTCCACTCTTGGAGCTGTAGGTTTTTGATAGTTTTTTTATTTGTATCATATATGTTCCCCCTCTATGCAACTATGTAAATTATACCATAAAAATATCGAGATACCATACTCATTATTATCAATAATTGATTAACTACTCCACTAATTATTAATTAGCGGAGTAGCATTTTAATCTAAGAAATTGCCCACCATTTTACGTCTAGATAAGTACTACTTCCAAACCAATTAGATGGATTTTGAACTTTAAGTCTGTATGTATAACCAGCATATATTGGTGTTACAATATCCACTATACCACCAGTTCCTGCTGATGATGAAACCCGTTTTACCTCTTGCCAATTACCTGAATGATACACTTCTAAAATATAATTTACATTGACACTGTTACTTTTGTAATTAATCTTTACTTTAACAAAATTATGAGCTAAAAACATGTCAATTTCTGTTTCGTCTGTGTTCCCATTATAGCTATAGTATCCCTCAACCTACCAAGTTTCTCCATCAGAGATTTTTTCTGTATCCATCATGTCAATATATGGTGATTCTACTGCTGCAGCAACACTTTGCACTGATAACATCATTAACCCTACCACCATAATTAATCCTAAACTTAGCATTTTTTTCATTTTTTCACCCCCTTCCCAAAAATAGAATATAATTTCTATAGTGGTTTTACCACAGCACATATGTCATATATTTAAAAACAACAAACAATTAACCTGTTTGTTGTTTTAATTTTTCTAAATAGAAATCTCTTGCATTTTTCATAGTATCTCTTAATATTGTTTCTTCAAACTTTGTCCTTTTCTCTGCTACAAGCATATTTACAATTTTGATTGTATTAAACAATTCACTCTCAAAATCAATAGTATTCCCTAACTTATAGTGTGCTAAAGCTTTATAATAATAAAAATACTCTAATAAGTATAAAGTGAATTCTCTTCTACAATAAGCTATTGCTTCGCCTGAACTTTCAATTACTTCTTCAAGCCTTTTAAGTCTACCTAGATTCTTAATTATCCAAAAATATATTTGAGAGTTATAAAGTCTATTTCAGATGTGAATATTTTCTTTTCCTTATTCAGAAATAATATTTTATTTAGAATAAGTTCACGATCATTATCACTATATTCCATTATTAACCCTAACATATACAATTCAATATCATGTAAAAAATCTAGTTTAATTATTTTATCAAATACTATAGTGTTTTTCAATACAAATATCAATTCTCTTTTTGAGATTACATTTGTGTAAAAATCATACAATGTTTTTCCTAATGACATGAATTTTTTATTCTCTTTATCCTTAATATTCATTTTTGATAAAAGACTAAACAATACTTGAGCCTCATCTAATTTCTTATTGATTACACAATTAAAGTATTGTTGTACTTGTTTATTCTCTTTTTCTGTATCTACAATAAATTTTTCTATCAATCTATCAATCGAAATATTCAACTTCTTCGATAATTTTAAAACAATATCAAATGGTGGTTCTGATTCTCCATATAAATACCTATAATACTGTCTTTGTGAAATAATATCATGTAAATATTCTTCTTGATTAATATTTCGATCATACCTTAAACTATCCATAAAGTTTAATAATCTTACAATATCCATGATCCCTCCTAAATATATGACATATGTGCTGTGGTTTAATCCCTTCCGAAAAATTATTATGAAGTTGAAGGAGGGGATGAAATGAAAAAATATGTGTTAGTTTTCTGTCTTCTGTTTATATTTTCAATAATGAGTACTTATTCAACTTCTGCTTACAACAACTTGAATACAGTACAGTATATTGATTATGAAGATGAAGATATACCTGAATTAGTAAACTTATAAGGTGGTGATTATTTTGAGTATTCAGCAATTTGAGATTGAAGTAAACGGTATAATTGGGACTATAACAAATTATACTAAAAATCCATATATTGTTGGTTATACAAACTGTTTAAGAAAATATGTGAACGAAAATGAAAAAGATATGGTTCTTTTGATAATTAAAAAACTTATTGTATGGTATACAATTAATATAGATAGTATATTAAGTAATGAATACATAGCCAATAAATCTGAGCATATTTCAACTAAAGAATTACTAGAGCTCACGTTTAAAGAATTATCAAATTAGACAATATACTTTCAAGTAAAAAAATAATTAAACGCTTCTTAGCGTTTTTTTATATTTTTAAAATTGATTTATCGAGTAGACTATTTCCATCAAATTCATCACCTTGATATTATTTGTTTATATCTTAGGGTGATTCTATAACCCTAACATTCTTAAACTCAGCCATTTGACATATTGATAATCCCGCAACCTATTCAGAATGGCTCAAATTAATTTCAGTCCTTACTCAATTGTCTATTAAAATTTATTATTAATTTTATTTGCTTATAGTCTTTACATCCTTAATTTATTATATCATATATCTACAAGGGGAAAATATTAAGTTAGTAATTTTATAATCTTATCTTTCGTGTATAATGACTTCTAAAATGAAAGGTGGTAATTATGAGTTACACAAGCAAAGAAAAACAGTTTATTGTTAACAAGTATTACGAAGGAA
>JAUVDP010000010.1 GCA_030595255.1 Mycoplasmatota bacterium | reverse complement strand
AAAAGAGGCCTAACGAGTGCGTTAGACCACTATCTAAAAGTACAAACTGTGATATAAATTGAACCGCCGTATACGAGAACCGTACGTACGGTGGTGTGAGAGGGGCGAAAATTTATTTTAAGATTAAGCCTCTACTCTATTGATTTTTCTTATGTAAGCGTTTATAATGTATAGTTAACATGAAAGAAGGTGGCAGGATGGATGAGGCAATTACTTTAGTTTATATCTTACAAAATTTAGGATTGACAGTATTTTTTGTAGGCCTTATAGGTTTTGAAAGACAAAGAAAACATAAGATAGCTGGGATGACTACTCATGTTTTAGTAGCACTAGGTGCTGCGGCATTAACAATTTTATCAAAACAAATGATGTATGATACATTAGAACTTGCAAAAACTATTGGTACTGATGTGAATGCGAATATTGTTGTTGAAAACACAAGAATTATCGCTGGTGTAATCACTGGTGTTGGGTTCTTAGGTACAGGTGCAATATTAAAAACAAATTCAAATGTATATGGTCTTACTACCGCATCAACATTGTGGATTAGTGCCATTATTGGAATTATTTTCGGTATGAATTATATTGTATTAGGAATAGTTACATCAATATTTTCTCTACTAGCACTTACTTTAGTTAAAAGAGTTTTCGCACACCCTATAGCTAGATATCAAGTAGAAAATGAAACGTTTGAAGATGACGAGTAAGAAAACAATAATCAGCAGATACAGAGACAGACTTCAAGTAATAGCTGATCGAGATTACGATAAAAATCAAGTAGTTCTAATAGGGGACTGTTTAATAGAAAACCTAGATATAGATAAACATTTCAATGAAATGTGTATTTATAATAATGGAATTTCTGGAGATACAACAGAATTACTGATTAAGACATTATATAAAAGAGCAATCAAATATAAACCAAGTAAGCTATTTATATCAATAGGGTCTAATGACATGGGCTTTGAAAATACTAGTGTAAACGATATATATAGAAATATAATTACAATAGTTGAAGAAGTTCAAAAAAGATCTAAAGATACACAAATACATATAGTATCTGTGATACCAGTTAACCCTGCAAATATGGATATTATTAATCGTGAATATGTTGATGCTAGAGACAATCATGAAATAGGTATGTTGAACTATTATCTTAAAAATTATGTTAGAAAAAACAAACTTAAATTTGTAGATATTACAAAGCACTTAAAGAATGATTTTGAACAATTAGATCTAAACTATACAGTCGATGGATTCCATTTAAATGAGGATGGATACAGTGTAGTTTCTGAACAGATAAAAATTTATATTTAAGAAAGCAAATTTTTGCTTTCTTTTTTTATGTTTTTAAAAAAATTAGACTAAGATAAAACTATGTATATCATTTGTGATACTGTGTCATATATATTATTATATATATGGCTAGGAGGTAGTAATTATGAGCGTATTAAAAATCAAAGATTTACACGCAGAGGTTGATGGAAAAGAAATCTTAAAAGGTGTAAATTTAGAAATTAAAGGTGGGGAAACTCACGCAATTATGGGACCTAATGGAACTGGTAAATCAACACTTGCTAGTGTTATTATGGGACACCCAAAATTCACAGTAACAAAAGGTAGTGTTACTTTAGACGGTAAAAACGTTCTAGATATGGAAGTAGATGAAAGAGCTAGAGCTGGGCTATTCCTTGGGATGCAAAGTCCTGCGGAAGTTCCTGGAGTTACTAATAGTGATTTTATTAAGACTGCAATGAATGCAAGACTTGAAGAAGGTAAAAATGTATCATTATTCAAGTTTATTTTAGAATATGATAAAGCAGTCGCAGAATTAAAAATGAATGAGGATCTTCCTCATAGATATCTAAATGAAGGATTTAGTGGTGGAGAGAAAAAACGTAATGAAATATTACAAATGAAAATGCTTAAACCAACAATCGCGATTTTAGATGAAATTGATTCAGGATTAGATGTAGATGCTTTAAAAATAGTTGGAGAAAATGTTACTAAAATGAAATCAAAAGATTTAGGATTACTTTTGATAACTCATTATAAACGTTTACTTGAATATATTGATGCTGATTTTGTACATGTAATGATGGTTGGTAAAATTGTTAAAAGTGGAGGTGTCGAGTTAATTAAGAAAATCGATACTGAAGGTTATGACTGGATCAAAAAAGAACTTGGTATTGAAGATGTAAGAGTTGTTGTTGAAGAGGAAGAAGAAAAAGTATTACTTGGAGTTTGTGCAACTAAGGAAGCACTTGGATTATAATGTTTAAATATAAGAACAGTGTAGAAGTTAACAATGATATACCAAGTGATATATCAAAATTTTTAACTGAAGACTTAACTAATTATTTAGTTATTAAAGATGGGCACATTATAGCTAAACAAATTAATAAATCTTTTGAAAAAGTAGAAATTAATGACATAAAACAAGTGATTAAGAATAATAATTCTATTATTGCTAATAATAAGTTTTTAAACTCTTTAGAAGATGAAGCTTATCAATATAATATTGAAGAAGTAAATAGTGGAATAATAATTTATGTTCCTAAGAATATAATGGTTACTGATACTTTACATATATTTTATATTCAAGAAAAAACAGATTTAGTGAATAATACTTTGATAGTGTTAGGAGAGAACTCTGAACTTAAATATTTTGAATATTTATATAATAATGGAGAAGCTAGTATTAACTTTGTTAGTAATAGTATTGTTAAAGAAAATGCTAAGTTAACATATTCTGGATTATCTAAATTTAGTGAAAAATCAGTTGTGTCAGTAATTAGAAATAGTTATATAAGCAGATATGGAAGAAGCTTATATAGTATCGCAGAAGTTAATGATTCAATGATTGATTCTAAAACCAATATCTTTTTACAAGAGCAGTATGCTAGTGCAACTACAAAAACGATAGCAATTACGAGTAAAGAACAAAGTGCTAGGTTTACACAATTAGTTGAACATAATGCACCTGATACTGAAGGAATTATTGAAAACTATGGAGTTTCTAATAATAATAGTGTTTTAGTATTTGAAGGTATTGGTAAGATAAATAAAAATATGAAAAGAAGTATAGCAAGACAACAAAATAGAGGAATTGTACTTGGAGTAAATTCAAGATTAGATGCAAACCCATTATTATTGATTGATGAATATGATGTAGAAGCATCACATGGTGCTGCTATTGGTAAAATTGATGAAGAACAGTTATACTATTTAATGAGTAGAGGTTTAACTCATAAAAATGCTCAAAGATTAATTATTTCTGGATTTTTGAGTCCTCTAACTAGTTTAATGACAACTAAAGAATTAATTGAAGATTTTATTGAAAGTGTAGAAAATAAAACATTGTAGGTGATGACTAATGGATCCGTATAAACTAAAAAAAGATTTTCCTGTTTTAAGTGATGAAACTCTTATCTATTTAGATACAGCAGCTTCAAGTTTAAAACCAAATCAAGTTATTAGAAAACTAGATGAATATTATGAGAAGTATAGTGTTAATGTTCATCGTGGTGTTTATAACTTAAGTTATGTAGCAACTGAAATGTATGAAGAATCTAGAAAAAAAGTTAGTGAATTTATTAATGCTGATTTTAATGAGATTATTTTTACTAGGGGAGCAAGTAGTGCTCTTAATTTAGTTGCATCTAGTTACGGATTAAATAACTTATCTAGTACTGATGAGATAATTGTGAGTGAACTTGAACATCATTCACAAGTATTACCATGGCAAAATGTTAGTAATATTACAAAAGCAAAATTAATATATGTTCCTCTTAATAAAGAAGGACGTATTACAATAGAAAACTTTAAAAAAGTATTAAATAAAAATACTAAAGTAGTTGCCTTAAATTATGTATCTAATGTTATGGGGTATATAGCTCCTATTAAAGAGATTATTAAGTTAAGTCATGAAGTTGGAGCAATTGTTAGTGTTGACGCAGCACAAGCTGCGCCACATAAAAAAATAGATGTAAAAGAATTAAATTGTGATTTTCTTTCTTTCTCAGGACATAAAATGCTTGGACCAACTGGTATTGGAGTTCTATTTGGGAAAAGAGAATTATTAGATAATATGCCACCAATTGAATTTGGTGGAGATATGAATGATAATGTAAATTTATATGAAGCATCATGGAAAGAAGTACCATATAAATTTGAAACAGGTACTCCAGGTATTGCGGGAGCAATTGGACTAGGAGCTGCTATTGATTATTTAGATAATGTAGGACTAGATGAAATAGCTAAACATGAATATGAACTTAAAGAATATACAGTTAATAAGTTAAAAGAAATAGATGATATTATTATCTATAATGAAAGTGCAGAAACAGGAATAATTTCATTTAATATAGATGGAGTTCATCCACATGACGCAGTTACTTTCTTTGATGGAGATAATATATGTATGAGAGCGGGACATCATTGCGCACAGTTAATAATTAAATGGCTTAAGGTTCCTGCGACTTTACGTGTATCATATTATTTATATAATACAGTTGAAGACTGTGATAAATTTATTGAATCAGTTAAGAACGCTAGAGATTTCTTTAAAAGTGTAGGATTTTAGGAGGGCATTATGAATAATTTAGAAATATTATATCGTCAAGTAATTATGGACCATTATAAAAACCCTCGTAATAAAGGACTTTTAAATGATAATGGATATAAAACGATTCACATTAAAAACCCTACTTGTGGGGATGATATTACTGTTCAGTCTTTAGTTGAAGATGGAATAGTAAAAGATGTTAGACATGATGGAACTGGATGTTCTATATGTTGTAGTAGTGCATCAGTAATGAGTGAGACCTTAAAAGGTAAGAAAAAAGAAGACGCAAAGAAAATCGCAGAAACTTATATTAATATGCTGACAAACAAAGAATATGATAAAACTGTTGATCTTGAAGAAGCAGTTGTTTATCAGGGTGTTCAAAAGTTTCCAGCAAGAATTAAATGTGCTTCAATAGCATGGAAAGCATTTGAAGGTACATTAGAAAGCGAGTGATACTTATGAGTGACAAAACAAAAGATGAAATCAAAGATATAATTGGTGATTATAAGTTCGGATTTAAAACAGACATTGAAAGTGTTTTAGATACGGGTAAAGGGATAAATGAAGATATAGTAAGAGAGATATCTAGTATTAAAGGTGAACCAAAATGGATGACTGATTTTAGAGTAAAGAGTTTTAAAAGATTTGAATCAGTACCTAATCCTACTTGGGGACCAGACTTATCGGAAATTAATTTTGATGAAATAACATATTATGTGAAACCATCAGAGAAAGTTGAAGAGAGTTGGGATGATGTTCCTGAAGCAATTAAAGATACATTTGAAAAATTAGGAATACCTGAAGCTGAACAAAAGTTTTTAGCTGGTGTTTCAACTCAGTTTGATAGTGAAGTAGTATATCATTCAACATTAAAAGAATTAGAAGATCAAGGTGTAATTTTTTGTGATACAGATACAGCTTTAAAACTATATCCTGAATTACTTAAAGAACACTTTGGAAAGATAGTTCCTTATACCGATAATAAATACGCATCTTTAAATAGCTCTGTATGGAGTGGAGGTTCATTTATTTATGTGCCTAAAGGTGTTAGAGTAGAAAAACCACTTCAATCATATTTTAGAATTAATAGTGAACAAATGGGACAGTTTGAAAGAACATTAATTATTGTTGATGAAGGAGCATTTGTTAATTACGTGGAAGGATGTACTGCCCCTATTTATACAAAGGCAAGTTTACATGTTGCTATTGTAGAAATATTTGTTAAAAAAGGTGGACACTGTCGTTATTCAACTGTCCAAAACTGGGCTAATAATATTATTAACTTAGTTACAAAAAGAGCATTAGTTGAAGAAGATGGACATATGGAATGGATTGACGGAAATATTGGTAGTAAAATCAACATGAAATATCCTGCCTGTATTTTAAAAGGTGATAGATCTAAAGGTACTACAATTTCAATCGCATTTGCTGGTGAAGGAATGTATCAAGATACTGGAGCTAAAATGATCCATATTGGTAAAGATACAACTTCTAAAATCATTAGTAAATCAATGAGTGCTAAAGGTGGTAAAGTTAATTACCGAGGAATGATTAAACACGGTAAAAATGCAATAGGTGCAAAAAGTAATGTTGAATGTGACACAATCATCTTAGATGGTATTAGTACATCAGATACATTACCTTACAATATAGTTTCAAATAATCAAGCTCAAGTTCAACATGAAGCAACTGTTTCTAAAGTAAGTGAAGAACAATTATTCTATCTACAAAGTAGAGGACTTACTAAAGAACAAGCAACTGAAATGATTATTATGGGATTCATTGAACCATTCGCAAAAGAATTACCTATGGAATATGCTGTTGAATTAAATCAGCTTATTAAGTTAGAAATGGAAGGGTCTATAGGATAATATATCGAGGTGAAATTATGTATAAAGCAGCTGATGATAGATATCAAAAAATGATTTATAATAGAGTTGGTAATAGTGGATTAAAGTTACCACAGTTATCTTTAGGGTTATGGCAAAACTTTGGAAATGAGAAACCTTATGAAGAAGTTAAAGAAATTATCTTAAAAGCTTTTGATAATGGAATTACTCATTTTGATTTAGCTAATAATTATGGTCGTCCTTTTGGTAGTGCTGAAAGTAATTTAGGTAAGATATTAAATAATGAATTAGCACCTTACCGAGATGAAATTATTATTTCTACTAAGGCTGGATATACAATGTGGGATGGACCTTATGGAGATCATGGTAGTAGAAAATATATTATTGCTTCACTTGATCAATCACTTAAAAGATTAGGATTAAAATATGTTGATATTTTTTATCATCATAGACCTGATTACGATACACCTTTATCTGAAACAATGAAAGCTTTAGCTGATATCGTAAATCAAGGTAAAGCATTATATATTGGGTTATCTAATTATCCGAAAGAGATAGCTTTAGAAGCTATTAAATTGTTAAGAGAGTACGGAGTTGAATTACTTATCCATCAACCTAAATTATCAATGTTAAACAGATGGGTTGATGAAACTGGATTAGATCAAATGTTAATTGATGAAGGTGTAGGAATGATTCCTTTTAGTGTATTATCTCAAGGGTTATTAACTGAGAAATATATTAAAGAAGTGCCTATTGATTCAAGAGCAGGAAACCCTGACGTAATTTTCTTAAATGAAGGTCAAGTTACTCCTGAACTTAGAACTAAATTAATTGAGTTAAAAAAGATTGCTTCAGTGAGAAATCAGACTTTAGCACAAATGGCAATTGCTTGGGCATATAATCAAAAAGGAGTTAGTTCTGTATTATTAGGGGTTAGTAGATTAAGTCAATTAAAAACAAATTTGGCTAGTTTAGATAACTTAGAATTTAGTGATAAAGAATTAGACAAAATAAATAAAATAATTAAATAATAGGTAATGAAAATATATTTATCTCATTACCTTTTTTTATAAAAAAATATTGATAATAACGCTTTCAATGTATTGTGTTTAAAATAGTAGTATGATAAAATAAAATTATAAAACGTATAATGCTTTAATATGGTAAGCGAGTCTCTACCCTAAGCCGTAAACTTAGGACTACGTGAAGAAATTCCATTAAATAAAAATGGGTTCCTTTGCGTATGCAAAAGAACCCATTTTTTATTAGAAATTAGGAGGTATTTATGGAAATTTTAAATGGAAACAAAGTGATTGAAGGATTAACATTTGATGATGTGTTATTGATTCCTCAAAAGTCAGAAGTATTACCTGGAGAAGTAAGCTTAGAAACATATCTTACTCCAAATATAAAATTAAATATTCCTATAGTTTCAGCTGCGATGGATACAGTTACTGAATCTAAATTAGCTATAGCAATCGCCAGAGAAGGTGGGATTGGATTTATTCATAAGAATATGTCAATTAAAAACCAAGCTGCACAAGTTGATTATGTTAAAAGAAGTGAAAGTGGAATGATTACTAATCCAATTACTTTGAAGAAGAAGAATACTTTAAAAGATGCAGAAGATATATTATCTAAATATAAGATATCAGGACTACCTATTGTTACTGATGAAAATGTACTTATTGGAATTATTACTAACAGAGATCTTAAGTATAGAAAACTTGATGATACTCCTGTAAGTGATATTATGACTAAAGATAATTTAGTCACAGCTCCTATTGGAACAAATTTAGAACAAGCAAAAAGTATCTTGTCAGAACATAGAATAGAGAAATTACCTATTGTTGATAATGACTATAAACTTAAAGGATTAATTACTATAAAAGATATTGATAATGTTATTAATTTTCCTAAAGCATGTAAAGATGAAAAAGGAAGATTACGTTGTGGAGCTGCTGTTGGTGTTGGTGAAGATACACTAGATAGAGTACAAGCCTTATATAACGCTGAAGTTGATGTTATTACAGTAGATAGTGCTCATGGACACTCAAAAGGAGTAATAGATAAGGTAAAAGAAATTAGAAAGAGATTTCCTGATTTAGAAATAGTTGCTGGAAATATTGTAACTAAAGAAGCAGCAAAGGAATTAGTAGAAGCAGGAGCTAATGCAGTCAAAGTTGGGATTGGACCTGGATCTATTTGTACAACGAGAATAATTGCTGGTGTGGGGATTCCACAAATTACAGCAATTAACGAAGTATATGACTATATTAAAAATAGCAATGCATTACTAATTGCTGATGGTGGAATTAAATATAGTGGAGATATTGTGAAAGCACTTGCTGCTGGAGCGAATAGTATTATGTTAGGATCGCTTCTAGCTGGTACTAAAGAATCTCCTGGTGAAGAAGTAATATTTAACGGAAGAAAATTTAAGACTTATGTAGGTATGGGATCACTAGCTGCAATGAATAGAGGTTCTAATGATAGGTATTTCCAAAAAGATATTAAAGAAACAAAAAAACTTGTCCCTGAGGGGATAGAAGGAAGAGTACCTTATAAAGGAGAACTATCAGATACAATATATCAACTATGTGGAGGAATTAGGTCTGGTATGGGATATTGTGGAACAAAGGATATAGAAGACTTAATTAAGAATGGACGTTTTGTAAAGGTTACTAGTGCAGGAATGCAAGAATCTCATCCACATGATGTAGATATTACAAAAGAAGCACCAAATTATTCAAAATAATATATTACGTATAATAGCTTTAATATGGAAAGCGAGTCTCTACCCTAGGCCGTAAACTTAGGACTACGTAAAGAAAATTCATTATAAACTATAATGAGGTTTTTCTTTATGAAAACCTCATTTTTATATTTAAAATAGGAGGATAAAAATGGAAAAAATAGGAATAATTATGGGTTCAAAAAGTGATTGGAAAGTAATGAAAGAAGTATGTAATACATTAGAACTATTTGAAGTAAAATATACAATAGAAGTTGTAAGCGCACATCGAACACCTGATAGATTATATGAATTTGCGAAAGAAGCAAAAAGTGAAGGATATAGTCTGATTATTGCTGGTGCAGGTGGAGCAGCACATCTTCCTGGAATGGTAGCATCTCTTACTACTTTGCCAGTTATTGGTGTTCCAATAAAATCGTCAAAATTAAGTGGGATTGATTCTCTTCTTTCAATTGTGCAAATGCCTTCAGGAGTTCCTGTTGCTTCAATGGCAATTGATGGAGCTAAAAATGCAGCTTTATTCGCAATATCTATTTTAGCGATTTCAAGTAAGATAATTGATGAAAAATATCAAAGTTATCGTGAAGCACAAACAGAAAATATCTTAAAAAATAAGGAGTTAGATCTTTAATGAATATTGGAATAATTGGAGGAGGACAGCTTGGTCTAATGATGGCAGAAGCTGCTAAACTACTTAATCATAAAGTAATATCATTAGATCCAAATCCAAATTGTCCTTTAGCAAGTATAGCTGATAAACACATTTGTGCTAACTATGATGATCAAACTCAAATAGATTTGTTATATAGATCATCAGATGTCTTAACATATGAATTTGAAAATGTAGATTTAGATTTAATATCAAAATATAAAGATAAAATTCCTCAAGGTACTAAGGCATTAGAAATCTCAAAGAACCGTTTATTAGAAAAAAATATGGCTAATAGATTAGAAGTTAAAACTGTGAAATATCATAAGTTAATAAATAATGATATTCAATTTTATCCTTGTGTAATAAAGACTACTGCTGGTGGATATGATGGGAAAGGACAATATGTAATATCTAGTAAGGAAGAATTTAATAAGTTAGATATTGATTTGTCTATAGAATATATTGTAGAAGAATTTATAAATTATAACTATGAAACTTCAATGGTTTTAACAAGAGATACTTTTGGCAATATTGAATATTTCCCAGTACCTATTAATCATCATAAAAACAATATTCTTCATACGTCTTTAGTTACTAATGATTTCCCAATTAATATTTTTAATAAAATGAAAGAATATTCAGAAAAAATTATCAAGGAATTAAATTATGTTGGAACAATGGCAATTGAATATTTTGTAGTAGGTGACTGCTTGTTATTTAACGAGTTAGCACCAAGACCTCATAATTCAGGTCATTATACAATTGAAGGTTGTAATGTATCACAGTTTTATAATCATATACTAGCAATTACTAATCAGGTAATTAGTAAACCCAATTTAATAAAAAATACATGTATGTTGAATATTTTAGGACAAGATATTTCATATATTATAAATGCGAAGAAAATGAATGATGTTTATATTCATATGTATGGGAAGACTGATTACATTACCAATAGAAAAATGGGACATATTACTTTTTTAGGTAATACATTAAAAGAAATTGATAAAACTCTAGATGAGATTATTGAGGAGTAAACATGAGAAAAATACGGATTTTTGTTGAGAGAAAGAAAGGTTATGAAATAGAGAAGAATCATCTTATTTCAGAACTTGCTCAGAACTTTGAAGTACAATTGAATTCTTTAAGATATATCATAAGTTATGATGTTTTTGATATAGAAACAAGAGTGATTGAAAAATCACTCCCTTATATTTTTTATGAACCAAATAAAGATATTCTATCTTATGATATTGATTTACAAAAAAGTTATATAGCGATTGAATATTTACCGGGACAATTTGATCAAAGAGCTGATTCCGCAATGCAATGTATTAAACTTATTTATCCTAAAGAGTTGCCAATTGTGAAAAGCGGATTGGTAATAACTTTTGATGAAGAAATCAGTATAAAAAAATTAGATGCTATTAAGAAGTATTTAATTAACGATGTAGATTCAAGGGAAAAAGACTTAACTGTTTTAAAAACAGAAGCCGCGGTATCTCCTTCTAGTATTCCTAAAATATCAGGATTTATTTCAATGGGAGAAGATGAACTTACAATCCTCCATAGTGAAATGGGACTTGCATTATCAATGGAGGATTTGATCTTTATTAGAGACTATTTTAAGAAAGAAGAGAGTAGAGATCCTTATGAAACAGAAATAAGAGTTTTAGATACTTATTGGAGTGATCACTGTAGACATACAACCTTTGAAACACAGATTAAGGATGTGGTGTTTATTAAAGATGATTATTCAAAAGAAATTGAGAATAGTTTTAATAAGTATAAAGAAATGAGAAAGTTTTTAGAAAGAGAAGATAAGCCAATAACATTAATGGATATAGCTACAATTAATGTGAGGTATGAATATAAAAGAGGAAATCTAAAAGATTTAGAGATAAGTGACGAAGTTAATGCTGCAAGTATTTATATCAATGTAGATGTTGACGGAGTTGATGAAGAATGGCTTTTAATGTTTAAAAACGAAACTCATAATCACCCAACAGAAATCGAACCTTTTGGAGGAGCTTCAACCTGTATTGGTGGAGCAATTAGAGATCCACTTAGTGGTAGAAGTTATGTGTATGCTGCAATGCGTATATCAGGTGCGGCAGATATTACAAAAAACGTATTACATACTATTAAGGGTAAACTTCCTCAAAGAGTTATCTCAAAAGTTGCAGCACATGGCTATTCATCTTATGGTAATCAAATAGGACTTGCTACAACATTTGTTAACGAAGTGTATCATAAAGGATATGTTGCTAAAAGAATGGAAATAGGGGCAGTTATAGGTGCTGCAAAAGCAACGAATGTTATTAGACTAAAACCAACTCCAGGAGATATAGTTGTAATGCTTGGTGGTAAAACAGGGAGAGATGGAATTGGTGGAGCAACAGGATCATCAAAGGTACATACTACAAGTTCAATTGATTCAGCTAGTTCTGAAGTCCAAAAAGGAAATGCACTTGAAGAAAGAAAAATACAACGATTATTTAGAAATCCAAAAGTTACAAAATTAATTAAGAAAGCAAATGATTTTGGGGCTGGAGGAGTAAGTGTTGCTGTTGGAGAACTTGCTGATGGACTTATTATTGATTTAACATTAGTTCCAACTAAGTATAGAGGTATTAATGGAACTGAACTTGCGATAAGTGAATCGCAAGAGAGGATGGCTGTTGTAATATCGAGAGAAAATAAAGATAAGTTCATTAGTCTTTGTAAAGATGAAAATATTGAGGCAGTACAAATTGCTACAATTATTAAAGAAAAAAGATTAATTATGAAATGGAATAACGAAGAGATATGTAATATTTCAAGAGAGTTTATAGAGACATCTGGAATAAGACAAAAAATATCAATAGAAGTTAATAAAATTTCAGATAATAATCTATTTAACGATAGATACACAAGTACTAATATATTAGTACAAATTAAAAAAGTACTTCAAGATGAAAATGTAGCTAGCCAACAAGGGTTAGTTGAAATGTTTGATTCAACAATTGGTAGAACGACAGTTTTAATGCCTTATGGAGGTAAATATCAATTAACTAAAACTCAAGTTAGTGTTCATAAAATACCTGTATTAGATAAAAAAACATCAACAGTAAGTATGATGGCTTATGGTTTTAATCCTTTTATCTCTGAATGGAGTCCATATCATGGAGCCAGTCAAGCAGTTATTGAATCAATTTCTAAAATTGTCGCTGCAGGTGGTAATTATAAAAACATTAAATTTACTTTCCAAGAGTATTTTGAGAAATTAAATAATGATCCTTCTGTGTGGTCTAAACCATTTACTGCATTATTAGGAGCAATGAGTACTTTAAAAGAATTTCACCTAGCAGCAATTGGTGGAAAAGATTCAATGAGTGGAACTTATAATGACATATCAGTACCACCAACGCTAGTTTCGTTTGCGGTTACTACAGAAAATGTTGATAATATTATTTCCCCAGAATTTAAAGAATCTGGAAATTATTTATATTTAATAAATCATCAGTTAGATAAAAATGGATTGTATAACTTTAATGAATTAAAAGAAAACTTTAAATTCATTAATAAGTATATCCTTAGTAAATCAATAATTAGTGCGTATGCTTTAGAACATGGTGGGCTTATTGAAGCGGTAATTAAATCTTCGTTTGGAAATAAAATTGGAGTAGATATTGAAACTTCTTTAAAACTTGATGCCTATAATTACGGAAGTATTTTAATTGAATCAAATGAAGTGCTTAAATATCCAAACGCAGTATATTTAGGTAAAACTACAGATAATGATATTATTTCAATTAATAATACAACAATAACTATTGATGAGTGTTTAACATATAACCAAGAAAGATATAAAGAAATATATCCAATATTACATGAGGATACAAGACAATTAAAAAGTGAAAAAACTTATAAAGAAGAATCAATATATCCAAAATTTATGATTGATGAAGTAAATGTATTTGTTCCTATTTTTCCTGGTACAAATTGTGAATATGATACATCTAGTGCTTTCTTAGAATCAGGTGCAAAGGTAATACCTTTTGTCTTCAATAATCAAAGTGAAGAGGATATAAATAATTCAATAGATGAAATGGTAAAACATATTAAAAATTCACATATCATTATGCTTAGTGGTGGATTTAGTAGTGGAGATGAACCTGATGGTAGTGGTAAATTTATTGCGAATGTACTTAGAAATAAAAAGGTATCATCAGCAATTAAAGAGTTTTTAGAAAAAAAACATCTGATTATCGGAATTTGTAATGGATTTCAAGCTTTGGTAAAATCTGGTTTATTACCATATGGAAAAATAAAGGAACCAGAAATTAGTGATCCAACTCTTTTTAAGAATTCAATTAATAGACATATCTCAAAATTTATTAATACAAAAGTATCAAGTATTAAATCTCCCTGGCTTAAACCTTTCAAAGTGAATGATATTCACACAATTCCAGTCTCACATGGAGAGGGAAAATTTATTATTAATGAAAACGACTATCTTGAACTAGTTAAAAATAATCAAATCGCTTTTCAATATGTAGATGAAAAAGATAATCCTACATATCTACCATTATTTAATCCGAATGGATCATCTTATGCCATTGAAGGAATTATTTCAAAGGATGGCTTAATTCTTGGGAAAATGGGACATTCAGAAAGATACCAAGAAGGCCTTTATAAAAATATCTTTGGAAATAAGAACCAAAATATATTTGAAAACGCAGTAAAATATTTTAAAGAATAGGAGAGAATATGAAAGAATTTAATCTGTTATATGAGGGTAAAGCAAAAAAAGTTTATAAAACTGAAGATGAAAACTTAGTATATATTCACTATAAAGATGAAGCGACAGCTTTTAACGGAGTGAAAAGAGCAGAGATAAAAAATAAAGGGATTATTAATAATAAAATTACTCAAGTACTTTTTGAAAAATTAGGTAAGCTAGGAATTAAAAATCATTATGTAAAAACTATTGATGATAGAACACAACTATGTCAAAAAGTAGAGATTATAAAGTTAGAATTTATTGTTAGGAATCTTATCGCAGGTTCAATGGCAAAAAGATTAAGAATTAAAGAAGGAACAAAGCCATCAAATACTATTTTTGAAATATGTCTTAAAGATGATGATTTAGGGGATCCTTTAATAAATGATCATCATGCTGTAGCCTTAGATATTTGTACTTATAAAGAATTAGAAGAAATGTATGAAACAACTTCTAAAATAAATAAGATATTATCTGATTTATTTAAAGAAGAAAACATTATCTTAGTTGATTTTAAGATAGAATTTGGTAAAAATAATAATGGTGAAATATTATTAGCAGATGAAATATCTCCAGATACTTGTAGACTTTGGGATGCAACAACTCTTGAGAAACTGGATAAGGATCGATTTAGAAGAGATTTAGGAAATATTGAAGAAGCATATATTGAGATCTTAAATAGAATTAAATAAAAGGATGATGATTAATGGGTGAAATTGACTTTTTATATCAAGATAAGTTTAATGAAGAATGTGGAGTGTTTGGAGTTATTAATGTTAAAAATGCAAGTGAAGTAATGTACTATGGACTTCATGCCTTGCAACATAGAGGGCAAGAAGGTTGTGGGATAATTACAGCAGCTAATAATATCTTAAAACGAGTAAAAGGACTTGGATTAGTTAATAATGTATTTAATGAGAAAGAACTTGCTAGTTTAAAAGGAGATAGTGCGATTGGACATGTTCGTTACTCAACTTCTGGTGGAGGAGGAATAGAAAATGTACAACCGTTTCTGTTTAGACATCACACTGGTAATTTTGGACTATGTCATAATGGAAATATTGTAAATTCAAGAGAGTTAAAAAGATATTTAGAAATACATGGATCAATATTTCAATCAACTTCAGATACTGAAATATTTGCGCATTTAATTAAAAAAGATAATCAAACAAATCGTGTTGAAGCAATAAAACAAGCTTTGAATAGACTAGAAGGAGCTTTTGCGTTTTTAGCTTTAACAGAAGATAAACTATATGTGATGCGTGATAAAAACTCCCTTCGTCCTCTATCTCTCGCAAAACTAAATGGGGGATATGTTGTATCTAGTGAGACGTGTGCATTTGAAGCTGTAGGTGCAAAATTCATTAGAGATATTTTACCTGGAGAAATACTAATTATTGATAACCAAGGAAATATGAGTTCTGATTTCTATGCAAAAAAAACTTATGATAATATGTGTGCTATGGAGTATATCTATTTTTCACGTCCTGATTCAGATATTGAAGGAATGAATGTTCATAAATCTAGAAAAGAAGCTGGAAGAATACTTGCGAAAGAATCTCCAGTAGATGCGGATATAGTAATTTGGGTTCCTGATTCTAGTACTTCCGCAGCTCTTGGTTTTTCTGAGGAATCTGGAATACCAATTGAGTTAGGATTAATAAAAAGCAGGTATATTGGGAGAACATTTATTCAACCATCACAAACAATGAGGGAAAAGGGTGTCAAAATGAAACTATCCCCTGTTCCATCAATTGTTAAAGGAAAGAAAATAGTAATAATAGATGATTCAGTAGTAAGAGGAACAACATCAAAAAAAATAATTGATTTAATTAGAGCAGCAGGAGCTAAAGAAGTACATATGAGAATAGCTTCACCACAAATTACTCATCCTTGTTTTTATGGAGTAGATACTTCTACATATGATGAGTTGATTTGTTCTAGATATTCACTAGAAGAAGTAAGAGAAATTATTCATGCTGATTCTTTAGCATTTATAAGTATTGATGGAATACACGAAGCATGTAATCGCACTAAAATGTGTGTATCATGTTTCTCAGGTAAATATCCTACACATGTTTACCGTGAATTAGATGAAGCAAATAAAGATGGTAAATTTTAATAGGAGGTAACAAGTTATGTCAAAAAAATATCTTGAATCAGGAGTAAATCTTGAAAAAGGATACGAAGTTATTTCAAGAATTAAGAAACATGTATCATCCACTTTTAATTTAGGTACAATGCAAAACATTGGAGGATTTGGTGGAATGTTTGACTTGTCGAAATACAATGTAAAAGAACCTGTATTAGTTTCAGGTACTGATGGAGTTGGTACAAAATTACTTCTTGCACAAATTGCAAATATCCATTCATCAATCGGAATAGATTTAGTCGCAATGTGTGTTAATGATGTTGTAACTGTAGGAGCAAAACCTTTATTCTTCTTAGATTATATAGCAATAGGGGAAAACAATCCTGATACAATTGAAGAAATAATAAAAGGAATAACTTACGGATGTAAATTAGCTGGTGCAGCTTTAATAGGCGGAGAAACAGCTGAAATGCCTGATGTATATAAAGGAAGCCATTATGATCTTGCGGGGTTCACTACAGGAGTTGTTGAAAAATCAAAGATTATTGATTTAAATAATGTAACTGAAGGTAATGTATTAATTGGGTTACCTTCATCAGGACTTCATTCTAATGGATTTTCACTTGTTAGAAAAGTTTTCTTTAAAGATAATAGTTATTCATTAGATCACCGTTTTAGCGAGTTAGATACATCACTTATTGATGAACTGCTAAAACCTACTAAAATATATGTGGAAGGTATTTTAGAACTAATGAATAAAGTCAATGTGTCCTCACTGTCACATATAACTGGGGGAGGGTTTATTGAAAATATTCCTAGAGCCATACCATGTGATCTAGGTGTTACAATTTATAAAGATTCATTTACTACTCATCCAATCTTTAACTTAATTCAAAAATTAGGAAAGATTGAAGAATCTGAAATGTATAATATTTTTAATATGGGTATTGGAATGGTTTTAGTAATTAAAGAGGAAGATACAGATAAAACATTACAAATCTTAAATGAGTTTAAACTTTCTCCAAAAGTAATAGGAGAAGTAACAACTAATAAGGGAGTTAAGATTATCTAATGAAAAATATAGCTGTATTTGCATCAGGTACTGGAACGAACTTTTTAGCAATTAACAAAGCACTTAACGTTAATTCTAGAATTGCTAAGGTTGTACTTGTAGTATCTGATAAACCTGATTCTTTAGTAATAAAACATGCCCAGAAATTAAATAAAAATATATTTACATTTAATTCAAAAGATTATAAAAATAAATCTGACTATGAAAACAGTATTTTATCAAAATTAGAAGAATTTGATATTGATTTAATAGTTTTAGCAGGGTATATGAGAATAATAGGAAAAACCATTCTATCAAAATACTATAAGAAAATCATTAATATCCATCCATCATTATTACCTTCATTTAAAGGTATAGATGCAATTGGACAAGCAATTGAATATAAAGTTAAAGTTACTGGTGTGACAGTTCATTATGTTGATGAAGGTGTTGATACTGGTGAGATAATTGCGCAAGAGACATTAGATATTTCAAATTTAACTTCAAGAGAAGAAATAGAAAAAGAAATACATAGAATAGAACATTTGCTTTACCCGAGTACAATAATAAAATTATTGGAGGAATAGTATGAAAAGAGCTTTGATAAGTGTAAGTGATAAAACAAACATAGTTGAATTTGCAAAAGGATTAGTAGAATGTGGTTATGAAATAATTTCAACTGGTGGAACAAAAAAAGTTTTAGAAGAAGGTAATATAAATACTATATCAATAGAAGAAGTAACTTCATTTCCCGAAATACTTAATGGAAGAGTTAAAACATTACATCCAAAAATTCATGGAGGATTACTTTCACTTAGAGATAATGAAAGTCATATAGCTCAAGTTAAGGAACACGGAATTAAATATATCGATTTAGTTTGTGTAAATCTATATCCTTTTAAACAAACTATTGAAAAAGAAGGATGTACATTTAATGAAGCTATAGAACAAATTGATATTGGTGGACCTTCGATGATTAGAAGTGCGGCTAAAAATTATCAATTTGTAAGTGTTGTTTGTGATATTGAAGATTATGATAAAGTTCTTGAAGAAATAAAAGAACATGGAGATACATTATTAGAAACAAAAAAACACTTAAGTGCAAAAGCATTTATATTGACTGCATCATACGATGCAGTAATATCAAACTATTTTACAAAAACACTTAATATTACTAATCCTAAAAACTTAACAAATACTTTTGAATTTGTACAAGAATTAAGATATGGTGAGAATCCTCATCAAGAAGCAATTTTATATAAATCAAGTGATTCAAAGTATTCATTATTAAACGCAGAAATATTAAATGGAAAAGCTTTATCTTATAATAATATTCAAGATGCTAATTCAGCGATTAATATATTGAAAGAATTTGATTTAGCAACTGCAGTTGCACTTAAACATATGAATCCATGTGGAGTAGGATCATCAACTAATATTGAAGAAGCATTTATAAAAGCAAAAAATAGTGATCCTATGTCTATCTTTGGTGGAATTGTGGCTTTAAATAGAGAAGTAACACCTAATTTAGCTAAAGAATTAAATAAAATTTTCTTAGAAATAGTTATCGCTCCAGAGTATCAAACAGAAGCTTTAGAGATATTGTTAAAGAAGAAGAATCTAAGAGTGTTAAAATTAGATACTACTAAGAGTAATTCAGATTCCTATCAATTTACAACAGTTAATGGTGGGATATTAATACAAGAACTAGACAATTATATAGTGAAAAAAGAGAGTTTAAAAACTGTTACAAATACTAGTCCAACAAAAGAAGAATTAAATGAGTTGTACTTTGCATGGAAAGTAGTAAAACACGTAAAGTCTAACGCTATTGTTATTACAAAGAATTATCAAACTGTAGGTGTAGGAGCTGGACAGATGAACCGTATTGGAGCCGCAGAAATTGCACTTGCATGGGCTAAGAATCATGGACATACAGAAGATTTAACACTATCTAGTGATGCCTTTTTTCCTTTTGATGATGTCGTTAAGTTAGCTTATAAGTATGGAGTAAAAAGAATTGTACAACCAGGTGGATCTATTAGAGATAAAGATTCTATAAATGCTTGTAATGAGTTAGGGATTACAATGGTATTTACTGGTAATAGACACTTTAAACATTAGGAGTGAGATAAATGAATATATTAATATTAGGTCAAGGTGGAAGAGAACACGCACTGGCTTATGTTATTAGTAAATCAAAATTAGTAAATAAGTTATTTGTCGCAAAAGGAAATGCTGGGATTAAACAGTATGCTACTATTGTTGATCTTAATCCTTTTGATAACAAAGCTATTATGAAGTTTTCGATTGTTTATGAAATTGATTTAATAATTCCAGGAAGTGAATTATATTTAGCAAATGGAATTGCAGATTATTTTCAAGGCTCAAATATTTCTGTATTTGGACCAACAAAAAAAGCAGCCCAAATAGAAACTTCAAAGGCATTTGCTAAAGAGATTATGAAAAAATATGATATTCCAACTGCTGAATATCAAATTTTTGATAACTATAATGATGCCTTAAATTATTTAGATGCGAATAAAATTCCAATAGTTATAAAATATGATGGGTTAGCTGCTGGTAAAGGAGTAGTAGTAGCTACTACAAAAGATGAGGCAGTTATAGCTCTTAAAATGATGTTAGAAGATAAAAAGTATGGTGATGGATCTGTAATTATAGAAGAATTTTTAGAGGGTGAAGAATTCAGTTTAATGGCTTTTGTTCATGATGAGATAGTCATTCCAATGCCTATTGCACAAGATCATAAGAGGTTACTTGATAATGATCTTGGTCCTAATACTGGAGGGATGGGAGTTTATTGTCCTGTTCCAATAATTACTCAAGAGAGTGTAGACTACGCCGTTCTAAATGTTATGAAAAAAGCAGCTAAGGGATTAGTTAAAGAAAATTGTAATTTCACAGGATTTTTATATGGTGGATTAATTCAAACAGTAGATGGACCTAAAGTTATTGAGTTTAATGCTAGATTTGGAGATCCTGAAGCTGAAGTTATTTTACCTAAACTTAAGACAGATTTTCTTGAAATAATTAATAATTTACTACATAGTTGTGTTAAAAAGATTGAATGGGATGATGATTATTATTTAGGGGTAGTACTGGCTTCTAAAGGGTATCCAAATAAATACAGTATTAACCATAAGATAGTTGGAACTAATAAAACTGATAGTCTTATATTTCATATGGGTACAAAGATATATAAAAATGAATTACTTAGTAGTGGAGGAAGAGTATTACTAGTTACTGGTAAAGGTAAAACAATTGAAGAGGCAAAAGAAAATGCTTATATAAATGTAAGTAATATAGAATGTGATAACTTAATTTATCGCACAGATATAGGAGCTAAGTCTGTAAAGAAGTAGAAAAAAATATTTGTTATAAATCCTATAAATAAAAGATTAGAAATAAAAAACCTTAAAACTAAATTCAGTTTTAAGGTTTTTTTATTAATGTTTGTTATTTATTTATCCAAGTTTCATCACTCGGATCTTTTTTCCATTGATGTAATTTTTTAAGATCATATTCCTTAATGTATCCTAGTTCTAAAGCAACTTCTACTAAAATATCATAATTAGTTATTGAATGATATTCAACATTTGCTTTCTTGAACGTTTCAAAGCCCTTCACTAAATTATATGTAAAGATTGAAACAACTCCAAGAACATCAAGCCCTGCTTCTCTAAGTACTTCTACAACTCTAATACAAGATCCACCTGTAGATATTAAATCTTCAATTACAACTACTTTCATTCCTTTTTTTACTAATCCTTCAATAACATTATTTCTACCATGAGTTTTACTACTACCTCTTACATAACCCATTGGAAGGTCTAAGATATCTGCAACTAAAGCAGCATGTGCAATTCCTGCTGTTGCAGTACCGATAATCATCATTGCTTCAGGATATTGTTCTTTTACTTTCATAGCTAATTCATTTTCTATTATTTTTCTTGTTTTAGGATATGAAAGAGTAAGTCTATTATCACAGTATATTGGTGATTTTATTCCACTTGCCCAAGTAAAAGGATCGTTTGGTTTTAAGAAAACCGCATTTATTTTAAGTAGTTCTTTAGCTATTATTTTTTCCATTAGATAAACTCCTTAACACATTTATTATAAGCTTTTAATACATTAGGTGCTTTAGTAATTGCTCTACCAACAACAATATAATTTGATCCTAATTCTTTAGCGTAACTTGGAGTTGCAATTCTTGCTTGGTCATCAGCACTTCCATCTTTAAATCTTATACCAGGAGTTATACTAATAAGTCCCATTTTACTAATGATAGGTGCTTCAAGAGGTGAACATACTACTCCATCAAGTCCTGCTTTTTTTGTATTTAGTGCATAGTGAGCTACTGTATCATCTATTGATTCATTAATTAATAATTCTTTTTTTAATGTTTCACTATCAATTGACGTAAGTTGTGTAACTGCGATTAATTTACAATTACTATTAGTTTCTTTAAGTCCAGCCAAAGCTGCTTCCATCATTTTGATTCCACCAGCTGCGTGGACGTTTGTCATATCTACATTAAGTCTTCCTATATTTTTCATAGCTTTATTAACTGTATTTGGTATATCATGAAGTTTTAAATCAAGAAAGATACTAAAACCTTCATCTTTCAATTCTTTTACAAACTCAGGACCTTCTTTATAAAATAGTTCCATTCCTATTTTTAAGAAAGGTTTTTCTTTTGTAAAATTAGATAGGAATTTTTTTGTTTCTTCTTTATTTTGAAAATCACATGCAATAATTACATCTCTCATAAATGGGCTCTCCCTATTATTTCTTTTATATTTTTTATTCCGTATTCATCCATTACTTTTGGTAATTCTTCAATAATATTTTTACAAGCTAAAGGATCAATTAGATTGGCTGTGCCTACTTGAACAGCAGTAGCACCAGCATACATCATTTCAAGAACATCTTTAGCATTCATTATTCCACCCATTCCAATGATTGGGATTTTAACATTTTGATAGACTTGATGAACAAGTCTTAGAGCAACAGATTTAATCGCAGGACCACTAAGTCCACCATAGTTATTAGCTAATATTGGTTTGCCTGTTTTCAAATTTATTCTCATTCCTACTAATGTATTAATCATTGAAATAGCATCTGCGCCAGCTTCTTCAACTGCCATAGCTATTTCAACTATGTTAGTGACATTTGGTGATAGTTTTACATATACTGGTAAATGTGTGCTTTCTTTAACTAGTTTTGTTAGTTTATAAGCAATATCTTTATTTGTTCCAAATGCCATTCCACCGTCAGATACATTAGGGCAACTTATATTAAGTTCAATAGCTCCAACAATAGAACTTTTAGATATTATTTTCACTGCTTCAATATAATCATCAAATGTACTTCCTCCAATATTTGCAATAACAGGTTTATTAAATACTTCTTTAAGTTTCTTTAATTCAACATTTAAAACGTCATGTACTCCAGGATTTTGAAGCCCAATAGAGTTTAACATCCCTGCGTATGTTTCAGCAATTCTTGGAGTCTTATTTCCAAATCTCTTTTCTAAGGTAGTACCTTTAAAAGAAAGACTACCCAAGATGTTAATATCATAATACTCACTAAATTCGTATCCAAATCCAAATGTTCCTGAGGCAGGAATAATTGGATTATCTAATTCTAAATTTGGAAGTTTCACAGATAATCTATTCATGATAAATCACCTCACTTGATTCTAATACAGGACCTTCTTTACATATTCTTTTATATGAAGTTTTTGTTTTAATAGAACAACCCATACATGCACCGAAGCCACAACCCATTCTTTCTTCAAATGATAACTGTCCTAATTTTTCTGTTTTAATTAAACTCATCAACATCTTTTCAGGACCACAAGTATAGTAATAATCATAAACAATGTTTAATTCGTTTATAACGTCTATTACGTTCCCCTTAGTACCGAAAGACCCATCCATTGTAGAAATTGAAACACTAGCTCCTAAAGCCTCAAATTCTTTAACTAAAAATATATCTTTAGAAGAATTAAAACCTAAGACAACTTCAAAATTTATATTTTTTTCTTTCATTCTTTTTGCGAGAAGGTATAGAGGAGGTATTCCAACTCCACCACCAACTATAAGTTGTGAGTTATATTCTTCCATTATTTTAAAGCCATTACCAAGAGGTAATAAGATATCTAAATATTCATTTTCCTTTTTTAAAGATAATACTTTTGTTCCTTCACCAAGGATTTTGTAGATGATTGTTATTTTACCATTGTTGTAATCACAGATACTTATTGGTCTTCTTAGTAAGAAGCGATAACCATCTTCAATTTTAATATTAATAAATTGTCCTGGGGATATCTCTTTACTAAAATTTCCTTCAAATATTAATTTATAAGTATCCTTAGCAATTTTTGTATTAAGTAATATTTTATATTTATTATTCAAAATAATCACGATCCTTATAAACGATTCTACCGTTAACTATGGTCATAATTGGCCATCCTTCACATATCCACTTATTAAAGGGTGTATTTCTTCCTTTAGAAAAGAATTTTTCTTTATCAATTGCTTTTTTAGTATGTAGATCAATTATTGTAATATCTGCGACTCTACCTTCAATTAGATTTCCATAACCTAAGTTAAGTCTTTTAGCAGGATTAAGGCTAAACCATTTTATAGCGTCACTTAGTTTTGCTATATTTGTTTTTACAAGGTTCGTATAAATAAGAGGAAAAGCAGTTTCTAGTCCAACAATTCCAAAAGGTGCTGTTTTTAATCCTTTATTTTTTTCTTCTAAAGTATGAGGAGCATGATCAGTTACAATACAATCAATTGTTCCGTCAAGTAATCCTGAGATTAAAGAATACTTATCATCAATTCCTCTTACTGGGGGATTCATTTTAAAATTACTATCCTGCACATCAAACTCTGTGAGAAGAAGATGATGTGGAGTTACTTCGCAAGATACATTTACACCTCTTTTTTTTGCGTCTCTTACAATTCTGACACCTTCTTTGGTAGAAATGTGGCAAACATGGTATTTTGCATTTGTTTCTTCAGCAATTAATGTATCACGTGAAATTTGAATACTCTCAGATAAACTAGTAATTCCATGCCAGCCATTTTCTAAAGCTTTAATCCCTTTATGAACATAACCATCATATAATATTCCTTCATCTTCACAATGTGCAGCAATCAAAGTTTCATAGCGATAAGCATTGTTCATAGCTTCATACATTTGTTTAGTACTTTGAATTCCAAATCCATCATTTGAAAATCCACAAACATCATTTTTTAAACTATTCATATCAACAAGTTCTGCGTCATGTTTTTGATTAATTGTGATAGGAGCATACGGTAATACTTTAATAATTGCATCTTTTTTTATTTTCGCTTTTAACGCAATTACATTTTCAATTGTATCTGGGGTAGGAATTGTATTTGGCATTGCACAAACAAGACTATATCCACCTCTTGCAGCAGCCATTGTACCTGTTTTAATTGTTTCCTTTTCAGGATTTCCAGGCTCTCTTAAATGTACATGCATATCAATAAATCCAGGAGAAATGAAGTTATTACTAATATCAATAACTTCCATTTCTTCTGTTTCTTCTATTTTATCTTTAATAGAAATTATTATTTCATCTTCTATTAAAATATCTTTTAGAATCAAATCATCTTTAGATAGAATTTTTCCGTTTTTAAGTAATATTTTCATAAGCGTTTACTTAATAATCAAAACTTTATCATTTGATGATAAATCAGTTAATATCACTTTGATTAATTCGTCTTCAGATGTTGGAATGTTCTTCCCAATATAGTTTGCTTTTATTGGTAATTGACGATGTCCTCGATCAATTAAAATTGTCAATTCAATTCTTTTAGGACGTCCTAAATCCATAACTGCATCCATTGCAGCTCTAATAGTTCGCCCTGTATATAGTACATCATCAATTAAAATAACTATTTTGTCTTTAATTGAAAAAGGTACAGTCTCTTTATTTATTTCTTTTGGAATATTAGATTTGATATCATCACGGTAAGGTGAGATATCAATTGATCCAAGGTTTAGTTTTATCCCTTCAATATGTAGGATATTATCTTGAATTATCTTTGCTAAGGTTATTCCTTTAGATTTTATTCCAATTAAAACAACATTTTCAATATTATTATTTTTTTCTAAGATTTCATAAGAAATTCTTCTAATTGTTCTTTTTAGTGTTTCTGAATCAATAATAGTTTTTTCCATTTTTTTACTCCAATGCCCATTTTAAGACAGCCATACGTACAAATACTCCGTTTGCCATCTGTTCAAATATTCTTGATTTTTTACATTCAACTACAGGGTCATCAATTTCAACTTTTCTATTAAATGGTGCTGGATGCATAATTATTGCATCGTCTTTCATTTTATTTACTCTTTCCATAATAAGTCCATACTTTTTCAAGTATTCATCTTTTTCTAGAGTCATACAGTATCCGTGTCTTTCATATTGAACACGTAAAAGCATAATTATATCCATTTCTTTTACTGCCTTATCAAACTCGATATACTCCGCAGAACCATCATCAAATTCTTTTGGTCCTGAGACATATACTTTCATTCCCAGTCTTTCCATTACAGAAATATTTGTATGTGCAACTCTTGAATGTCTGATATCCCCAACAATAGTAATTTTTAATCCTTCAAAATCTCCAAAGTTTTCTTTGATAGTCATTAAATCTAAAAGACTTTGTGTTGGATGATTACCTGTCCCATCTCCACCATTTAAGATTGGAACATTGATATTGCTGAGTTGTTTGTAATAATTATTTTGCCCATGTCTAATTACAAAACAATCATATCCTAATGATTCGAAAGTTTTTACTGTATCGTATAAACTTTCTCCTTTTTTCAAACTTGATGTTTCAGGGTTAAAGTTAGTTTCATCCATCATCATGTTGTTTTCAGCTTTTAAAAAGCTATAAAACGTTCTAGTACTGTTTTCAAAGAACATATTAACTACTGATTTTCCCTCAAGTTTGTCATACTTCTTACCATTTTTAAATTCAATGGCTTCTTCTAAAATACCGTTAATGTCTACAACTGATAAATCCTTTAATGCAAATAAATTTTTCATTTTTCCTCCTTATAATATAAAAAAAATTCTTGCCAGTTATAGACCAGGAAGAATTTTATAAGTTATATTATTTTATTGAAAAAATGTATTTTCATCGAAAATAATGTATACTCTTATAAGTCTCTCTGGACTAATTTAAAAAGCTACTTTTATTATATAATATATTTAGAAAAACTGCAATAAAAAGTATAAAAAAAAATCATTATATATATTATTATATTTGTTTGATAAAAAAACGTTGATTTTTTCTATTATCCTTTCAAAATTTATAACTTTAATGTATAATATTTAGCATCAAGAATTAATATTTTAATTTGTATTTTTAGGAGGAAAACAATGAATAAATCAGTTAATGCAATACGTTTTTTAGGGATGGATGCTATTAATAAAGCAAATAGTGGACATCCAGGAATAGTATTAGGTGCTGCACCTATTATTTACAGTTTATATACAAAACATATGAGAGTTTCACCTAGTAATCCATTATGGTTTAATAGAGATAGATTTATCTTAGCTGCAGGACATGCAACGGGAATGTTATATCCTTTATTACACTTTGCTGGATTTGGTGTTGAAATTAAAGATTTACAAGAGTTTAGACAATTAAATTCTTTAACTCCAGGTCATCCTGAGTATTTACATACTAAAGGGATTGACGCTACAAGCGGACCTTTAGGGCAAGGTATTCCTATGGCTGCTGGTATGGCTTTAGCTGAAAATTATTTAGCTGCTACATTTAATAAAAAAGGATTTAATGTAATTGATCATTATACATATACAATATGTGGTGATGGAGATTTACAAGAAGGTGTTACTCAAGAAGCAATGAGTTTAATTGGTAATTTAGGATTAGAAAAACTAATCGTTTTATATGATTCAAATGATATCCAATTAGATGGTCCTCTTGCGTGGGCAAACACTGAAAATGTTAAAGAAAAATATGAATCAATGAATTGGGATTATTCTCGTGTTGAAGATACGAATAATCTAGATGAATTAAATAAAGCTATTGAAGCTGCGAAGTTAACTGATAAACCTTCAATTATTGAAGTTAAATCTATTATTGGATTTGGTTCTAAAGATGCAGGTAAAAGTTCAACTCATGGTTCTCCAATAGGTAAAGAAGAAACAGACTTAATGAGAAAAAGAATGGATTACAATTATCCAGAATTTACTGCTCCTGATGAAGTTTATGAAGATTTCTTTAAAAACACAATTCAACGCGGTGAAACTGCGATGAATGATTGGGATAACATGTTTGAAGATTATAAAGAAAAATATCCTGAATTAGCACAAAAATTAGAAAATATTATTAATGGTAAATTAGATATTAATTTTGAAGAAGTGTTAGTTACTATGCCTCTTGGTACTAATGAAGCCTCTAGAGTAACTGGTGGTAAAGTATTAACTAAGTTATCTGAAACTTTAATTGAGCTTATTGGTGGTAGTGCTGATTTAACTAAATCAACAAAAGCTAAAGGGATTAATGGAGATTTCACTAAAGATAATAGACTTGGTAGAAATATAAGTTACGGTGTTAGAGAACACGCTATGGCTGCTTTAGTTAACGGTATTACTTTACATGGATTAAAAGGATTTAGTGGAGCATTCTTCGTATTTGCTGATTACTTAAAACCTTCAGTTAGAATGGCCGCAATTATGGGATTACCTTCAATCTATATATTTACACATGATTCTGTCGCAGTTGGAGAAGATGGTCCAACTCATGAACCAGTTGAACAGTTATCAATGTTAAGAACTACGCCTAACGTTAACGTACTTAGACCATGTGACGCTAATGAAACTGCGTTTAGTTATAGATTTGCTTTAGAAGCGACTTCTACTCCTTCAGTAATTACTTTATCAAGACAAAACTTAGAAGTTAAAAAAGAAACTAATTACGAAGACTTTAAAAAAGGTGCTTATGTAATTAGTGATATGAAAGACTTTGAAGGAATCTTAATAGCAACAGGTAGTGAAGTAGGACTTGCGCTTGATACACAAGAATTACTTGCCAAAGATGGATTTAAAGTAAGAGTAGTATCAATGCCTTGTATGGATGTGTTTAAATATACAAGTGAAGAATACCAAGAAGAAGTATTACCAAGTAAAATTACTAAAAGAATAGCTTTAGAAATGGGTAGTCCTGATTTATGGTATAGATTCGCAAATACTGTGGTTGGAATTGATAGATTCGGAGTTAGTGCTCCTGGTGGAGTAGCAATTAAATACTTTGGATTCACAAAAGAAAACATTGCGAAAGTATATAAAAATATATAAACGTAAAGCCCTGAATTTCAGGGCTTTTTTTAATAATATACATATGATATAATGTATGTAATAGGGGGTTATTGTATGATTGAAAACTTTAGAACATCGATTAATGCAAAACGTATTTTTTTAGTTGTTTTTACTGTTATTTTTATACTAGTCTCAGAACTCCTTTTTGGAAGTTATATGAGAAATAATGAACATATTCAAGTATTCTTTTTCATTTTAATAATAATTGATTTATTTGTTTATATTGTGTTTGTAATTAGGAATTTTAGTGTTTTAGGATTAATTATTTTAATAGTCAATACAGTTGTTAAAATAATGTACATATTTTTATATGTTATCCTATTAAATGATATAATTTATGTATATGAATCATCATTATTAATATATTGGGGAGTAATGGGGACATCTGTCTTGATATATCCAATTCTAATTCTTATAATTATGGTTAAGACATATAAAAATGTTATAATCAAAGTTGATAAAACGGCATTATTGATACTAATAGAAGGTTTATTTCTTTTTTATCTTCAGTTTATTATTAAGATGGATTTTGATGGAGAAGAATTCCAAGAATATGTAAGTTCTATTGAATTAAGTCATATGACTTGGTTTGTTATTCCTTTAATACTAGTGGCTGTTTATTATACGATATATCCTTTTAAAGATAAGGAATTGAATGAAATAGAAAATGCCTAATCGAGGTGACTTTATGAAAAGAAAAGTATTTGTTTATCAAGAATCAATTAGTGAAGAAATTATAGAACTGTTTAGTAGTCTAGGTTCTTCTTTTACTATAGAATCAGTTAAAGAAGATGTGATTACTTTACTTGATAATGACTATTATAATCCTGAACCAATTGATTTAGGAGGATTTAGTGAGTTAATACTTGAAGATTTTGATAGTAATATTACGATGTTTTTAGAGCCTTACTTTGAGAATGAGTTTGAGTTAAGTAATGATATTAAATCGTTTATTAAAGAGATTCCTCATGGAGTATATTATTTTGAAGATATTGTAACTTATAGTGTTGTGAGGAATAATCAAGCTTTAAAGAAAAAGATCTTAGACTATATTAATAGGAATGTAAATAGTGAGGTAGTACATACTGTATTAGAGTTTATTGAAAATAATATGAATTCAAGTTCTACTTCAAAGAAATTATATATGCATCGGAATACTTTGAATTATCGGATTGATAATTTTATTGAAGCAACTAAAATTAATGTGAAGACATTTAAAGGAGCAAATGCAGTATATTTACTCTATAAGTACTAAAACAGTGGGTTTGTGCATATTGCACATAGATAAATCCCACTGTTTTTTATATAATATAGTCAGTGTGAAAATATAAGGAGATGAAATTTTATGGCAGAGTTACAATTTAAAGGATTAGATAAAGTTTATGATAATGGTGTTCAAGCAGTATTTGATTTTACTTTAAATGTTAAAGATAAAGAATTTATCGTATTTGTAGGACCTTCTGGTTGTGGGAAATCTACAACACTAAGAATGGTTGCTGGATTAGAAGAAATTACTAAAGGAGAATTATATATTGATGATGTTTTAGTAAATGATGTTGCACCTAAAGATAGAAATATTGCGATGGTATTCCAATCTTACGCATTATATCCTCATATGACTGTTTATGATAATATGGCTTTTGGATTAAAACTCCGAAAAATGCCTAAAGATGAAATTGAAAGAAGAGTTCAAAATGCAGCTGATATTTTAGGACTTGCTCCATATTTAGACCGTAAACCAAAAGCATTATCTGGTGGACAAAGACAACGTGTAGCGTTAGGGCGTGCAATTGTACGTGATGCTAAAGTATTCTTAATGGATGAGCCACTTTCAAACTTAGATGCTAAGTTACGTGTTCAAATGCGTGCTGAAATTATTAAATTACATGAAAGAATTGGAACTACTACAGTTTATGTAACACATGATCAAATAGAAGCAATGACAATGGCTACTAGAATTGTTGTTATGAAAGATGGATATATCCAACAAGTTGGAGCTCCTAAAGATATTTATGATAATCCTAACAACTTGTTTGTAGGTGGATTTATGGGAACACCTCCGATGAACTTTGTTGTAGGTAAAGTGGAAAAAGGACGTTTTATTGGTGAAGGATTTAATATGTTAGTTCCTGAAGAAAAAATAGAATTATTAAAAGTTAATAAGTTTTTAAATAAAGAAGTTATCATGGGACTTAGACCTGAAAACATTTATGATAATGAAAATGATAAAGCTAGATTTAAAGATTCAATAGTTAAATTAAAAGTAGATGTATCAGAGTTACTTGGGGCAGATTCAAATGTTCATGCTAAAGTAGGTAATACGGAAATTGTTGCTAAAGTTAAAGCGCGTACTAATATCCATATTGGTGATGATATTGAACTAGCATTTGACTTATCTCAAGCTCATTTCTTTGATCCTGAAAGTGAATTAAGATTAAAAGATAACGTAAATTAACGATTTAAAAGACAAACTATGGTTTGTCTTTTTTTTAGTTTGATAAATTATTGAATATTTCAATACATATAGTGTAGAAAAATGTAACTATATCAGTATTATATATATGGGTGATATAGTGAATTATATAAAAAGACATGAAGAAGGTATTGAAGTAAATACGGGAAATGGATCAAAAATATTGAATACTAGTTTAAAGAAGTATATTAATAAATTATGTATGAAAAACCTTTCTACTTACGATGGTAGAAGAGAAGCTTTAAGTATGTTATTAGGTGAAAATAACAATATTCCTATCTATGTAGATAAGGAAATATTTTTATATCCAGTTAAGTCTATTAGAGTGTATGATACAGTATTTGTAAACTTTAATGAGGTTTTAAGTGTCAAAATGATGGGTATTGGGTATACAAAATTTATATTTACTAATCTTTCTGAAATTAAGTTAGAAGTAAGTATTCATAAAGTTAGAAAACAACACGCAAGAATTCAAAAAGTATTAGAATATCTAAGTTATTAAAAATAGTTCTAAAAAGAAAGTGTTTTCATTACGTGATATTAATAGATTTTATAGTGTATTTTTAGTATAATGTATTTGAAGAAAAAATTTGGAGGTATTTATAATGGCAAAGAAAATTGTTACTGATTTAAACGTTGAAGGAAAAACTGTCTTAGTTAGAGTTGATTTCAACGTACCTATGAAAGATTCTGTAATTACAGATGACAACAGAATAGTTCAAGCATTACCTACAATTAATCACTTACTTAGTAATAACGCTAAAGTTGTTTTATTTAGTCATTTAGGAAGAGTTAAAACTGAAGAAGATAAAGCTGGGAAGAGTTTAAATCCTGTTGCTAAAAAACTTGAAGAATATTTAGGTAAACAAGTTAAGTTTGTTCCTTATACAAGAGGAGTTGAACTTGAAACTGCTATTAAAGCATTAAACAATGGGGAAGTATTAATGTTTGAAAACACTCGTTTTGAAGACATTGATGGTAAGAAAGAATCTAAGAATGATCCTGAACTTGGTAAATACTGGGCATCTTTAGGGGATATGTTCGTTAATGACGCATTTGGTACTGCACATAGAAGTCATGCTTCTAATGTTGGTATTGCTGCTAATATTGCTGAAGTAGCTGCTGGATTCTTACTTGAAAAAGAAATTAAATTTATTGGTGAAGCTGTTGATGTACCTGAAAGACCTTTTGTTGCTATTCTTGGTGGAGCAAAAGTTGGAGATAAAATAGGAGTTATTAAAAATTTATTAAATAAAGCTGATAAAATCTTAATTGGTGGTGGAATGAGTTATACATTCTTTAAATCATTAGGACTTGAAGTAGGAACTTCAATTTGTGAGTTAGATAAACTAGATTTAGCTACAGAGTTATTAGAAGCAGGTAAAGGTAAATTAGTACTTGTTGATGATATTAAAGTAACTAAAGAATTTAGTAATGACGCAGAAATTAGAATTGCTGCATTTGATGATATTCAATCTGATGAAATGGGATTAGATATCGGACCTAAAACATTAACTAAATTTAGTGAAATATTAAAAGACGCTAAAACAGTTGTATGGAATGGACCTATGGGAGTATTTGAATTCCCTAACTTCGCTGGAGGAACTATTGGTATTTGTGAAGCATTAGCTAGTTTAGATGATGCTACTACAATTATTGGTGGTGGAGATAGTGCTGCCGCAGTTATCCAAAATGGATATGCTGATAAAATGACTCATATTTCTACTGGTGGTGGAGCATCACTTGAATACTTAGAAGGTAAAGCTTTACCTGGTGTTACTTGTATAGACGAATTATAATATGTTAATAAATGAAATTGGAATTAAGATTAAACAGTTAAGACTTGAAAATGGTTTAACACAAGTTGAACTAGCTAATAGATGTGAGTTAACTAAAGGTTTTATATCACAGATAGAAAACAACTTAACTTCACCTTCAATTTCAACATTAACTGATATCTTAGAAGTACTTGGAAGTAGCCTCGGTGAGTTCTTTGATGAATCTCTTGATGAAGCTTATGTATTTACTAAAAAAGACTTTTATGAGAAAATAGATGAAGAGCTTAAGAATAAAATTACTTGGATAGTACCCAATGCACAGAAATATGAAATGGAACCAATTATATTAGAGTTAGAACCATTTGGAAAAAGTCCTGAGGATCAACCACACAATGGTGAAGAATTTGGATACGTTCTAAAGGGCTCTATTACTTTGAGAGTTGGTAAAAAGAAATATACAGTTAATGAAGGTGAATCGTTTTATTATAATGCGAACAAATTTCATTACTTGGAAAATAATGAGAAAGAGAAATCGGTAGTTCTTTGGGTAAGTACTCCACCGATGTTCTAGAGGGTAATTATTATGCAAAAAGAAATCATATTAAAAAGTACTGTAGGATTACATGCTAAAATAGCTTCTAAATTAGTTCAGTTAGCTACTAAATATTCAGTAGATGTTAAACTTTACTATAATGATCAAGTTGTAGATGCTAAATCAATTTTAGGATTGATGTCACTAGCTATTCCAAGTGGCGAAAATATAAAATTAGTTGCGAATGGTGAACAAGCAGAAATTGCTATTGACGAAATCGTAAAACTATTAGGTTAGGAAGAAAAATAATGAGAAAACCAATTATCGCAGGAAACTGGAAAATGTTTAAAACTAGAGATGAGGCATTACAATTTGTTTATAATATAAATATGAAATTACCATCAACTGAGTTTGTTGATAGTGTTGTATGTGCTCAATCACCTATATTAAGAGATCTTGTTAAAAGACAAGGAGATAACTTAAGAATAGGAGCTCAAAATATGCATTACTTAGATAGTGGAGCATATACTGGTGAAGTTAGTGCACCATTACTAGAAAATATTGGTGTTGAATATGTAATTATTGGACATAGTGAAAGAAGAGCTTATTTCAATGAAACTGATGGAGCTATTAATAAGAAGTTACATCAAGCATTTAGATATGGCTTAAAACCTATTTTATGTGTTGGAGAGAGCTTAGAAGTTAGAGAAGCGAATGATACTAATGATTTTGTTAGAAATCAAGTAGAGCTTGATTTAAAAGGTTTAGGTACTGAACAAGTTAAATCATTAGTTCTTGCTTATGAACCTATTTGGGCTATTGGAACAGGTAAAACAGCTACTTCTGAAATGGCTAATGAAACTATTAAAGCTATTAGAGGAGTAGTAAAAGATTTATATGGAAAAGAAACAGCTGAAGCTATACGTATTCAATATGGTGGATCTGTTAAACCTGGTAACATTAAAGAATTACTTGCAACATCTGATATTGATGGAGCACTTGTTGGTGGAGCTAGTCTTGACCCTGAAAGCTTCTTAGCATTAGTAAATGCTGGAGTTAAAAAGTAATAAAATAATAAAAGTTGATTTCAAATGAAATCAACTTTTATATTTGAAACTAATAAAACACTGTATAATGGTAGTATTGTATTAATTTATTAATATGGAGGGGTAAGTTATGAAAAGAATTATATTAACGCTTTTATTCACGATTCTTAGTTACATGTTTATTTATTATACTACAGGATTTAACGAACAGTTTATAAATGAAATTCTTCAAAGAATACTTGAATACTTAATGGCTGTATCCATTGTTATTAGAGCTTTTGGAGTCGTTATGATATACATTTATATTGGATTTAAATATTCTAGAAAATCAGCTTTAAGTAAACAAGAAAGATTATTTTTTCAAATGTATTCACCATGGGCAATTTTGGGATATACTATTGTAATGCTAATGTCTATGACTGATCCAGGAGAAGATTTTAGTTTAGTATTTACTGCTTATTCAACAGTATTATTTGTTTTAGTAATGATGACTGTAAGTGTGAATATTGTATCTTTTAGAGCTATGCTTGAACCAAAGAGTGTATTTGCAAGGTTAAACATGAAACTTATTTTCACTACCGATATTTTAATATTTATTATATTTTTTATAACAGTATTTATATTCTTGTTTAATAACACTTTATAAGCAAAAGACTAGAGAAATCGAGACCACTGAAAAACTAAGACTATAAGAAAAGAGATAAAACTCATAAGTGAGAATTATCTCTTTTTTGTATGATTTTGATAAAAAGCAAGAGAAACAATGAATATTACTTCATTAATTTCATAATTCTTTT
>JAUVDP010000036.1 GCA_030595255.1 Mycoplasmatota bacterium | reverse complement strand
TTTAACTGGTAAAACATTTAAATGGATTGGTTGGGACTATATAAATAACAATGACATAGGAGCTATCCTTGCTCATTGTATGAAGGTATTTGAAGAAGGGATGAAGTAATATGGATTTAATCACAGTATCAGGTCCACCTTCATCAGGTAAAACCGCAGTCTTAATGAAAACTATTACTAATTTCTTAGATAGAGGAGTTAAAGTAGGAGTAGTTAAGTTTGATTGTTTGTTTACTGATGACGATATTTATTTTGAGAAATTAGGTATTCCTGTTAGAAAAGGATTATCTGGTTCACTATGCCCAGATCATTATTTTGTTTCAAATATTGAAGAAGTAGTTCAATGGGGTATTGAACAAAAAGTTGATTTACTTATTACTGAAAGTGCAGGACTATGTAATAGATGTAGTCCTTATATAAAGAACATAAAAGCAGTTTGTGTTATTGATAACCTTAGTGGTATCAATACACCTAAAAAAATAGGACCAATGTTAAAGAGTGCTGATATCGTAGTTATCACTAAAGGTGATATTGTAAGTCAAGCTGAAAGAGAAGTTTACACTATGAAAGTTCAGAGTGTAAACCCTAAAGCTATTATTATGCATGTTAACGGTCTTAACGGACAAGGTGCATTTGAGCTTAGTACGTTGATTTATGATGAAACTAAGAATGTAACAACTTTAGAGGGTGAAAAGCTTAGATACCCAATGCCAGCGGCATTGTGTAGTTATTGTTTAGGTGAAACAAGAATTGGTAAAGATCATCAAATGGGTAATATTAGAAAGATTAACTTGAGTGGTAAAAATGGATAAGAATACATTACTTAGTATTACTATTGGAGACTTATTTTTAAAACACCCATATACTAAAGATTTCTTTATAGATCACCTAATACCATTTGAAGGACATGAAAATTATTCAATCACTAAATTATTTGAAGTGATTGATGAAGAAGTAATAGAAGATAAAGCTATTAATATTGAATTATTTATTAATAATATCTTAGAATATATTGAATTAATGAGTTCTTATTTTGTAAGTGAGAAGGTAGTTGAAAATAAAGTAACTATATTCCCAGGTACTTATAAAGATGGGACACCTGAGAAATTTGAAATGCTTGAAATTAATAAAGGTGAAATCATTTCAATAGTTGGACCAACAGGATCTGGTAAGTCAAGATTACTTGCGGATATTGAGTGGGCAGCAAACGCGGATACACCAACAAAAAGAAAAGTTCTAATAAACGGAAGAGTATTAGAACCACATGAGAGATTTAGTGCTTCTAATAAGTTAGTAGCTCAGTTATCTCAAAATATGAATTTTGTAATGGATTTATCTGTTGAAGAATTTTTAATTCTACATGCGACTAGTCGTATGGTAGAAGATATTGATGATATGGTTAGTAAAATCTTTATTAAAGCTAATGAACTCGCTGGAGAAGGATTTAGTAAAGATACACCTATTACAGAGTTATCTGGTGGACAATCACGTGCGTTAATGATAGCTGACACTGCGATTCTTTCTAAATCACCTATAATTCTTATAGATGAAATAGAAAACGCAGGGATAGATAGAAAAAAAGCATTAGAACTACTCGTAACTGAAGAGAAGATAGTTTTAATGAGTACTCATGATCCTATACTTGCATTAATGGGAGATAAGAGAATAATTATTAATAATGGTGGTATTGAGAAAGTTATGGATACAACACCTGAAGAAAGAAATATCTTAACTGAACTTGAATCTTTAGATGATACTATGATGAAGATGAGAAACAAATTAAGATATGGAAAAAAATTAACATTTAAGGAGGACTTATAATATGGCAGATCACTCAGGATGTAGTGCATCATTTGAGAATGGTAAAGAAACAGTAGATAAAGTTAGAGCGATGGGTTTCAGTGATGGAGCATTACCGATGGCTTTACCTGTGACTTGTGAATGTGGAACAAAGTTTGAAATGGAGTTCTTTGAAGATAAGTGTCCAAATTGCTCAATGGTATTTGGAATTACTCCTTGTCATTCTCATGATCCAAGTAATGTGAAAGCTTCAGAAATAGATTATTAAATAACAAAAAGTATTAATTCTAAAATCAGAATTAATACTTTTTTATTTATATAGTTTTACCGGATACATAACCTTGTGTCGAGATATAGAAATTGCATAAAAACAATGATTACAAAAAGGAAGATTTAATATCGTTAACTGTATCTTTTTATAAAAAAAGTTACGAAGAATAGTCAAAGTGCTTCTAAAAAGTGATGTTTATATAGAAAAAGTGCTTCTAAAAAGTGTATTATGTATATAGGTGATAAAAATGTATTAAAGATGCAAAGTTCTATTATAGAAGATTATAAAAGTGATATTGCTAAATACACTATTGGAAGTGAAAAAGCAAAAGCAAGAGCTTGCTTTGATTCGATTCCATTTCAGTTAGGGAAAGATAACAAGAAATTTCAATATAAGTATATTTCAAAAGGTGGAAGAAGTTCTACATATGAAGGAAGTATTCAATGGCTTATAGATGCTGGAATTATATTAAAATGTAATAATTTAAGCATTCCAAAAATTCCTCTTGTTACTCACAAAAGAATTAATGCATATAAATTGTACTTATCTGATATTGGATTGCTTGTAGCAATGTTAGGTGAAGAGAGTCAAACCAATATTTTGTTTGGAGATTTAGGGATTAGTAAAGGAGCAATTTATGAAAATGTAGTTGCAAATATGCTAAATCATTTAAATTATCCTTTATATTATTTTGAAAGAGATACTAAATTAGAAATAGATTTTATTATTATTAAGAATCATGAAGTAACTGGAGTAGAAGTTAAGTCATCGGATAATACTCAATCAAAATCTCTAAAGAGTTTTTTATTAAATCATGGTGGTGAAAAAGGAATAAAATTATCATCAAGGAATATCTACAAAGAACAGAATGAGATTAGATTGCCTTTGTATATGACAATGTTCTTATAAAAAAGTATTAGAGACAGATTGTTAAGAAGTCTAAAATAAAAGGTATTGATTCCATAGTTGGATTCAATACCTTTTATAAATTATTAATGATTTATTATAAAATTCTTAATCTATAATTTACTGCTTTTAGTGAAAATTCTCTATACTTTTGATTTTCTCCCCATTCTTTCATGAAGTTATATTCTTTATGATTTTTATTTGAAGTTACTTCAAGGAAATACATGAACCCACCAGGACCACCTGCATCTTCAGGAGGAGCATTGTTTTCTCCTTTAATACATTCTATGTATTTAGGTGGGCTATTGTAAGTATGTACTTTTCCTAATTCAAATGTATGTTCCCATGAATCACCATAGTCATATGTATATAGATAGTTTGAGTAATGTTTAAAGTATTCTTTTATTAAAATTGATTCAGCTGGTCTAGTTTCAAATCTTGATTCTAGAGTATATTCATTTACTATAGGAACAAAACGGATTACTTTACCAGCTTTATTTGTTCCTTTAAAATCTGATAAATGGTAGTTTTGCCAAAGGTATGATCGTTGAATGATATTATGTAAATCTAGCAATGAAAGATAACTTGGTACAAGGACTGTCCTAGTAACAAAGTAATCATCCATATTTAGTTTTATTGTTATTTCAAATACTTCAAATTTCATTAATTCTTCATTCTCCTTTTTGAAGTGTTCAACAAAGAGGTTTATAGGAGTTTCGTATTCATTTTTTGATAATTTTAAAAGACATTGGTCCATATTTTTAGAAACGTTTGGTTGTTTAAATGAATTTAGGTGAATACTTTCTTGATATGCAAAGAAATCATTTATCTTTTGATTGTATCTTCCAAACATTTCTCTTGAACTAGCTTTATAAAAATTAAGTGGTTCTTTATTGTTTAAAAACATATTAATAATACTACTCGGTATTCCATTTAACCTTAGAGAGTCTTCTAAACACTCATAGAAGGATTTATTGATATCGTTAATAGATTCCTTTTTATAATTAAACAAAGCTACGCTAAGGCCTAATTTATCATTAATAAACATTAATACTAATTCATCACCATATTCAAAGAAACTACCTGTCCATTCATTAATAGAGGTAGTATCTTTTTCTTTTTCAGTAACTTTAATTTTTAATAGTTTTGCGAGTTTATTTGTTATTCTTATGTTCATGATCTCACCTCATTTTTATAATTCATTATAACATCAATAAAAGATTTTATCATTATTTGATTATATAGCAAAAATCAAAAAGCGGAACCTACAGGCCCTGTTGTAAAATACCTATAGGGTATATAATAATAGTGAAGGTGGAACTGTGGAAAGAATAGAAGAGATAATGGAAATAGAAAAAGAAGCAATTTCTAAAATTATACTTTATTATTGAAATGATAACTATATTTTAAGTTATGCAGAACAATTTGCTGTATTTGAATATCCTAAAGATAAGAAACAAATTAAGTTATTAGTAGATAGATTAGTAGATTGGTATAAAAAAACATATAATAAAATATGGCGAAGTGAGTATACGTTAGATAAAATGAGTCATCAATATACTTATCGGTTATTAAGAGAAGTAAAAGAATTACTTAAAGATGTTACGATAGATTAAAAAAAACTTATACTATGGCAGATCACTCAGGATGTAGTGCATCTTTTGAAAAGGGTAAAGAAACAGTAGATAAAGTTAGAATGATGGGTTTCAGTGATGGAGTTCTACCTATGGCTTTACCTGTGACTTGTGAATGTGGAACAAAGTTTGAAATGGAGTTCTTTGAAGATAAGTGTCAAAGTTGCGGTATGGTATTTGGGATTACTCCTTGTCATTCTCATGATCCAAGTAATGTAAAAGCAGCAGAGATAGACTATTATAATAATGTTAAAAAGTGTTAAATCCAATTAAGGATTTAACACTTTTTTGTATAAAAGATTAAGAATTGTATATTGAAATAATTTCTACAAATTCAAATACTGAAATCTAACATCTTCATGGTATTGCAAGTATTATTCCTTTTCCTTTAGTAGAAGACATAAATAGATTGATATGGATTTAAAAAATCATAAAAGACCTTTTATTTTTAGAAATATCTAGTATAATAGTTCTATATTTGATTTGAATTAATATAGTTTAATATATTGTTTATTAAATCTTTTGAATTAATATGGTTCTCTTTGTTAGATACAAAGTTATTACTGAGTATTTCGTCAAGATTGTCTTTATAAAATTTCTTGAGTTTTAATAAGGCTAATTTCATCATTTCATAATCGTTATTCTTAGCTGACTTTTTATAAGCTTGAATGTAGCCTAATGTGAAAGGATCATTAGTGTAATCCTGAATTGTTTTAAAAGCTCCAAAAATCTCTATTTCAAATTGTTTACTAATCATTATATACATACAACTTCTACATATTCCTCGTCATCAAAATCTATATAGAATTTTTCATAATCTGCACCAGTAGTTAATGGTGGTAATGCCATACTAAATAATACATATAATAAAGTAATAATTATGTTAAACATTTTACCCCTCCTTCATACTATTATTATAGGCAGGAGTTTTAAAATAAACATAGCACATCTGTCGTAGTTTTAAAGGAAATAAAAATGAATTCAAAAAATTTAGCTAATTATATAGAAAACTTAAGATATGCAAGAAAATTATCTCAATCAAAATTTGTTGAAGGAATCACGTCTCTTAGACAATATCAAAGATACAGGTATGGAGAGTGTGAAATACCAATGACGATAGCTTCTCAGATGGCAAATAAATTAGGAGTGCCTTTGCCAAAATTACTTCTTGAGTTTAAAGAAGATACCTTGTTTGAGAAAGAAAAAACACAACAATTTTATAACTTTGTTATATCTAATAATATAGAAAACGCTAAAAAACTATATATTGAACTCATACAAAGGGAATTTGTTGATTTTGGAATGGAGACTCTTTTTTTATGTGGGAAATTACTGTATGAATATAAACAAAAGTATATCTCAAAAATACATATGGTCTCGACAATCGCAAATAAAATACATTTTCCAAAAATTCTCAAAAATACTGTTATTACAGATGTTGAGCTAATCGGACTTGGTATTTTATTAGAAAATTCATCAGAATTTAGTGATTTAATTGCAGATAAGTTATTAGGAATTATTTATCTAAAAACTCAATTATTTACTGGTGCGAACACATTACCTTACAATCAGGTTATATTCTGGCTAGCTAAATATAATGGGAAGAAAGAAAACTATAATGAGGTTATTGAATTGTGTAAGATTGGGATAAGGAATAATGAAGTTAATAAATCTACATATTTACTACATAATTTTTACTATTATTGTTCGTTAGCATATTTTAGACTAAATTTTAAAGATGAGTTTAATAAAGCTTTGTACAAAACAATAATTTTACTAGAACTTGAAAATAATAAGAAAAAGGAATTTTATTATAATATAATTATGAAAGATCTAAAAATTAATGCAAAAGTTTTCCTCGTAGGCTATTTAAATTCACAAAATTAGTTATTTATAAATAGTACGACACATCCGCTATGTTATACTTATATCTTCTCTCCTATAATGAAAGGAGCACTTAAAAACTACAGTATGATTATCAAATCTGTATGGTGCTAGAAAGGGGAATTTTGGGATAAAATACTGTAGAGGAAGAGGAAGAAAATGAAGAAAATATTTATAGTAACAATGTTACTTACTATTGGGTTGTTCTTTAGTGGATTAAATACAGTAAAAGCAAGCCCTATTATTTTAAGAACTGGAATAGGCTACGGAGTAAATGTAGTAAATTCAGATTTTGCAGATGCATCTAGTATTAAAATAGGAGCACCAATTTTTGATGAGAATTGGTTAGAAACACAATATGTGAATAGATTAGATTATAACTCTTCATACACTGACTATTATGAAGGTACAACTATACAAGAAATTAATACCGGATGGTCTTTAGACTACGGAGTTAGTAGTTCTGTAAGTGGAGTATATCAAATTTATACTGGCGGAGTAAGTTATGGATTTAGTAATGGTATTGCTGTCGAACACAAAGATTATGCAAGTCAATTCTATCATGTTTCAAATACTAATGTTGAAAGATATTCATTATCTTTACCTTATTACACTACTAATTTAAGTTATTATGCAAATAACTTAGATGGTACATTCTTAAATAAACTGCAAAGTTTAAGATATGGTTTAATAAGTTATGAGGAGTTTTTCAATATTTATGGAACACATTTTATTGGCAAAGCTGTATACGGTGGAAGTTTAGAAGTTTATAATAGTGTTGTATCAAACGAGAAATATTTTAATAGTACAACAATAAATGAACTAAACGCAGATATAAATGCGGGTGTAATTGGGTTAGGAACTGCTTCTTCAAATTACAATATGACAATAAGTACATCAAGTGGTGTTAACACTACAAACTCGATACATTCATTCTCATCATATGCAAAAGGTGGACAGCCATTTGGGATAGTTGATTCTAGTTCATATTCCTCAGCTTACTCTCAATGGATGGCTAGTATTGATGGAAATAGTGTTATTATCAATTATGGGAATGATGGATTAGTACCAATTTGGGATCTACTTCCATCTAGTTATTCAGATGTTGCATCTAATATGGAAAATGAATTCAGAATATACGCAAATTCATATAGTTCAGATCAAATTTCTGAATTTGAAGGTTCTCGATTTGATGGAGATTTTGTAGTTGATTTTGGAACAATAAGATCTTATGAAAGACGTATTGATGATGATGGTAGATTTACAAATCATTATGATACAGTTGATTTATGGGGCAAAGAAGGAGTTACTTTTGAAGCTCTTAAGAGTCAAGGATATACAAAAGTTGATATAGAATTTACAATTTCTATTCAAGAAGTAGATGATGGATATCAATATTTTTGGTTCTATCCAACTACTTCATCATCAGCCACTTACTTAACTAGCACTATGTTGGAGCATGGAGCAGGCTATAAGAATACTTCATATAAAACCTATATAAATCGTTATTACAATGTGAGTTTGGATGATTTTGTTGGAGGAAAATGTTATATTCGATATGGCGCATCAGGAAGATATAATGATGATTGGGATAATAAAAATATCAAAGTAAAATTAACGTTTGAAAGATAATTAAAGTGATCAGGGCTTTTATAAGCCCTGATCAAACAAACTATATTCAAGGGGAAAATTATGATAAAAATAAGTGAATTAAGTAAAACATACAATGAAGGAAAAGATAGTAAAGTTAATGCTTTATCTAATGTGAACATTAAATTTGATTCAAATGGATTAGTTAGTATATTAGGGAAATCGGGTAGTGGAAAATCAACATTATTAAATTTAATAGGAGGATTAGACACACCTACAAGTGGTAGTATTGAAGTTGATAATGTTGATGTTTCATCTATGGATAATTTATCATTAGATAGTTATAGAAATAGTATAATTGGATTTGTTTTTCAAGAATATAACCTATTTAACGATATGACGGTATATGAAAACATAAGTTTAGCAAAAGAGTTAAATAATACAAATACTGATGTAACAAAAATCTTAAAAAGTGTTGATATGATTGGATTTGAAGATAGATTACCTAATGAATTATCTTCAGGACAAAGGCAAAGAGTTGCTATTGCCCGTGCTTTAGCAAAAGATCCTAAGATTCTTTTATGTGATGAACCTACGGGTGCTTTGGATTCAGATACAGGAAATATTGTTATGGAGATACTTGAAAGGATTTCAAATGACGTATTGGTTATAGTCGTAACACATGATAAAAAAAGTTCTGCTAAATATAGTGGTCGAGTTATTGAAATTAAAGATGGTAAAATAATTGATGATTCAAATCCTTTTGATAGAGATTTAAACTGTGAGTATATGAAGATGAGACCATCAAAACTCTCTTTTATGAGAATACTAAAAATTGCAGTTAATAATATTAGAAGACGATATATAAGAGCTATATTTGCACTTATGTTTTCATCAATTGCATTTGCATCATTTGGGATTTCAGATTCAATCAGTAGTATAAATAGAGTAGATGTTACTGTTAAATCTATGATTGAATCAACAATCAACAATACCTCTTTGGATTATTCAATTGTTAAAAATGCATATGGAGATAAAATGACATTTACGCCAGGTATAAATTATGAGACAAATGAATTATTAAATGAAAACTATCCAAATAGAATATTTTATCCAATGTATAGTAATTTAGCTGATAATCTAGAAGATTCATTGTACTTCTCTATTGATGACCAATATAGAAATTACTACATACCAAATATTTCTGGTAGTATTGAAGTAAATCAAGAAATGATGAATAATTTAGGTATTACTCTATTACATGGTAGATTACCACAAACAGAAAATGAAATTATGATTTCATTGTACACATATGAGTTGATAGAAATGTTCGATCTAAAAGACGAATCTAATAATAAGATAGAAATAGAAAATTTCTTAGATTTAGAATCAAAAAAAATAACTTTAGCTAATGAGGAATTTACAGTTGTTGGTGTTATTGATACGGGATTGGATATAGATAGGTATTTACCACTTATAGAAATGATTGATTATTCAATTTCTAGGGATACATTGCAAAATGAATTAAACACTAATTTAGTTTATGGTCTACATAGCGCCATATTTGTTGATGATACCTATATAAGTATACAAGATACTAAACTATTACCTATGACGGAGAAAGCTATATTAGAATTTGAAGTAGTAGAACAGGGATTGACGGGAGTAAGTGAAGATATATTATATTTGTATAACGTTGAAGGACTAATATCAGATAATAATTTTTTATATTTGAAAGATAATGTTAATTTTAATAATTTATCATCAAATCAAGTTATTTTACCGATATCTATGCTAGAAACAATAGGTTTTATTGATGGTGTAGGTGATTTTAGAAATTTAATACATGATAAATCTTATGAAATCGCTTTGAATCATTCATATTCAGTATTTAGTGATTTATCAACAGAACATACCACATTTCCGTTTACTACTGCTGAAGATTATGCATCATATATGGTAAGTGGATTTGAGAATAATTATGAAGAAGGACTGGGGAAATCATATTTTAAGGAACTTGCATTAACTGATTTATTTGATCAAATATATTTTGACAAATTTAATGAACTTAATCTATATCACGATTATCAAGGAGAAGAAGTGAGTTTATTAGTTGAGGTTGTTGGGTTTATAGATGATTCTACAATTGATTTATGGAGTTCTAAAACATTATTAGTTAATAATGAAATGTTTGAGTCTTACAGTAGAAGAAATGATTCAAATGTAAAACTTTTATTTACCGGAATTAATGAGAATGATGATGATTTAAGAGAGTTGATTGAATTACACTTTATAAATGATAATATGTATTTTAGATTAAACAATGAAATTACAGTAACAATTGATTATTTAGGAAATTCTATTCAAGCATTATCTCAAATAATGCTATATGTTGGATTAGTTGTATCCATATTCTCAGGGTATTTACTATTTAATTTAATAAGTACAAGCGTTGTTGATAAGTTCAAAGATATAGGTATATTGATGGCTTTGGGAACTAGAAGAAGAGATATTTATAAGATATTTCTAATTCAATCAACAGTAATAGTAGTGTTGAATATTCTATTAGCCATTACTATAATGTTAATTGGTAATTCTGTGCTAAATGATACTATTAGAAATGATTATGGGATATTAATCAAAATAATTGATATAAACATTAGACAAGTCTTACTTGTATTGTCACTGAGCGTGGGTGTTTCATTAGTTTCAACCATAATTCCTCTAAGGAAAATAACTAAGATGAACCCTGTTGATGCGATAAGAAAAGATTTATAGAACCTAAATAGTACAAGATGGGAAACGAAAGTATAATCTTAAAACAGATACAAGAAAAAGTCATATTAGAAAATCTAGTATGACTTTTTAGATGAACAGTGATTTATTAAGTATAATATAATAAATATATAGTAAAGTTATCAAATAAGCGAGGGTGATTTAGTATGAAAAAAAGGTTTGTTTATTTTTTTTGTATATATATATGTTGTTTATTTATTCGGTAATACTTAAATACTCTATTGGATTTTCTTCAGTTCCCCATATAAGAGCTACATATTCTGGATGATCAATAAATGGATTTCTATTACCTTGGTATTGATATATAGTCTCATTTCTTTCAAGTTCCCACTCATCTACCGGATCTTCAATATGCCATCTTAGTAAAATAGCTAAATTACCATAGTATGGTAATTTTTGATCTTGTAAGTGTAGTTCAGGTGCAAGAGCTTTTAAGTCTTCAACTAATTCTAAATCTAAGTAATCTCCGTCTTCACCTTCATATCTTACTGCCATATAGAATAACATACGTGCTACATCACCTTTAACTTCATCACGTGGTTCAAAGTACCATTCACCACAAGTGAAGTTACCTGCTCCTCTATCTACAAGGTTATCATCATCAATTCCATCATGACAGTCATCAAAGAAACGATTGTTTTTAATAGAGTTCATTCTTCTTTCAGCTGCTACTAAATGATGTCCATCAGTATGGGCTCCATATGCATAAGTTGAAGTTTCACCTTCATGTTCAAATTCACCATGTGATTTTGACCATATATGTTCTCTATTCCATTCAACTTGTTTTTCTTCATCATCTATTGTGTCATAACAATAGTCAGGTGGAGTTACTGTATCTTGGCATTCTTTTGGCCAACTAAAATCACTATAAAATAATAAAACGTTATCTGAGTTTTCTGGATCTTCATCAGCTTCCCTTAACATATCCCATACATCTGTAGATGTATTTGTATATGGAAATTCTGTATGTCCAGTAATAATATCATTTAACATATCTTTTAATGCTTCACCAGTTAAGCCATCAGCACTAGCGTAATAACCAGCTGGGACATACATTGTTGTATCTATTCCTTCAATTATTTCAACTGTGACTGTTGTTTCAGTTACATTTCCAGCTAAGTCAGTAGCTGTAAATGTGATAGTTTGAATTCCTAAAATACTTGTATCAATACTACCCATAACTTCTACTTCACATTCTGAATCTCGGTTATCATCACATGTTACACCACTAGTATCAAAGTTACCATCTAAAGTAACTGTAGTTCTAACTGATGATACATCAATAGTAGGTTCCTCTGTATCTGGGATAATATAACTTAGTAAATCAATTTCTAAGTATGTTCGTGATAAATAAAATATTGCTCCAATTACAACAATTAAAATCCCTATAAGTCTCTTTGCTTTTCTCATTCTTTCACCTCGTATAATTAATAATATAAAACAAGTATATCATAATTTAAACTATTAGAGTGAAATACTATGAATTTAATCAAAAAAATATACAAAGCAAAAGAACACAAATAACCACTTAATTAATGTGGTTATTTGTGTTCTTTAATAGGCTTACTTCAATATGTCTTCTAAATTAATTTCTTTACCATTAATAACTATTATTGGGTTGTCGTCATCATCGATAAATAGTTTTATAGATTCTTTACCCTTTTTATTATATAGAGCTAATTTCATTATTCCATCGAAGTCTTTACCTAGAAAAAGTCTTTTAGCATTCCCTTTTAAATACTCTTTGTGAAGTTTACTTTGAACGTCTTTATCTGTTTCAGTGTTAATTCTTTTAATTAAATCCATTGATTCTTTAATATGCTTATTAGGTCTATCGAACATTGATATACCATACTGTCTATTTTCGCCTTCTTGTTGTAGTAGCAATTGGAATACTTGATCTTGTTTGTACTGATCAAATGTTAAAGACATTCCCATACTTACATTTCCATTTTCATCTAATTGGCTTCCGTAAATAAAACCACCACATTCGTCACCTTCATTGTTGTAGAACATCGCTCCTGATATTCCGTCGTTTGTTCTATGTCCTGGCAATATATCTTCACCTTCAATTATGAGTGATGGAATATTTTGACTATTAAAAAGGGTCATTTTTATTTGTCCATCAGGCTCACATATATTCAATTTTTCTACATTTAATTCTTTTAAAATTTCTTTTGACATATATAAATCTCCTTTGTGTTTTCTTTTTATATTTTATCATAAACATATAATTATGAATTTAATTAAAAGTTTATGTATTACTAATTATAGTTAAGTTTAATTTGTCTTTCATAGTGGCTAAACTATTCATTATATCATCAAATGATGGAGCATCTTGGTCGTATATCATGTTTTGCATATCTACATAATCTTTTTTTAGCTCAATAAGATAATTGTTATTAGGCTGTATTTTAAATTTACCTTCAAGTATTTCATCATAATTTGCAAAGGCAGAGTAGAAGAATTTATTATTAAATTTTATTACCTTTTTTAATAACTCTAATGATTTTATAATGTTTAAAAACTCATTAGAGTTATATATCATGTAAACATCATAGTAATGTCTTGAGTATCTTGAGGAAAAGTGTCCATTGTTTCTATTTGCTTCTTTGTGAATAATTGTAATCTTTTCCCAAAAAGTTCTATTTATTTTAGTAGTCAGAACTTCAATTTCTATTTTATTAAATAAGTCAGGATAATACTTTGAAATGATAGGTCTAATCTTGTACTTCCTAACTGGTGTCCACGCAGCGACAGGTCCTATCTCTAGTCTAATTTTCGGTAAAATAGCATTTTCAGTAAAACTCTTTGGATAAAAGAAGCTAATTGAGTTATCTTTCTCTAAAGAAAGACTATAATCTTCTGCGATAACCTTATCAAAATTTTCTCTTTAAAATTCAAGTAATGTATCTTCAATAAAGTTTCTACTGTTTTTATCCATTGATAGTACATATTCTTTTTGTTTTGTATTTGAACGTTCATTCCACGGTTCATTAAAATCAATGTTTACTAAATCCCAGTGCAATACAATATCTATATCTTCTGAAAACCTATCAATAACACTATACACTTTTGATAGACTTGTTCCACCTTTAAAAGCTAACTTATTACTGAATTCGCTTTTTTCATACAAATATTCAAGGACGAAACTTACCCAGAAATCCTTTTCAATAATCCCTTCACTAATCCCTCTTTGTTGTGCAACATCGATAATAACTGCTTCTCGATTTTCTTTACTTAGTTGTGTGAATTTATCCATTAGTGTTATTCATCCCTTCAATCCTTACTAGTGCTCTATAAATCCATTCTGGTAATTTCTTTGTATTTTTAAGTATATTCATTTCTTTCTTATCCAAAGCATATTTTGACAATTTATCTAATTCTTCTTCAGTTATTCTATCTTCACCAACTCCTTTTAAAGCTTGAATAATAACTATTTGTGTAGTAGATAATCCCTTAAGGAATCTGTTTGCTGAATGTTTATATTCAATAATATAGTTTAAATAGTTGTATTGCTTATATGGTCCATCACTAATGAATGCATATTTTGATGGAACTTGAGTAGAAATTCCTGTAAGGTTTAGTGAAGTAGTTGGCGTTGGGTAAATGTCCCATGAGAGTTTTCTTGCGTATGCGTATGCTATATTATACGCAGAAGGCATAATATTCTTTTTGAGAATTTTATTATATTTAGGCACACTAAATAAACCTTGATTGATTCTAACTATTTTTCCTTCAATAACTAATCTACTAAGTATTTTCCTTATACTTGTAAGACTGGTTAAATCTGCGAAGTCAGAACTAATAAAGATTGTATTGTCATCTTTACTTTTCATTCTTCTGATAATTTTATTTTTATATATATTGTCCATATTATCACCGTCACGATTATTATATACTTTCCGTGACATCATGTCAAGGGTTCTATGCTTTAGATAAAAGCTAATATATATTATCATAAATACCTATTATAATATTTTTTAGTAAATATATTTATGGCAATAACTTGTATTCTTGAAATAGTAAAATCAATTAATGTGGAAGCTTCAGAGATAGATTGTTAAGAGATAGACGGATAGATAGATAAAAAGCCAATAACAAAAATTGTTATTAGCTTTTTAATGTCTAAATCTTAAAAGTTACTTATATGAGCTTTTGTAGTAATAGGAGAAGGATTATCTTTGTATGGAGCATCAAAACAGTTTTTTAATGCATTGTTTTTCTTTAGTTGTGAATTCCAATACATATTTGTTAATCCTAGGAAATACATAATTCTAAACTTAAAACTACCAAATTTAGATGATTTCTCTTTTCCTAATAGCGACTTAAGAGCTTTTTCATTATATTGTTCATTAGCTTTATATAAAGCTCCTAGCTTAGAAACAGCAATACGTTTTTTCTTAGTCATTATAGGAGGCATGAGTCTAAAACCTTCACTTCCAGGGATAATAATCACTCCGTGATTATTTAAATTCATTATTTTTGAGAATCTATTACAATGTTGTTCTAGTACTCTACTTTGTATAGCATCAGAAAAACCTGAATGAATGATGAAAGTAATTGGCTTATCTTTTAATTTGCCTTTTAAAGAAGACAATAATTCATAAAAATGTTTTACTTGTCCTGGCATACCGTCAACATAAAGTGGGAATACCATTAATACTTGATCATAGTTAGTCATTTCTTCTGCATATGTAAGATGTTGTTTAAACTTTTTAAGGAAACGTATTTCAATATTATCATTACCATATCCTTCTAAGAACCATGATGTAATAGTAGATGAATTACTAATTTCTCCTCTTGGACTTCCGTTATAAACGATCAAAGACATCTTTTACACCTCCAGCGTTATCTATTGTAACAAATTTTGATTTATCATCTTTTCTAAAATTAAGAGCGTTTCTAAAGTAAGTAGAAGAGATTAAATCAATATCTTCTTTAGTTGTATATTCATCAGTGATTAACATCACACTGATGTCTGGCATTTTTTCATATCTTTTTACATGATGTTGTTCGCCTTTATGTAAAG
>JAUVDP010000042.1 GCA_030595255.1 Mycoplasmatota bacterium | reverse complement strand
GTCATTCAGAATCAGGGTATAAAATTGTTAAGAATATTGTTGAGTCTGATATGATTGCTTTTGGTGTTTTATATCATCACGAAAGAGTTGATGGAAAAGGATATCCATTTGGATTAAAAGGAGATGAAATTCCTTTATTTGCTAAAATCCTAAGTGTTTGTGATGCTTATGATGTAATGATTACTGGAAGAAAGTATTCAAAAGCAGTTTCAAAAGATGAAGCTATTAAAGAAATTATTGCTTGTAGTGGAACTCAATTTGATAAGAAAATTGCTGATAAGTTTATTATGACTTTAAAAGAAGAATGTTAAAAAGAAAAAAATGACTATTATAAGTATTAATAAAATAGTCATTTTTAATTACCAATAATCAATGATTACCTTGTGATAAAGCGTTAATTATGGTAAAATACATATAATATTTTACAGAAAATTTTAATATTATTTTTTAATTATGGAGGTATTATAATGATTAAATTAGTAGAAAATAAAAAAGATGTTAAAGACTTTATTTACTTTATTGAAGAACTATATAAAGGACATGAAAATTATGTTTTTCCTGTATTTAGTGCTTTAAAAAAAGAGTTTAAAAAAATTGTGATAGAAGATAAAACATATAAAGCAATACTTTCAATGGATCGAGATGTTATTAAAGGAAGATTATTGTTTACCTATGAATATAGTAAAAAACAAGGTAAAGAAATTTGTTATTTCTCTTTTTTTGATACAGTTGATGATATACAAGTAGTAAAGGAGTTATTTAACTTCATGGAAGAGGATATGGCAAAAAATAATATAGACTACTCAGAAGGAACTTTTTCTCCATATGATGCGGATACTAGACGTGGAGTTTTAATTAGTGGATTTGATATAGATCCAACTATTTTTACGTCTTATAATTATGAGTACTACGGTAAATTACTAGAAGAATACGGATATAGTAAAGCTATAGATACATTTAGTTTGAACGCTGATGTACATGAGAAATCTAAGAAAAGATTAAATATAATTTCAAAATATTTTTCTAGAAGTCATAATGTTAGAGTTGATAGTTTAAGTTGGAAGAACTTAGATCGAGATTTGGAAGATGTTCATCGTATATTAAGTGTTGCTACTAACGAAATTGTTTATCAGGATGCACCATCAATTGAGATTATTGCAAAGACTGCTAAACAATTAAAACTATTTATTAATCCAAACTTTATTAAAATTGCTAGAGAAAATGTTACGGATAAACCTATTGGATTCTGTTTAGTTTTACCTGATTTTAACCAAGTATTTAAAAAAACAAAGGGTAGAATTAAACCTATTAAGATACTTATGGCAAAAAGAAAAATAACAAAGGCAAGAGGTACTATGCAATACATCGTTCCTGAGTATCAAAATACTGGACTTATAGCACATATTTTTAATAGTTTGTATGATGAATTTATTATAAGTGGTATAACTGATTTTGAAGCTGGGACAATGATGGAAAACAATCCTAAGCCTATTAATGCATTTAAGAAGTTTGGTGGAGAAATTATTAAAACTTACCGTATTTACGGGAAGGAGCTTAAATAATGTTGCTTAATTTAATTATGCTGTTCTTAATATTTTTAGTACCCGTTCTTATAATTAAGTATCATAATTTTGTTATAACAAAATGGATTGGTACAATCGGAAGTGCTTATTTATTTGGTATCTTATTAGCAGTATTTATATTTATTGTTGGTGAATTTAAAATAGATATAATGCCTAATCCAGATACAGGTCAAATAAGTGGAATACTTGCGATTAGTATAGCGATACCTTTATTACTATTTAGCGCTAATTTAATTGAAGCCAAAAAGTTATCAAAAACAGTTTTAAAATCTTTTACCTCATTAGTAATATCTGCGGTAATAGTAACATCAATTACATTCTTTATTTATGGTAAAACCATAGGATTTGGAGCTGAGTTGTCAGGTATGGCAATTGGATTATATACAGGAGGAACCCCTAATCTAAATGCTATTGGTAATATCTTTTCTTTAGATTCAGATACTATTGCTGTAGCTAATTTATCAGATATGATTATTGGGGCTATATTTTATTTGTTTTTATTAATATTAAGTAAACCTTTATTATCAAAAATATTGAAATCTTCTAGTGAAATTTCTTATATAAGTGAAGGTTCTGTTATTTTAAATAATGAAGATTTAGATAATAGTAAATTTGTATTCAGTAAGGAACTTGGATTTAGATTTTTATGGGCACTTGGAATTACAATTGTTGGTGCACTGTTAGGTATTCTAATTTGGATAATACTAGGAGCAGAAGACGGAAGAATGAATGACTTCTTAGTTCCTGTGATGATGGTAACTGTGACTATTTTAGGAATTGCCTTTTCATTTAACAAAAAGATTAGAAAAACAAAGGGTATGAATACTTTAGGACAGTACTTTATTTTAGTCTTTTCATTCGCTCTTGCGTCAAGCTTAGATTTCACAGAACTAGAAGATCTATTTGGAGATATATTAGTATTGTTTGGTATAATTACACTTGGTGTTTTTGTATTACATATTATAATAAGTAAATTTATGGATATTGATGTTGATTGTACAATAGTTACATTAACAGCAGGAGTTTATGGACCTGCATTTGTGCCAGCTATTACTAAACAAATTAAAAATGATGCTTTAACAGTTCCTGGATTGATTGTAGGATCTATTGGATATGCAATTGGAACATTCCTCGGTGCTGGACTCGGATTACTATTTCTATTGTTTTAAATAAGTGAGGTGTTAGAATGGAAAGTGGAAATATTAGAAGTAATATCAAGATTGGATCTTTAGTATTGGTTGTTCAAAAACAAGATCAAAGGTCAGGTAAATTGACTGAGGGTACTGTGAAAAGAATATTAACAAATTCACAGAATCATCCTCATGGAATTAAAGTAATGCTTGAAAGTAATATTGTAGGAAGAGTGAAAGAATTTAAATAAAAAAACCGTCCAAATGGACGGTTTTTGTTTACTCTTGTTCAGTAGTTATAATAGCATTATCATAATAGAAGTAATCATATACTAAGCTTTGCATTTCAAGTTCTGTTTCAGCTAAGTCTCTTAGAATAATTCCAGTATTAAATGGATTATCTCCATATATAAATGGATTAGTTGTTTTATCAAATGTATAATCGTTTGTTGCTACTTTATAAATTGTATCATCATCAAATTCTATAATATCAGTATCGTAGATTAATCCACCCATTAAACTTTTAATTTCTGCTCCTGTTAAATTGACTGTTTTTACAACGTTATCAAAAGGCCAAACCTGGTATAATACTGCGAGTGTTACAACAGTATCATTTGGAATACTAGTTCTAGTTCCTCCACCATTTTGGAATCCTATATCTGCACCTGTTGAAATTCTCATCATTCTAGCAATCCATTTTGAGAGGTCAGTTTGAGTGAAATATTCACCAGTTGTAATTAGAGGTACATTAAATATTGGATCTGTTTCTAATTGGTAATTTTCTATTATTTCTTTAACTATATCATTTGGACTTCTAAGAAGTTCACTAGTATAATAACTGAGATTCTCTACACTATAAGTCGATAGTTCATTGTTAGTTAACTCAAACCTTACATGTCCAACATATTCTCCATATCCACCAGACTGAACTACTGGTAAACCTAGATTAGTTTCAGCGTAAGTACCATGAGAATGTCCATTGAATATCGCATTAACTTTATAGTCTCCTGTTAGAGCAGCAAGTTGTGAATTAAGTGAGTTACCTGAATCATGGCTTGCAACAAGTACAATATCAACATCTAATTCAGTTCTCATTTCGTAAACAATGTCTGAAATAATTGGGACTGGTAATGCGAATTCATAATCTTCAATTTTACTAGTAGCTATTGAGTATTCTAGACCGTAACCCATAGTACCAATAATACCTATTTTTACATCACCACGTTCAATTATTACGTATGGATCAATATTATCAGGGATAGTAGTAGTACCTTTAAAAAATATATTGGCACCTAGCAACGGAAAGTTAGCTTCACCATTATCATCATTACCATCAAAGTAATTTGTAACTACATCTATTCCCCAATCGAATTCATGGTTTCCAACTGTGAATGCATCAAAGTACATTTCATTCATTAAAGTAATAGTTGATAGTCCTGAATAATGATTTGATAAGGCAGATCCTTGAAGTATATCTCCACCTGCAAGGATTATAGTATTTTCAGGATATAATTCTTTTTGAGTTATTAATAAATTTGCGATGTTTGCAAATCCTAATTCATCTGGAGAATCTTCTAAGATAGCTCCGTGAAAATCATTTATGTAATAGATATCTAAGAATCCAATATCAGCTGGATCAAAATCGCCAATTGGATCAACGATAGGATCGTCAATGATTGGATCATCTTCTAAACAGTCTACATGAGTTGGATATATCTCACAGTCAACTGGTAATCTTTTTGGTGTTGAATCACAAGCAACAAGACTTAAGCTTGTAATAAATAATAAAGTAAAAACTAGTAGTTTTTTCATAATATCACCTTTCAAAGTTCAAATTCGTATATACATTATAACATTTAATTTTAACAAAAACATTATATATGTCAACATAATATTAACAGGCAAATAATAGGCTTTCTGTCACATACATAATCATTAATATAGAGTATCTTAAGTCGCATAAGGAATTACTGGTAATAATTAAACTGTATTTAATGCAAAATAAGATAGTAATATTTTCATTTTGTGTTATAGTGGTTTGTATGCCAAATTTAAGGTATTATCTATATGAAGAAGCAGACTGTACATTAAAATACAGTTGGAGGAAAAGATATGAGAAAAAAAGATATAATAAATGTAGCAATGATTGCGCATGTTGATGCGGGAAAATCAACTTTAGTTGATGCCTTTTTATCACAAAGTGGAGTGTTTCATGAGAATGAAGTTGTACTAGAACAAGTGATGGATAGTAATGATCTTGAAAGAGAAAGAGGAATTACTATTTATTCAAAAAACTGTGCAATTGAATATAAAGGTGTAAAAATTAATGTAGTTGACACACCTGGACATGCGGACTTTTCAAGTGAAGTTGAAAGAATTATGAAAACCGTGGATACAGTTATTCTTTTAGTAGATTCTAGTGAAGGACCTATGCCACAAACTAGATTTGTTTTACAGAAATCACTTGAAGCTGGTCTTAGACCGATTTTATTCATTAATAAAATTGATAAAAAAGATCAAAGAGCTGAAGAAGTGGTTGATATGAGCTTTGACTTATTTGATGAATTAGGAGCTACTAATGAACAATTAGATTTTCCTATTGTTTATGGTATAGCTCGTGATGGTATAGCTACATTAGATATGGATAATATTGGAGATAATTTAACTCCGTTATTTGATTTATTAGTTGAACATGTTGAACCTTACCCTGATAGTTCTGAAGAACCTCTTAAAATGCAAGTATCTAGTTTAGGATATGATGATTATCTAGGGCGTCTTGGTATTGGTAGAATTACAAGAGGAACTATTAAAGCTAAATCAGTAGTTCAAGTTAGTAAAAGAGATGGTAGTGTTATAAACGCTAAGATTATTGGTTTATTTGTAAATGAAGGATTAACTCGTATTGAAAAAGATGAGGCTTATGCTGGAGATATCGTTGTATTTTCAGGAATGCCTACTATTTCAATTGGTGAAACTGTATGTGATGTTGACTTTGTAGAACCAATGAAAATGATTGAAATAGAGAAACCTACGTTATCTATGAACTTTTTAGTTAACAACTCACCTTTTGTTGGTAGAAGTGGTAAACTTGTTACTACAAGACAAATACTAGCTAGGTTAAATAAAGAATTAGAAACTAATATTGGACTTAAAGTAGAAACAATTGAAGGTGTAGAAGGATACAAAGTTAGTGGACGTGGAGAATTACACTTATCAATTTTACTTGAAAGAATGAGAAGAGAAGGATTTGAGTTAAGTGTTTCAAAACCTGAAGTATTATTTGTTCATGAAAATGGAGAAATATTAGAACCATTTGAAAAAGTTATAGTTGCTGCTCCAGATAAATATATTGGAAATGTAATAGCGCAATTAAATGTTAAAAAAGGTTCTATGCAATTTATGAGTAGTGAAAATGGATATACAACGATAGAATATTTAGTTCCAACACGTGGATTAATTGGATATCGAAGTGAGTTTATTAATTCAACTCACGGTCAGGGAACTTTGGAAAAATCGTTTGATTCTTATCAACCTCATGTTGGTAAAATTGATACACAAAGAAATGGCGTATTTATTGCTAAAGAAAAAGGCAAAACAATGGCATATTCTATCTTTCATTTGAGTGATAGAGGAAGAATGTTTGTAGCTCCTGCAACTGAAGTGTATGCAGGAATGATTGTAGGACTTAATTCAAGAAGTAATGATTTAGTTGTTAATCCTTGTAAAAATAAACAATTAACAAATGTAAGATCTAGTGGTACTGATGAAGCTGTAAAAGTAGGTAATCCTCGTACTTTTACATTAGAAGAAGCACTAGAATTTATTGATCATGATGAACTAGTTGAAATTACACCTGGTGCAATAAGATTAAGAAAAAGAATCTTAGATGAAAAAGATCGTAAAAGAGCAAGAAAAGAGTTAAATTATCAGAACGAGTTATAAAATGCTAAGTAAAAGCCTTATTAAGGAAAAATAAGGCTTTTTTTTATTATATTTTTCTATAATATATTTTTTGCTTAAAGAGTTTAGTATTTTTTTTGATAACTTTTTAATTGATATTAAAAAATGGTTTGAATAATAAAGAAATGTATTGAAATATTACATATTATTCAGTATAATACTTAAGGCGCAAAAAAAGGAGAGAGATCATGAATTATAGAATAAATAATAAATGGGTAGTTGTTTTTGGTGCATTAACAGCACAAATGGCTATCGGAGCTTTATATGCATGGAGTTTATTTAATGAACCGATTTCAGTTGCTTTCGATTGGGATTTAGATGCAGTTGTAACAACCTATGCAATTACATTAGTATCATTTGCATTAACAATGATTTATTCAGGTCGTTTACAACTTAAAAAAGGACCTAGATTTACAGCTTTGATTGGTGGAGTTTTATATAGTAGTGGGATTTTACTATCAGCATTTGTTACATCACCTACTATGTTATACATAACATACGGTGTAATGGGTGGTGCAGGTGTTGGATTTATATACGTTTGTCAACTTTCAACATTAGTAAAATGGTTCCCAAATAAAAAAGGTGCTATTACAGGTGTAGCAACAGCTGCATTTGCAATCGGGGCTATTCTATTTAAACAAGTGATTACTGGATTACTACAAATATCTGATACAACAGTTTATACTACAGACATGGTTTCTAGTACGTTTTTAACACTAGGTATTATTTATGCGGTTATGACAATTGGTGGAGCATTATTGCTTGATCTTCCAGATAACGGACATGAAGTTAATAAATTAAATGGAAATGATGGAAGAGATTACGAAACAAAAGAATTATTACGTACACCTAACTTTTACAAACTATTATTTAGTGATCTGTTAGCACTAATGCCAGGGTTATTAATTATTGGTTTAGCAAAAGATATTGGATCACAGTATATAGGAATAAAAGATACTGATTTAATTACTGCAGCAGCACTTGTAGGTTATCTAGCTATGTTTAATGCTGGTGGTCGTTTAGTATCTGGTCGTCTTGCTGATAAATTTGGTGCATTAAAGATTTATAGAACAATGTATTTAATTACTATTATTTCATTAGCTTTCCTAAGTTTTGTACAAGTGAAACCAGTAGCGATAATTGCTATATTAATAATTGGAGTAGGGTATGGTTCATTCCTATCATTAGTTCCAACTATTACTGGTAAATTATTTGGTCCTAAAAACTTTAGCTCAAATTATAGTTTAATTTTCCAAGCTTATGGAGCAGCAGCTCTATTAGGAATATTTATCAAAAAAAGTGTATCATTTGATCAAGCATTTATGATAGCAATGTTAACAGCAGTTGCAGGGTTAGCAGTAGCAATGACAATTAAAGAAAATAAACAATTAGAATCATAATTTTCCAATACTCAAATTAATATCCCACTCTAATATGTGGTATAATAGATATAAACATTAAATAAAAAAATAAAATATTTAAGAACAAAAAGAGGAAACATAGTAAATAGACAAAGGAGGATACAATGAAAAAACTATTATTAGTAATATTATTCATGTTATTATTAACTGGTTGTAATAGTGATCCTGACATTGTGGAAACACCTGATGGAGCTGATATTGCAACATGTACCGCAGGTCAAGTATTTAAGTATGTTTATCAAGATGACGTTGTATATGAGTTTTATACAGATGATGTTCGTCAAAGCGACGACATGATGGATATTGTTCAAGGATCAGTTGATACTGCCGGTAGTATGTCAGCATTTTTAGAAACTACTTTCGGAAATGATGTATGCATTTTCACCACTTACAACGCTTCAAAATAAGGTTTTAAGGCTACTAGAACTAAATTCTAGTAGCTTTTTTTATTAATATAAGCAAAAGACTTGAAAAAAATAATTAAATATAATAAAATATAATTGTTAAAAATTAGTTATTAAAAGGAGAAAAAAATATGTTAGTAGAACTTAAACCAAACGAAACAGTACAAGATTATTTAAAAGATGGAAAAATTGGGATTGTAAAATTCGCAACTACAACTTGTCCACCTTGTAAAATGTTAAAACCAATTTTCGAAAACTTAGCTATTGCTGAGGATTTATCAAATGTAGTATTTATTGCTGCTGATGCAAATGAGCATCCTCAAGCAAGACAATATCAAGTATCTAGTGTACCTACATTATTATTCTTTAAAGGAACAGAAGTTTTAGGTCAAAATGTTGGATTTGTACCTGAACAACAATTATCGGATTTCTTAAAAAAATTAGAAAAAGATGAGTTAAGTAAATAAAAAGCTAGTATATGTGCTAGCTTTTTTATTTGGATTTTCATTTAAATAGAAGTAGTAATATGATAAAATTAATGAAGAAAACACATATTTAGGATGGTGATTATATGAGTAATCTAGTTATTAGAAAGGCATTAAAAGAGGATGTTTCTGATATTCTTCACTTTATTAATGAATTAGCAATATTTGAAAAATTAGAAGATCAAGTAAAAACAAGCAAAGAAGAACTTGAAAAGAATATATTTGACAATAAATATGCGGAAGTAATGTTGCTTGAAAAAGATGATAAAAAAGTAGGGTTTTGCTTATATTTTTATACGTTTTCTACGTTTGAATGTAAGCCTAGTTTATACTTAGAAGATTTATTTATTCTTCCTGAGTATAGACAAAAGGGATATGGTAAGCAAACACTAGAGTATCTAGCTAATAAGGCTATTGAAAAGGGATGTGCAAGATTTGAGTGGTCATGTTTAAATTGGAATAAGAAAGCAATTGATTTTTATTTAAAATTCGGGGCTTTGCCACAAGAAGAATGGACATTATTTAGGCTTGAGGGAAGTAGTCTCATAGGATATAAAAAATAGTTTGAAAATAAGAGTAATTTTACTCTTTTTTTATTTGAAAAAATTATACTTTGAAGTTCATAGTATCGTACAAAAAATATGGTAAAAATCCCTATAATATGATATAATATATATTAAATATATACATAAAGAGACAAATATTTATCTAGTATTAAATATACGGCTTTATTTAGAGATTTACACAAAGTAATTATTTTTAAAAAAAATATTATTTTTTTATATCTAAATGTAAGCGTTTTAAGGAGCGAGATAATAATATGGCGATAGGAATTATCTTAGCAGGTGGTTATTCAAGCCGAGCTAAGAGTAATAAAATGGTATTGAAGTATAAAAATATAGAAATAATTAGACATGCAATTATTGCTATGCAAGATTATTGCACAAAAGTAATTGTTGTCACAGGACACTATCATGATGATACTTTAGAAGTTGTTAAAGACTTTGAAAAAGTAAAAGTTGTGAGAAATCTTAATTATAGTCAAGGGATGTTTAGTTCAGTGAAGAGAGGTGTTAGTGAAATTGATGATGATTTCTTTTTAACACCTGGAGATTATCCTTTGATAAAAAAATCGACGTATGAAAAAGTCTTAAATGCAACAGGGATTATAAGAGTGCCAACATTTAATAATCGTAGAGGCCACCCGTTATTTATTAGTAAAGAATTAGTTAAAAACCTTCTTAGTGAAAATGATGATTCAAATTTAAAACTGTTTAGAAACAAATATGAAATTACAAATGTAGAAACAAATGATGAAGGAATATTAAAAGATATTGACACAGTTAATGATTATTTAAAATTAAAAACAGAAAGAAAAGAGGATTGATATTGTGAAGATTAATGGTTATCAGACAGTTAAATCATTAGAAGAAGCTTATAATTTATTAAATGAGAATAAGCAAAATGCTATTGTTGCTGGTGGTGCGTGGATGAGATTATCTTCAAAAGTAATTGAAACTGCAATTGATTTAAGTGGTTTAGAGTTAGATCAAATTGTTGAAACAAAGGATACTTTTGAAATTGGAGCTATGGCTACTTTAAGACAAGTTGAAAAACAAGAAGGATTAAAAGAACTTTATAACGGTGTTTTAAGTAAAGCACTAAGTAAAATTATGGGTGTACCAATTAGAAATGTAGCAACTATTGGAGGAAGTATAATCGGTAAATATTCATTTTCAGATGTTTTAACTCCACTTGTAGTTATGAATGTTGAACTTGAATTTTATAAAAAAGGAATAATTTCTTTAGAAGATTTCCTTGTGAGCAAAGACCGTTCAAAAGATATATTAGTAAAAGTAGTTATTAAAAAAGAAGAAGCAAAAGCATACTTCCATAAAATGCAAAAAACAGGTTTAGATTTTGCAGTTGTGAATGTAGCAATTAGTAAAAAAGCTGATACATTCAAAATTGCAGTTGGGGCTAGACCTAGTTTAGTTAAATTTGCTCTAGAAGCAATGGCATTTGTAAATGGTGCAAAAGAAGTTACCGAAGAAGTTATTTTAAAGACAGCTGATATTGCTGGTAAAGAACTTAAATTCGGAACTAACAGTAAAGCAAGTGAAGAATATCGTAGAAATATAGCAATGGCATATATTAAACGTGGACTTAGAGAGGTGATTAAATAATGAAAGTAAATGTAAAAGTAAACGGACAAAATAAAGTATTTAACATTGAACCTGGTGATTACTTATTAGATACACTTAGAAAAGAAAATTATTTAAGTGTTAAAAAAGGTTGCGACAATTCAAGTTGTGGTGTTTGTACTGTATTATTTGATGGTAAACCAATTAAGTCTTGTAGTTTATTAACTGCTAAAATTGAAGGTCATGAAGTAATAACTGTTGAAGGAATTCAAAAAGAAGCAGATAAATTAAGTGATTATTTTGGAGCTGAAGGTGCAGACCAATGTGGATACTGTACACCTGGTATGGCGTTATCAGTTTATGCTTTAAAAGAAGAAAATAGTAACCCAAGCGATGAGGAAATAAAAGAATACCTAACTGGTAACTTATGTAGATGTACAGGATATCAATCTCAACATATAGCTATTAGAAACTATTTGGAGGACAAATAAATGAAAGTCGTAAAACATGCACTTCCGTCAGTAGATGGAAAAGGGTTGATGATGGGTCGTCCTGCTTATACGGATGATTTAGCTGATCCAAATTCTTTAATTGTTAAAGTATTAAGAAGTCCTCATGCATACGCTAAAATTGTAAAAATTGACACATCAAAAGCAGAAGCTTTAGAAGGTGTAGAAATAGTTTTAACTTATAAAGATTTTGATAGAAGACCACATACAAGAGCAGGTCAAGGATTCCCTGAACCTTCTCCTTATGATAAATTTGTTTTAGACCAATGGGTTAGATATATTGGTGATGAAACAGCATGTGTTGCAGCTGTTGATGAAAAAACTGCAGAAGCTGCACTTAAATTGATTGAAATAGAATGGGATATTTTAGAACCTATTTTAGATTTTGAAACTGCGTTGGATAATGAAATATTAATTCATCCAGAACCTGAAATTTTTGAAAATTTCCCTATTGGATTTGATCCAAAAAGAAACTTAGCAGCTGCCTATAGTATGGAAGTTGGTAATGTTGAAGATTCATTAAAAGAGTGTGATGTAGTATTAGAAGCTCAGTTCTATACACAAGCTCAAGCACATGCAGCTATGGAACCTCATACTGTAAATGCTAGAATGGATTATCAAAATAGATTAGTTCTTTATACTTCAACTCAAGCACCTTTCCATATTAGAAGAATAGTATCTCAATCTTTAGATTTTCCAATGTCTAGAATTAGAGTTATTAAACCACGTGTTGGTGGAGGATTTGGTGGGAAGCAACATATCCATGGTGAGTTACTTGTAAGTACAGTTACTATTAAAACTGGTAAACCAGCTAAAATGGTTTATACAAGAAAAGAAGTATTTGAATCATCATTCCAAAGACATCCTATGAGATTAGATATTAAATTAGGAGCTATGAAAGATGGTACTTTAAAAGCAATTAATTGTCATATATTAAGTGATACTGGAGCTTATGGTGAGCATGCATTAACTGTATTTATGGTTGCTGGTGCTAAAGTATTACCACTATATAACAAAGTAGATTCAGTTAAATTCTATGGTGATGTAGTTTATACAAACCATACATCAGCTGGAGCATATAGAGGGTATGGTGCAATCCAAGGTAACTTTGCGATTGAAAGTGCAATTGATATGTTATGTGAAAAATTAGGAGCAGATCCTATTGAATTTAGAGAAAAAAATATGATGTTAAAAGATGAAACATCTCCTATCTTTGCAATAATGGGTGAAGGTACTGAAGGTACTGCAATGAACATGGAATCATGTGAATTAGGGTATTGTGTAAGTAGAGGACAAGAACTTCTTAAATGGAAAGAAAAATATCCAAGAGTAGAACTTGCTGATTCTAAAGTAAGAGGTGTAGGTATGGCAATTGCAATGCAAGGGTCTGGTATTCCTTACATCGATATGGCATCAGCTACTGTTAAATTAAATGATGACGGATTCTATAACTTACTTGTTGGAGCAACTGATATTGGACAAGGTAGTGATACTGTACTTGCTCAAATAGCTGCTGAAGCACTTGAAACTACATTAGATAAAATTATTGTATACTCTTCAGATTCAGATTTAACTCCGTTTGATACTGGTGCTTATGCATCAAGTACAACTTATGTTTCTGGTAACGCTGTTTTTAAAGCAGCTATGGACATGAAAAGAGCGATTGTTAAAGAAGGAGCATTAGCACTTGGTGTTAAGTTTGAAGATATTGAATATGACGGTGTTGTTTTAAAAGCTGGAGATAAAGAAATTACTCTTAAAGCTTTATCAAATAGACTTTATTACAGCGAAGATCAAAAACAATTAATGATTACAAATAGTTACTTTGGAACAAAATCACCTCCACCATTTATGGCAGGATTTGCCGAAGTTGAAATAGATACTGAAACTGGTGAAATTAAAATAGTTGAATACGTAAGTGTAGTTGACTGTGGAACTCCAATAAACTTATCATTAGCTAAAGGACAAGTTGAAGGTGGAATTGTACAAGGTATTGGTATGGCTGTATATGAAGAAGTTCTATATACTAAAAAAGGAAAATCAATTAATAATAATTTCCTTAACTACCATATTCCTACAAGAAAAGAAATTAATAAACTTACTACTGAGTTTGCTGAAAGTTATGAAGAAAGTGGACCATTTGGAGCAAAATCTGTTGGAGAAATCGGAATCGATACTCCACCTGCTGCTATAGCTAATGCAGTATATAACGCAGTTGGTGTAAGAATTCAAACTTTACCAATAACTCCAGAAAAAATACTTGCTGGAATCTTAGCAAATAAAGCTAAAAAATAATTTTAATATAAATATAAAGTTACGCTAAAACATGTCAAAGGACATGTTTTAGCACACTTTGATATATGGGGTGTAATATGATGAATGATTTAGCGATTAAGAATGTAATGTTTTTAAATGAGAATGATGAACTAGAATTTGGGAATATCTATGTTAAAGATGGGTTAATTTCTGTCATTCAAAATGATAGTAATTGGAATACAAAGTTTGAAGCGAAAGAAGTCTTTGAAGGTAATAAAAACTTCTTGCTTCCAGGTATTATAGATCCTCACGTTCATTTTGCTTTAGATTTAGGTAAGATAAATTCTCTTGATGATTTTTATAGTGGAAGTGTAGCTGCTGCTTATGGTGGAGTTACTACCTTTATAGATTTTTTAGAGCCTGTATCTAATGCTAAAGATTTAGAAACTGCTTTTTATAAGAGACTAGAAGAAGC
>JAUVDP010000049.1 GCA_030595255.1 Mycoplasmatota bacterium | reverse complement strand
ACTGCATTTCCTTTAGAATTGTTTAACGGCCCAATATCAACGTATGACTTAAAGCTTTGTGTATGTGATACTTTTGTATAATTCTTAACTCTTTTCGATAATTCTATGTATTTTTCTTTATTTCTTTCAATAATAAGAACTTTATTAACATTATAGTTATCAATAATCTCTTCAATATTATTGATTAGGATATGATTTGGATTATACTCTTTAAAAACATTAGAGTTTTTTTCTTTAGTAAACATTTCAAAATCATTTTTACGTGCTAGTATAGCTTTACTTGTGTAAACTAAAAATTGATGATTATATTTCAAACACATTTCAAGTGTTCTTCTTACTTCATCTTTAGGAACTTTATCTTCATATAACATAACATCTTTATCTGGATGTCCTATAACTGTGCCATTACAAGTAATTATGTCTTCTGTAATATCAAGTGCCTTAACGTAAACTTTTAATAGTTCATTTGAACGTCCTGTGGCTATTACTACTTTTATATTATTCTCACGAAGTAAGTTAATTGCTTCTATATTTTCTTTACTTACTGTGTGTTTACTGTTTAGTAGTGTTCCATCTAAATCAAATACTGCGAGTTTATACATATAATTCCTCCTACTTAAGTCTCTTCTATATTTTACCATAAAAAAACATCACAAATGTGATGTTTTTATTTATTATTCAGTGATATCTAAGTTTTCAACTAAGAAATCGATTGTTTTTCTGTATACTACTTCTTGGTTTACAGCTTCTACGTTAACTGCCGCTTTAACTTGAGTAACATCCATTTTGTATTGTGCAGCTATTTCAGCGTATTTTACATCTCTTTCTTCATCAGTTGCTTGAATGTCTTCAACTTTAGCGATTTCTTCAATAACTAAGTTAAATCCAAGTGATTTTTCAGCATCTTTCATTAAGTTCTTTTCAAATTCATCTTTTTTAATACCTGTATATTGTAAGTAAGTTTCTAAATCTAGATTATATTGTTTAGCTTGTTGTGTAACATTGTCCATTAAACGATTTTTTTCTTCTTTAATCATTTCTTCAGGCAACTCGAAACTAGCGTTACTAGCAGCTTCTGCTACTGCGAAGTCGATTAATGTGTTTTTGTTTTTAAGTTCTAAACTAGTTTGTAAAGTTTTCATTGTATCTTCTTTTAAATCTTCAACAGTTTTGATTCCTTCACGTTCTAATTCTACTACAAACTCGTCGTTTAACTCAGGAAGTTCTTTTACTTTCATTTCATGAAGTTTTACTTTGAAAATAGCGTCTTTTCCTTTTAAATTTTCTGATTGATACTCTTCAGGGAAAGTTACATTAATTTCTTTTTCTTCTCCTAATGCCATACCGATCATTTGTGGTTCGAATCCTGGGATAAATTGCCCACTACCAATTAATAATTCGTAATTTTCAGCTTTTCCACCTTCAAATGGTTCACCATCTGTAAATCCTTCAAAATCAAAGATTGCAGTATCACCATCTTCAAGAGTTCCCTCTTCTTTAAGTGCTAATTCAGCATTTTGTTCTAATAGTTTAGTAATCTCCACATCAACTGTAAGTGGTAATACAATGTCACTTAGCTTGTTAAATTTAAGATTTTTGTATTCTCCTAAAGTTACTTCAGGTTTAACAGCTACTTCAGCTACATATTTAAATGATTTACCTCTTTCAACTTTTGTAATATCTAAGTCGATTTTAGGTTGAGCTACTACCATTATGTTTTCGCTAGTTATAGCTTCAACATAAGAGTCTTGAATACAATGATTAATTGCTTCTTCATATAAAGATTCAACTCCGAATTTTTTTTCAAAAATCGCTCTAGGTACACTACCTTTTCTGAATCCTTTTACTTCAACTTCTTCTTTAACATGATTAAATGCGTGATCTAACCCTTGTTCAAATTGTTCTTTTGTTACTTCAATTTCGATTCTAACTTTAGAACCAGATATTTTATCTACTTTTGTCATTATTTGTTTCCTCCTAATTAAAAAATTACCTTAATTATTATATCATATTAATCTAAATTGTAAACTAAATAAGCTATATCTTTCGTAAATTATCTAGTATTTCCACCATTGCCCATGTATCTTGCTGACAATAGAGTGTTAATGAATGTCTTTTAACTTCTAATTCTGCTTTAGTTAAGTCCTTAAACCCTGCATAAGCATAAACAGCTTCCATTCCGTTACCTATATCCATTCCATTGTAAGTTAACTCACTAAATATTGGTAAAACTTTCTTTATACTATATGAACCACTTAAATCTTCGTGGTAATAGTTAACTTGTTTTGCTCGATCATGTCCAAAACCTAAATCTTCAAATAATTTAGTGTTTGTTTTTACTATGTGCATTAAATCAAATAATCTTTCGTTAATACTTAATAGTTTTTCACTATATTCTGGGAAAAACTCAGCTAGTTCTTTAATTCTTGTCTTTTCAAAAGCTTGATTAAAGACTAAAACACTACCACCATCATCTTTTATTAAGACACATAGTTTTTCTACTAGCTTTTCTCTTAAATCAGACATATCATACGCCAAAAATTCATAGTGATCTTGTTCTTTATCACATACTCCTGGAGATTTCTCAATATGTAAGCTAAATTGGAATAAACTTTGCATATAAGGGCGTTCTCCTTTAAACCTTGGTAAAGGACAAGGAAAACTCTCAAAATCTAAGTGATAGATAGGATATTTTATCAAATCTATCGCAGCTCTAATTTTATCTCTATCTATAAATTCTTTTTTAGTTATAGCTACATCTCTTTGTATTTGATTGTTCCTTCTAGTAAGCCATTCATGAGGAATATCTACCATCGATGTAATTCCTTCTTCTACTAGTTCATAAACTTCATGTTTTTCACCTGATTCATCTTTGAATCCATGATGTTTATTCATATACATTAATAAACTATTCTTTTTAGGGAATTGATCATAACATAAATCTTTATAAATACACTCTCTCATCTTCTTGAGCTGACAGTGTTTTCCTAGTCTTACTCGTGATTCATCATCTTCTGTGATTCTATATATTACTTCTAAAATATCATTTTTAATTTTTGGAAGTAATTCTTTAGTAATTTTAGTTAAATCTACTAATCTAGTTGATTCTTCTGTATAAAGTGGTTCTCCATCAATATATGTCCCATCAAAGACATATTCATGATTTAAAACACCTAAATAATACTTAGCATCTTTAATATCTTCTTCTATAACATACCTTTGAAAAGCAAGGTCATAGATATACACTCCCGCAGGACTTAATCTATCAAATAATTTGTTTCTTTGTTTTAAGTACTTCTCATTACTTAGTAAATCAGGATCTAAATCCTCTTTTAATCTTAATATATTATTATCATCAACGTAAAATAGGTTATATCTTACTTTATCTTCCGTGTAACCCATACTTAAAAACTTATTACTAGTTGTAGCTTTTACCTCAACTATGTTAATTCTATTTTCGTTTTTATTATAAATATCTACATAACACATTAAATTAAAGTTATTTAAGTCTCTCATAAATAGTTTTTGTGTTCCATATTCAAGACCATATCTTGTTTCTCCGCCAAATAAAGCTATAACTTTTCTAGCAGATAGTAACTCTACATGCGTAAAATAAGGCATCATAACCTCTAAATGAGATAGATCTGGTTCTAAGAAATCTTCATCTAATTCATCAAACCCTTCTAAAGAAGCTAGAAGATCATGATATCTATCATTTAAAGCATCATCCATGTCCTTTCGTTTATGGATATTATTTAAAGCCGGATATCTTTTACATCTAATATATTCCATAAACTTACTTTTAGTTATATTCATATTAGCCATATAAGTCCCCCCTAAATACTATTTATAAACCCAATGAACTCTCTATTGTGAATATTACTACCAAAATCATGTAATGGAACTGCATTTTCAAAAATATCTAGAACTTCTTCTAGTGTTTTCCATACAGTTATCATTCCTAATTTTTTTTCTTCATCAGTTAAATGAATTTCAAGACCTTCTTCAACTATTTCAACTGTGAAATAATGCATAGTCCACACACTATCAACAAAATACTCAGTTGTAGTAACTGTTTTGTTTAGGGCTTTAACAACTATTCCAGTCTCTTCTAATACTTCTCTTTCTAAGCATGCTTCTAAAGATTCATTACCTTCTCTTCTCCCTCCAGGAGTTGTGAAGATATTGTATTTAGTTAGATGCATTAAGCAATATTTATCATCTTTTTTAAGTATTGCACGACAAGCTTCAGATGATCCTTCTAAATTTGCATCTTGTTTACTAATTCCATCTGAGTATATTTCAATATTCATAATTTCACCTCTTTAAAAAATGCAGTAAACCTGCATTTTATAATTTTATCCTAGTAATTTAAGTTTCTTTTGATTTACTACATGTTGAAGTAGATTATTTCTAATAAATAAGATCATTTCATCATTTAAATCTCTTTTTGCAAGTAAAAAACCTTTATTAGCAGCAAAATACATAAAGAAATACTTTTCTGTTTCTTTAACACTACTAAATTGTTCCCAATTTTCAGTTACTTTTCCATCTTTAGTCTCATAAATAAGCCCAGTATCATTAAGAATAAAATCAATACTTAAGCTTTCTTTATTTCTTTCATATCCTTTTGCGGCACTTCTTCTAGCCATTAATACGTATCCACCTAAGATTGCGATAAGTCCAAGACCTACAAAATGGAATGCCCAGTTACCAGTTAATAATGGTGTTATTAATAGGTACGTAATACTCACTGAGTATAAGATAATATTTTGTAATTTAAGAAAATTTAGTAATAAATGATTAGTTGCGAATGCAACATAATCCTCTTTTGTCCATTTTTGTGTAAATTGGTATTCCATAATTAAAAACTCCTCTCGTTTATCCATGATATTGAATAAACTTCTTTAATATTAGTAGATTTATTTAGTTTCTATATAAATCTCAATTAATTCATCTAGTTCTTCTATTGTAATTAGTCCTTCATCAAGAGCGTAAATTAGCCCTCTTTCCTCAAAACCACTTTTTACCATATACGAGTTACTCATTTCACATGTTAAATAATACAAATTAACTTCATCTGAATAAATAAGTTCTAATATATCAGGACAAGCACTGGGCTCATCAACATATAAAACCCATTCTTCCATTCTTCCTATTTTTTCATAGCCTCTTATTTGCATCTGAAAGACGCTTAGAAGCGCTATAGATGCGACGATAACTAATGTTATAATTACTCTTAAATTATCCATTTAATCACCTTTATTCTATAATGCAATCAGTAATAGAAACATATATTAAATTAAGTCCCTCTACTTTTCCTCTAATTGTTATAGTGTCTCCGATATCTATATCATCAAGTTTAGCTATTTCATCTACATCAAAAAAACTAAGATCAATATAATAAATATTACCTACTAAATTAACTGTATAGTAAGCACCAGCATCTCCAATATTAGAAACTACTCCACTTAATACTACAATATGCCCGGTATATAGATTATTTGAAAGAGCTAAATCACTTTCATAAGATAAGGCTAAATCTTCTGCAGTAATGGTAATTGGAGTTTCTTCAACAGTATCTCTATCATAATACCATTCTATTCCTTTCCACATTAATATTGCTGTGAAAGATATTAATGCTGAAAATAGCCATATTTTAATAAGTTTGGGCATATAAATCATCTCTTTTCTTTTACTTATTATATTGTATCATTATGCAGTGATACTTGCAATTTTAATTGAATAATAGTTTATTCTTGTTGAATAGGAGGACAAGGTACATCTCCATAAGAACAAAAGACACAACAATCACCTTGTTTAGGTTTTAATAATTCCCCACAACTACTGCATTTATGAAAATAAATACATTTATCTTCTGGCATAGTAAGTAATTCTTTATGGTTACACTTAGGACAAGTTAATGTACTTTCAAGCATCATCTAATCACCTCGTAATATACTGTATATATATTTAGTATATTACTCTGATAATAAAAAAGCCAAAAAAAAGACCTATATGATTAGGTCTATGCTTACAAATACCATTTTGGGAGAGATTCGAATCCACGTTTGACGCCTTAGAAGGTTTCTAACTACATTTTGTTCATTTTTTTTTAATCGCTGTCTGTACAACACCTAGAAAATTCAATCCCAATTTGAATTAATACGTCACAATTCAAGTTGTGATATTTTTGATGATATTCAAAAATATCAAAGTGTTCTTCATTGGAGTAAATAATATACTGGTATCTATCTCTTGCTCCAATAGTACCAGTGCAATCACCAATTTCAATTTGATATCCAATCATGATGAAAAGCATATTATCTGGTACATCTCTAGATAGTATTGAGTAATAAGTAGATTCATAGATTGTTTCCCATTCAATATCTGTCACACTTACTAATTCTGTCATAACACCAAGAATTGATTCATCTTGTGATTCACTCTCAACTGGGTTTTTCACCATTAAAAGTGGTTCAAGAACATAACTCTCGTTTATATAACGATCATTATTTTCACTTATTTCATTTGAACAACTAGATAATAATATAACAAATAGTATTATAACTAATATATATGATTTATTCATACTGATCTCTCCCTTATTTATAACTAGATAAATTATATCACATTAATTCGTTGCTGAAAACAAATACAGAGTATGATACAAAAAATATAATGCAACTTACAATATTATTAAAAATAAAAAAATCAGTAAATAACGGTCCAAAAGAGCGTTGGTCTATATAAAAAAAAACCAAACCAATAAATGGCTTAGTTATTTGCTTTAAAATGGCATTCCGGGAGGGATTCGAACCCCCGGCCGACGCCTTAGAAGGTTTCTTGATAAATTTATTCTATGATTCTAATAAGTATTTTTTTAATATAACTTAATAATCAAAAATGGTGCCAACTCAATGAGTAGGCACCAAACATAATTTAACAATTATACATCACCATCATCATAGTCATATCTAGCAATAATTCTAAAAGATTTAGAATGCTTTATTTCGATATCATCTAATATATCATAGGTAACAACTTCAAAAACTATCCTAATAATGAAATTACCTTGTATATATTTATCTATATATATAATTTCTTGATTATCATTCATAATAAATTTACCATAGAATTCTAATTCGTTTTCACGTACTATTTCCCCGTTTAGGTTATATACTTCTAAAAAATTTCTCTCTTGCAAATAAATATATTTACCATCATAAAATAATTTTTCATATTTCCTATATGCTCCAAGTAATAAATCGAGAACGCTATCTACATTTTCTTCTGGTATTGTTTTACATGTATAATTAAATCTGTGATCTATTGAAACAACACAGTATTTTTCATTAAGATATAAAGCCATCCCGTATTGATCCTGAGTTGTTATTTCTACTTGGTTGGTTTTATAATCTATAATTATAACAGTTTTAGAAGTACTCGATTGATCTGTAACAAAAATGATTTGTCCTTCTTCTAACAATAAATCATTCGTAGTTCCGGAGTGTGTTTCTCCATAATCTTCAAGTATGTACATATGTGTAAACTCATTTAGTTGTTTATCTATAACATAAACATATTGTTCAAATACATAGTCACCATCAATGTAATCAGAATACTTTTGATGAATAATAATTACGTCTTCATCATCATCAATGACTTCAAAAAAGCCGCCAAGATCAATATGATTCTTTATTTCACCCTCATAAACTATATTTGTAATTTCTCTTGTTTCTATATCAATTCTTTGAAACTCTTTTTCCCCATGAAATGATTTACTTGTAATCCCTAATATCTCATCATGAATTAAGTGAACTCCCCCATAAGAAAATGTAAATATTTTTTCTAAGTCTTCATCTTTATATTCATACAATGCTAGTTCATTGGGATTAGAAGAATTATTTGTTGACATGGTTAAATACTGATTTCCATTTTCACTACCAATATGATTTAAGTTTCCAAAGAAATGAAAGTTGTACAATTCTATTCTATATCCAACTGCAAATAAATAGCTCCCCACAATAAGAAATACTATAACAAATAAAAGCAATATCTTTTTCATACTCACACCTCTTCCTAGTAATATTTTACTACATAATCAGAAGTTAGTAAATAACGACCTAAAACTACAACGGTTAGGGTAAAAAAAATAACTAATCCAATAAATGGCTTAGTTATTTGCTTTAAAATGGCATTCCGGGAGGGATTCGAACCCCCGGCCGACGCCTTAGAAGGTTTCTAAGACAGAAAAACTATATTTTTTCATGAAAATCCACGCTCAATTGATACTAAATTCATTAATTATTACTATTGAATTCTCAATATGACTAACTTGTTCACTACTAAACCCACATTCTATAAGATTGTCGACATAGCACCAATCTGAACTATTGGAAGAATCAATAAATGTAATTCTATCAGTATTTTGATAATAATGAATTGTTCCATCTATTGAATCAGTATCAGTTAAAACAGTTATTTCAAATAGCATATCAGATGAATTATACTTTGTTGTATAATCTACAATAGTTTCATCTATATAACATACTTCCCTAATGCAAATCCAATTTTCAGATTCATTGAAAGCTTTAAGCATAATATCATAATGATCAATTTGCAATCTTTCGACAGACTTGCCATTATCTACAACAAACAATATTAAATATATTTCTTCTTCTAAAGTATATTCTATTTGTAGTTCTAGCTCTGTACCATCATCGAAAACATTATCATCGTATATTGATGACATTCTAAAGTTATATATAAGTATACTATCTGCATGACTTTCCATACCTTTGACAGACATAACATATTTATCATAGTTCTCGTCGTTAAGTAAGTATACTAATTTATCAAATAATTCTTCATCAGAATAATTGTACTTTAAATCAGTATTAAAATCTACGCTACTAATGTAGTTAACAAATTGGATTATCAATCGTTCTTCCGTTTCTTCATCCATAGACCAAGAGTCAATACTGCAGGAAGATAAAAACATAATAAGTACTAATAAAAGTATTGAATATTTTTTTTTCATTGTAATCATCTCCTTCCCATATATTTTACCATATAAAATTAGATAAAGAAAAGCAATAAGTATTTAAAATAGTTTGTTATAAGATTAAGCTCATACTTAAAAAACTAGTAATAACTAGTTAATTAAGATATAATTATATTAAGGTTAAGTGCGGAACATTTCCCCACTCTCATGCATACTATAAATTATTCGCAGTAATTTATTAGCGCATGCAATTACGGCAGTTTTATAAGCTAGTGGCTTATTTTGCTGTCTTTTTCTTTTGTAGAAATCTAGTATTGAATTTGATTTTCTATTTCTAATATTTGATGAAACGGCTAAGAATAGTAGAGTTCTTAAATGTTTGTTACCTTTTTTAGTTATATGTAAATGCTCTCCAGTTATTTTTCCTGATTGATATACAGTCGGATCTATTCCTGCGTACGCCACTAATTGCCGTTTATTACTAAATCTTGATAAGTTCCCAAGTTCACCAATCAGTCTCATTGCTAGATTTTCTCCAATACCTGGAATTGATAATAATTGTTGATATAGCGTCTTGTTTATACACATTTTTTTCATTGTCTCAAGATGTTTCTTTATTTGTAGTTGTTTATTATCTAGTGAATTAATTAATTCTTTTAGTATGATTACTTCAACACTACTTTGTTCACATCCTGACTGTGCTTTCAAACTATATTCTTTTAACTTTTTCGCTTCTAACGCACTAAACCTTTTACGATGTGTTGTTGTCTTTACTAAATAGTTTTCAATTGTTTTAACCTTACTATTTCTTAAAAAATCTGGGTGTGGATATTTTTTCAATATAGCGATTGGTATTTCTAAGTATGGAGTATGATATAATTCATCAAATTTTGGGTAGACTATGTCTAATTGATTTCGAAAACTCACTTTAATTTCAATGTATTGATCAATGAGAAAATTATAAAATCGATTCATACTCTGAATTGTTTCAAAAAATCCCTCTTGCTTCTCATGAAGTTTATAATCTTTTAAGAAGTAGGCTTTTGAAATACTCTCACAATCCTTTTTATCTGTCTTAGTTGATCTTAAATTCATCTTCCTTATCTTTGCTGCTTCAAGTGGATTCAGTATAATGTATTTTTGTTCATGCTCTTCTAGATACTGTTGAAGACTCTTATGATATATTCCTGTAGATTCAAATACATATGTTACTTCCCCGTACTTTTCCTTTAAACTATTCCCAGTTTTAAGTAATATATCATACCCGTTTAGATCATGTTTTATTCGCTTTGCCTTACTAAAAGATTTTCCTAATTTTATAAATCCTTGGTAGAAACTGTTTCCTTTTGAGATATCGATTGCTATACATGGATTTTTCATTATTGTCACCTCCTTTCTCTTTTAGGTGATTACTCCTTTTAAAGTTATATATTCCTCTTATTTTCGTATTTGATGCGAACTCTAGGTTCAATTAGATTTAAGCTAGTTTAAATAAATAACTTAATATTAGGACATTTTTTTATGCGAGTTTAAATACTCCAAAGAGCCCACGTCCTTTGTTTTAAGGATTTCTATCCTATATGCCTATAGAATAGAAAAAGCCAAGAGTCACCATGCTCTCAGCTTGTATTATCATTGGGTGAAGACGTAGACTTTAATAAACACTCGAAGTGTAAAAGTTTTTACGAGCTCGAAGCTCACGATTTAACTACGCCTTCATCTTATTGTACTACTTTTAATGATAATAAAAAAGTTAAGAGAGATTACCCTTAACTTCAGTATACGAAAAAGAGACCTAAGTCTCAAATATTAGGATACCGACAAATCTCTTTTAATTTACAATTATCACAGTTGGGTTTTCTAGAAGTACAATGATACCTTCCAAAAAAAATCATTTTATGATGAATATCACTCCATCTGTTTTTAGGTATTTTCCTCATTAATTTTTCTTCTACTTGATAAACAGAATCATTAAGATAAGCAAGTTTTAATCTTTTTGATATTCTATCAACATGAGTATCAACAGCTATTCTTGGTATATTATACCAAACACTTAATACAACATTGGCTGTCTTTCTTCCAACTCCAGGAAGTGATTCTAATTCTACTTGGCTACTAGGTACTTTACTATCAAAATTATCAATAAGTAACTGTCCCATTCGTTTTAAATTCTTGGCTTTGTTTTTGTAAAGCCCAATTCTTTTAAGATCATTTTGAAGTTGTAATAGATCAGCATTAGCGTAATCTATTGGTGTCTTATATTTCTTAAATAGGTTTTCAGTTAGTATATTTACTGATTTATCGGTTGTTTGAGCGCTCAACATCACAGCTACAATTAATTCTAGACTGTTTGTATGGTTGAGTTCACACTCTGCGTTAGGATACATTTCATCTAAAACACTTAGTATTTCAATTACTCTTCCCATATTTTTTTCAAATCACTTATCTTTGTTGTTTTTCGGTATTTCTTAATATCTGGTTTATCATCTTTTTTTAAAAGAATTCCATCAACATATTTGATTGTTAACTTTCTCGATCTTACAGCTTCAAATAATGCATCTTTTATTTCTTCAAAAGTGTATATATCTTCATTCAACCACTTAGTGATTGTTTGAATATCTAAAACACTTAAAGGTTTTTTAAATTCTTCCTCGAATAGTTTAGATAATTTGGATTCTAGTGTTTTATTGTTTGTTTCCTTGTTTCCGTTTCTTCTTTCATATCCACTTATAAGAATACTTTCTATTAAAAAGTCTAAATTAAAACTTTCAGTTTGTTTACCATTTTGTTTTTCGATAACTTCCATCTGAATGTAACCCTTTTCTATTAGTGCTTTTAGTCTTTTAGATGTTGTTTGTGTTGATATAGATAACATCTCTGATAACTTTGATGGTGATATGAAGGTCATATTATTATTTAGTAAATACTGCAATTTTATAATCATTACAGCATCAGTTTCATCTATCCCCAATCTATTATAATTGTTTAGAATTAACTCTGTAAAATCTATTGTATTGTTGTTAATGTATCTTTTAATATCTTTAATATCCATATCTTCACCTCACTTGGAATTTTATTATACCATATTGAGATAGAAAAAAAGATTATTTTTTTAAAATAATCTTTAAAATTTTATTGATTTCATAGCTAGTTTTTTTAATGCCATCTCAGCTGCATTTTGTTCTGCCTCTTTTTTACTTTTTCCAATTCCTTCACCCATTAAAATATCATCCATGTACACTCTTGTTGTGAACTCTTTTTCGTGTGAAGGTCCTTCTTCAGCGATTATTTTATATTCTAATGTTCTTTTATCAGATTGAACAAGCTCTTGAAGGTATGACTTATAATCAACAAAGTTTTCCTCTCTATCTTCTAAAGATAC
>JAUVDP010000019.1 GCA_030595255.1 Mycoplasmatota bacterium | reverse complement strand
TGTAAGTTTACAACAAGCTACTAACACTACAGACCAAGAAAGCGCTAAATATAGCGTTATACTTCATAATAAATTTACAGAATTTACTATTACTAATATTTTATTCACTAAGTTTTTGAGCTCTTTAGACGGTATTGATGTGCTTGTAAACAGCTCTAAATTCTTAACTGAACATGCATATTATATTAAAGAAATTATTAAATCTAACAAGTATAAACTAGATGAAGATACTGAAGGATTATTATCAAAATTAAATCAAACAGGGTCTTCAATGTGGAGTAGACTTCAAGGAGTTTTAACTTCAACTTTAGAAGTTGAATATGATGGTAAAATTTATACTTTACCTGAGATTTTAGGTAAAGCTGAGGACAGTGATCCTGAAGTTAGAAAAAGTGCATATCTTGCAGAACTTGCTGCTTATCCTAAAATTGATAAATCTGTAGCGTTCGCTATGAATGGTATTAAAGGTGAAGTAAATACAATGACTGAAAAACGTGGATATAAGTCTGCGCTTGATCAAGCATTAATTTATTCACGTATGGAAGAAAAATCTTTAAAAGCTATGATTGATTCAATGAAAGACTTTCTACCAGTATTTAGAAAGTACTTAAAAAGAAAAAGTGAAGTATTAGGGCATAAGAATGGATTACCTTGGTATGACTTATATGCTCCTATGGGAAGTAGTGCTAAAGAGTTTAGTATTCCTGAAGCTCAGGAATACATCTTAAAGAACTTTGGAACTTTCAGTCCTCACTTAAAAGATTTAGCTCAAAGAGCAATTGATGGAAACTGGATAGATTATTTACCTTACAAAGGAAAAGTTGGTGGTGCATTTTGTGCAAACATTAATCCTATAAGTGAATCAAGAGTTTTATTAAACTTTAATGGTTCATTTGGTGATGTAGTAACTATGGCTCATGAACTTGGACATGCATATCATGGAGATAATATATTTAGTGAGACTATTCTTAACGCAGAATACACAATGCCTGTCGCTGAGACTGCGTCAACGTTCTGTGAAACAATAGTATTAAAGGCTGCCTTAAAAGACGCTGTTAAAGAAGAAAAGATATATTTACTTGAAAATAGTCTTCAAGGATCTACCGCAGTTGTAGTTGATATTTTATCTAGATACATTTTTGAGTCTAGTGTATTTGAAGCTCAAAAAGGTGATTTCTTAGATGAAAATAGATTAAAAGATTTAATGTTAAAGGCTCAGAAAGAAGCATATGGTGATGGATTAGATCCTGAATATCTACATCCTTATATGTGGCTTTGGAAACCTCATTACTATAGTGGAGGACTTAGTTTCTATAACTGGCCGTACGCTTTTGGATTATTATTTGCTAAAGGTCTTTATGGGATTTATCAAAAAGAAGGTGAATCTTTTACACCTAAATATGATGAGTTATTAAAAGCTACTGGTAAGATGAGTGTTGAAGATGTAGCAAAACTCGCTGATATTGATATTACTAAGAAAGATTTCTGGACTACTTCTTTGAAAGTAATTGAAGAAGATATTAACTTATTCTTGGAGTTAACAAAGTAATAAAACATATCTTTTGAAATAAAAATAGATTTTTTATATAATTACCTAAGAGGTGAAACATATGAGAAAAATATTATTAATTGTCGCAGCTTTACTTTTAGTTTTTACTTTATCAGCTTGTGCTGAAGAAGGATTCACTGATATATCAAATGAAGAGTTAGTTGAAATACTTGCTAGTGATACTGAGTATCTATTTATTGATGTTAGAACTAGTGGAGAGTTTTATAATGAAAGAATTCCTGGTTTTAATTTAAACTATGATTTCTATATCTTTGAAGATGATTATTCTTTATTAGACGGGATTGATACTACTATGCCTATAGTTATTATGTGTAATAGTGGAAATAGGAGTGTAGACGCTTCTAATATCTTTTTAGAGATAGGATTTACTGAAGTTTATAACTTAGAATACGGTATCGAAGGTTGGGATGGAGAAACAATAAACTAAAAGAGTCATTAATTTGACTCTTTTTTTAAGAAATAATGTATAATAATTAATGGAGGTGATATATATGGAAATTACAAGTGTTAATAATCAGTTAATAAAAGATATGGCAAAACTTCATCAAAAGAAACATCGAGATGAAACTAGTCTTTTTCTAATAGAAGGATATCATTTATATGAAGAAGCTTTAAAGATGGATGTTATTAAAACTATCTTTACAACTGATGATATTATTCAAGGTCACAATGTCATTCATGTATCACAATCAGTGCTAGAAAAATTAGCAAAAACTAATAATCCACAAAAAGTAATTTGTGTATGTGAGAAGTTAAAAAGAGAAAAAATAAATGATAGAGTTCTTATTTTAGAAGGAATTCAAGACCCTGGCAATTTAGGAACATTACTTAGAAGTGCACTTGCTTTTGACTTTAAAACTATCATCTTAGATAACACCGTGGATATCTATAACGATAAAGTAATTAGAAGCACTCAAGGAGCAATGTTTAAACTTAATTTTATTGAAATGGATACGTTAGATTTTATGAATTTATATCGTGATTATACATATATAGGAACATCATTAAAAGGAGTTCCATTAGAATCAATTAGAGCCTTAGATAGAGTGGTCCTAATTTTAGGTAATGAAGGTAACGGGCTATCTTTAGACGTTTTAAAGAATACTAATAAAAACGTCACTATTAAAATAAGTGAAGTTGAAAGTTTAAATGTAGGAGTAGCTGGAAGTATAATAATGCATCATATTAATAGTAATACTTAATATTAGATATAAGATACTTGATTTATATATTATATTATGATAAACTATCATTGCATATGAGTTAGAGAGTGGGTCGAAACCCGCTCTTTATTTTGATTAAAGGAGTAAACCATGGAAAAACTAAAAGAAAAATTTAAAAAGATAGTTGAAGATTTAGGATACTATTTATATGATGTTATTTATGAAAAAAGAGGAAATGATTATGTTCTTGAAGTATTAATTGAAAATGATACTTTTATTGATATTGATGACTGTGTTATAGTTTCAAAAACATTGAGTGAAGAACTTGATATTAATGATCCATTCAATGAAGCTTATAATTTAGAAGTTGCAAGTTCTGGAGCTGAAAGAGAATTAAGAAACAGTGAGGAAATTGTAAGAGCTATTGGTAAAAATGTATATATCGAAACTATGGAACAAAAATTTGAAGGTAAACTTAAATCCTTTAAAGATGGATTCTTAGAAGTATTACAAAAAAATAAAAGAACTACAAAAGTTAATTATATTGATGTTAGTTATATAAGACTAACTATCATCTTTTAGGAGGATAATAAAATGATTAGTAAAGATTTCTTTAAAGCTTTAGAATTAATCGCTATTGAAAGAGGATTAGAAAAAGAGAAGATTTTAGAAATAATGGGTAGAGGACTTTTAAATGCATATAAAAAAGTTCATAATACTTCAGAAAACGCAAGAATTTCTTTTAATGAAGATAAAAATGAAATTCAGTTAGTCGCGGATTATATCGTAGTTGAAGAAGTAGTTAATCCTGGTGAAATGAGTTTAGCTGATGCAAAACTAAGAAGAAAAAGTGCTAAGATTGGTAATACAATAACTGTTAAAGAGAAACTTAAAGACTTTGGTAGAATTGCAGCTTCAAGTGCAAAACAAATTCTTACTCAAGGATTAAAACAATTAGAAAGAGAAAGAGCATTTGAAATCTTTAAAGAAAGAGAAAACGAAATGATTAATACTGAAATCGTTTCTCTGAATAGAGATTTTGTTACTTTAGATTTAGGTCAAAACTTAGAAACTAGTTTACCTAGAAAAGAGTTATTAAGAAGTGATGACGCAAGTGTTGGTTCAAGATTAAAAGTTTATATTACTAAAGTAGAAATGACTACTAAAGGACCTAAAGTATTTGTATCAAGAACTGATAAAAACTTAGTTAAGAGATTAATTGAACAAGTATGTCCTGAGATTCATGATGGTACTGTTGAAATAATGGGAATTGCAAGAGATGCTGGAGACAGATGTAAAGTTGCTGTTTATTCACATGACTCTAATGTAGATCCTGTAGGTAGTGTCGTAGGATATAAAGGTTCTCGTATCTTAGAAGTTTTAGAAGCTTTACAAGGTGAAAAAATTGATATCTACGAATGGAGCAAAGATCCAATGATATTAATTCAAAACGCTTTAGAGCCAGCTAAAATAATTGCAATAAACCCTGATAAAAAGAAAAAACATGGTTTAGTTATTGTTAAAGATAAAGATTTAACAAGTGCAATTGGTATTAAAGGACAAAATGCAAAACTTGCAGCTCAATCAAGTGGATGGAAAATAGAAATTAAATCTATTACTCAAGCTAAAGAAGATGGTATTAGATACAGAAGGTTAGATAATGCATAACCACAAAGTTCCACTAAGAAAATGTATTATATCTAATGAGCAACTTCCAAAAAAAGAATTGATTAGAGTTGTTAAAAATAAAGAAGGTATTGTAAATGTTGATGTAACTGGAAAGTTAAATGGACGTGGAGCATATCTTAAACGCGATTTAAAAGTTATTGAAAAAGCAATTAAAACAAAAAAATTAGATAGACACTTAGCTACTAAAATACCTGAAGAGATTTACGAACAATTATTAGGACTATTTAAAAATGAATAAAACATTAAACCTTCTAGGTCTTGCTGCAAGAGCAAGAATGATAACACTAGGAGAAGAATTTGTATTAAAAACACTTCCTAAGGGACCACATAATTTAGTGTTCTTAGCAAGTGATGCTGGAAAGAATATTTCAGGTAAAATAATAAACAAAACTGATACGTACGGAGCTCTAGTTATAAAATCATTTACTACTGATGAACTCTCAAAAGCCATTGGTAAAGAGAACCGTAAGGTTATATTAGTTACAGATAAGGGATTTATAGATAAATTTAAAGAATACATGAATTCCTAAAGAAAGAGGTGATTTTTGATGGCAAAAAAGAACATCAAAAAAACTAAAAAGCAAGATACAAGAGTAACAAACATTCCTCAAGTAACTCAAGATAAAGGTGAAGGAGTTTTATACTACGCACCTGATATGACTGTTGCTGATATTGCTGATGGATTAAAAGTAAATCCAACAACAATTATCAAGAAATTAATGGGTCTAGGTATTATGGCTGCTCAAACACAAACTGTTGATCGTGAGACAGTTGAATTGTTAGCTATAGAATTTGGATTTGATATGGAAAATGAAATTATGACAGATTTAACAAGATTTGAGGAAATCGAAATTAGTGATGATGAAGAAGACTTAGTAGAAAGACCACCTGTTGTTACAATAATGGGACATGTTGACCACGGTAAGACTACTTTACTAGATACTATTAGAAATTCAAGAGTAACTGAAGGTGAAGCTGGAGGTATAACTCAACATATTGGTGCATACCAAGTAAAGAAAAACGGTAAATTAATAACGTTTATTGATACACCTGGTCATGCTGCTTTTACAGAGATGAGAGCACGTGGAGCACAAGTTACAGATATTACTATTTTAGTAGTAGCTGCTGATGATGGAGTAATGCCACAAACTAGAGAAGCAATAGATCATGCAAATGCTGCAGGAGTTCCAATTATAGTTGCAGTTAATAAAATTGATTTAGTAGGTGCAAACCCAGATAAAGTAAAACAAGAACTTTCAGCGTTTGATCTTGTCCCTGAAGAATGGGGAGGACAAACTATATTCTGTGAACTTTCTGCTTTAAAAGGAGAAGGTGTAGACAATTTACTTGAAATGATACAATTAACTGCTGAGATGAATGAATACAAAGCAAATCCAAACAGATTAGCTTCAGGAAGTGTAATTGAATCTAAGTTAGATAAAGGTAAAGGACCTGTTGCTACGTTACTTGTTGCAAACGGAACTTTAAAAATTGGAGACATATTAGTTGCTGGTGATACATTTGGTAAAGTAAGAGCAATGGTTGATGACTCAAATACTAGAATTGAAATTGCAGGTCCTAGTAAAGCTGCAGAAGTAACAGGACTTAATGATGTACCACAAGCTGGAGATTCATTTATGGTCTTTACTGACGAAAGAAAAGCAAGATTAATTGCTGAAGAAAGAGCACATAGAACATGGAGAGAAGAAAGAGGAGTTGGAAAAGCTGTTTCTTTTGAAGATCTCTTCAATCAAATTAGTGAGGGTGACCTTAAAGAATTAAGATTAATTATAAAAGGTGATACTCATGGTTCAATCGAAGCATTAAAAGCTTCAATTGAAAAAATTGATATTGAAGGTGCAAAAATAGATATAATTAGAGCAAGTGTAGGAACAATTACTGAAACTGATGTAACTTTAGCATTAGCGTCAAACGGATTAATCATTGGATTCAATGTTAGACCTATGGCAAGTGTTAGAGATATTGCAAAAGAAAAAGGAATTGAGATAAGACTTTACAATATTATCTATAAAGCATTAGAAGAAATCGAATTAGCACTAACAGGAATGTTAGACCCAGAATTTGAAGAAGTAGTAACAGGGCAAGCAGTAGTTCGTGAAACATTTAAAATTTCTAAAATAGGAACAATTGCTGGATCATACGTTACTAATGGTACAATAGAGAGAAATTCTTTAGTTAGAATCTTACGTGAAGGTATTGTAGTTTACGAAGGTAAAATGGCATCATTAAAACGATTTAAGGATGATGTTAAAGAAGTTAGAGAAGGATTTGAATGTGGAATAATGATTGAAAAATTTAATGATATCAAAGAAGGTGACGTTTTCGAAGCGTCAGTTGAGAGAGAAATTAAAAGATAATGTCAAAACTAAAAAGATTAGAATCCACAATTCAACGTACTCTAGCTGACATAATTAGAACTGAAGTTAAAGATACATCTATAGGGTTTATTACTTTAACTGAGGTTAGACTTGCAGGAGACTATAGTCATTTAACTATATTCTATACAATACTTGGTGGAGATAACAAAAAAGAAGCTACTAGGAAAGCTTTAGATAGGTCAAAGGCTTTCATTAGATCAAATTTAGCAAGAAGAATCAACATGAGAAAGACACCTCAATTACATTTTAAGTATGATGGAACACTTGATTATGCTAATAAAATTGATAGAGGCCTAAAAGAAGTAATGAAAGATATGAAAAAAGAAGACTAGTGATTACTCACTAATCTTCTTTTTATTTGGGTTATTATATATTAAATAGTACACACTAGGTATAAGAAATATCGTTAAAATTGTACTAGTAACCATACCACCCATAAATGTAATTGCTAATGGTCTAAAGAAATTTCCTCCAGTTAAAAGTAATGGTATTAACCCGAAAATTGTAGTTAAACTTGTAAGTATAATTGGTCTAAATCTCATGTACACTGCATCAACACATGCTTGTCTAACATCACTTCCATTTTCGTGATTTCTACTGATGTACTCAACAAGTAAAATACCAGTATTTACGGTAACTCCTATGAGACTGACCATACCTATTAGACTAGTTGCTGTTATTGGACAGTTAAAGATGATAAGTGCCATGAAACTACCAGTAAAACTAAGTGGAATGGTCAAATAAACTATCAATGGTTTAACAAAATTATTAAATTGTATGAACATAATTATATAAATTAAGATTAAAGCAATAATACTTGCAGTAATTAAGTCTCCACTAATCTCTTCGAACATTTTATTTTCACCGTCATATTCAACTTCAATATTTCCAAGAGAATAATTACCAATAATTGTTTCAACATCTTTTTCTAATTCTGCCAAACTTGAAGTTTCAGAATAATTTAATTCAATGTAATTTGTTCCAGTATTATCAATTTTATTTATTACACTATATCCGATGTCACTTTCAATATTTATAAATTCTTCTAGTGTAAAAGTAGTGTCTAAAGTTTCGCTATAAATTTCTAAATCTAAAATATCTTCTACTATTTCAATATCACTATTGATACTTATGTTAATTATCTCATCATTATAAATAAACACATTTAAATCAAGTCCATTTAGATTCATGGCAATGATTTGATCTATCTCTGCTTTAGTCAAAAACTTATTACTGATACTCTCAAGATCATACACAATGTTATATTTTATTGATTCAATATTAGTAGTTTCAGTATAGCTCTTAACACTATCTAATTGTTTTATATCTTCAAATATCTTATCGCTAGCCAAGTCTAACTGATCTAAATCATCACCTTTTAGTGATACTATTAAAGGTGCTAGTGGAGGGCTTAACTCTATATTATTCACGGTAATTCTTGCACCTTCAATGGAACTAAGTGTTTCTTCTAATTCTTTTTGGTAAATTAGAAGATCTTTTTCATTTAAATCTAGATTTATATAGATTCTCGAAACGTGTTTTCTTTCGTTAATTAGTTTAGCACTAAAATGGAAGCTTGGTAAGTTCCCACCAATGCTAGTAGAATAGTTTATTACATCAGGATTATCTCTAAAGGCGTCTATTATTTTAGTACTTAATTCACTAGTTGATTCTAAATTACCTAAAATATTATTTTCAATATCTATGTATAAAACTCCTCTTTCATCATTAGGATATAAATCAAGTGGTTGATTATTAAATGCAAAATACGCACTTGAAACCAGAAGTATAATACTAATGAAAATCCACACTAATGGAAATCTAATTGTAAAACTGATCATTGATTTTATATTCTTTTCATGTATACTTTTCTTTTTGCCCTTAATACTTTTAGACCTCTTTAGGAACAATGTTGCTAGTACAGGACTCAGAATCATACTAACTATATAACTGAGTGAAATAGCTATTATTACAGTTAGAGGCATGCTAGATACTATTTCACCTAGAAAACCAGGTAATAGTACTAATACTATAAATGCAGCTATTGTTGTCAATGTAGAGCTTAAAACAGGAATAGAATTATCGTGAATTGCTTTTTTAGCACTTGTTAATCTATCTAATCCTTGATCAAGATGACGCTTAATTCCTTCAGTAATAACAATAGAATTATCAACAAGTATTCCTATCGCAACAATGAGTCCAACAATAGTAAGTTTATGCAACTCAAAACCAAAGATATATAGTACTGATATTGTAGCGAATATTATAAGAGGAATTGTTAAAATTATGAGGATACTATTTCTAAATCCTATACCTATAAATACAATAACCATAACTACCAAAATACAGATTAAAAGACTATAAAATACATTGTTAATCTGTTGATTGACATAATCAGGTAAAAACAGCATATCATCTATAGAGAGGTCTAAATTACTATTTTCTTCTAAAAAGTCACCTTTTAGAGCCGTAACTTTGTCACCCATTTTTGTGAAGTCTACATCTTCTTTAAAATATAAACTAAGAAATACAGATTTTTCATCATTGAATTTATATATCTTTTCACTAGTATTTTCAAGTGAGATAGATGCAATATCTTTCAAGTAAACTGTTTCAGTAATTGATGGTATTTCAGGTATGATAATCATGTTCTCTAAACTACTAATATCATCAATCTCAATAGTACCATTTATACTTATAATTCCATATGCTGTACTTATACCTCCAAGGGGCAAATTTAATGAGTTAGCATATAGTATTTGATATACTTCATAAATATCTATTCCGTATAATCCAATCTTATCAGAATCTAAAACTATTACTACTTCATTTTGAAATACACTATCAATCTGAATAGTTTGTATTTCATCTAGTAGCATTAATTCATTTTTAAATTCTTCACTGTAACTAATCAGTTCCTCGTCAGTCATTGAGTTAGAATGAACTGAAAATATAATATGAGGATCATCAAAGTTAGAAGAATAAGAAATATCAGTTATACTATCATTGAGTGAAAGATTACTAATCTTAGTAAAAATATCATAACTTAACTTATCTGGATCTTCAGCACTAAAACTATATACAGAAATGATTACTGCATAATTATCATACACAGTACTATGAACATTATCTACGTCTGCGTAAGTCAAAATAACTTTTTCAATGTCATCAACAACAGTCTCATTCATATCGTTAGCACTTAAACTAGGCGCTGTAACAACTAATACCATATACGGAGTCTCAATAGTAGGCATTTCCTGTTTAGGTATTACTATATAACTGTATATTCCGTGAAGCAATAACAAAGAAAAAAGTAAGATAACTAGTTTTCTTCTACCAAAAATTAAATCTATAAGCCTTTTCATACAATCATCACCTTTCAAGACAAAAATGTCAATAATATACATTTGTATCGTTTACACTTGTATGTTATAATATATAGAAAGAGAATACAATAAATAAAAATCATATGATACAAGGAGGTACATTATGTTCAATATTGAGAAACTAGATATGAGAATTAAGTATACAAGAGAGTGGACATTTGAAGCTCTATACAAACTTCTAGAAAACAATGAATACGATAACATAAAAATAACTGATATTATCAACAAAGCAGGTATATCTAGAGCAACATTTTACCGTAATTTTAGTACAAAAGACGATATTATTAAGTTGAAGGTCAAGATGTTCTTCGAGTTCTTTTATGTAGATATAGTAAATCGCTATAAACAGCTTGACCATGATGAAGAAATATTTCTAATTCAGAACTTTTTCAACACTGTAGATGAAGAAGAGAAATTAATTTCAACAGTTATAAAAACTAATCTAGAATATTTGATGGTTCAAGGTATTTTAGATATAATTAATATGCAAAGAGATAAGTTTTATAAGATTGTTAAACCTAATGAAAAGTCAGAAAAATATACTATGGAAATAGTAGCATCTTCTGCATGGACATTACTATCAAGATGGATTAAAAATGGTAAAGAAGAAACTGCTTCCGAATTAGTGGACATTTATTTAGCTACTTTTAAAAGTGTATATATAGCATTGTTTGGAGATAAATCAGATTTAGCTTAGAAGGTGATTATATTGTTTAAAGAAAAAATACTAACTATTCCAGAACTTCCTGGATCGTATCAATTTAAAAACAAAGATGGTGTTATCATATATGTTGGTAAGGCTAAAAATTTAAAGAAGCGTGTTGCTTCTTATTTTACAGGTAGTCATAACGCTAAAACAAGTAGACTTGTTATGAATATACATCATATAGAGTATATAATTACTCATAGTGAGTTAGATGCATTACTATTAGAATTGAATTTAATTAAGAAATTCAACCCTCGATACAATATTATGCTTACTGATGATAAAACATATCCTTACATTGAAGTAACTACAGAAAAACACCCTAAATTAATAGTAACAAGAAATATCACTAAGAAGTCTAGAGTACTTTTTGGTCCTTACCCAAACGTAAGAGCTGCTAGAGAAACAGTTAAACTTCTTAATAATATATATCCACTAAGAAAGTGTATTAGATTACCAAAAGAAGCTTGTTTATACTATCATATGGGCCAATGTTTAGCCCCATGTATTAAACAAGTAACTACTGATGATTACGAAGAAATCATTAAAAGTATTAAAAAGTTTTTAAAAGGTGATACAAAAGATGTAATAAAAAGTATTGAAGAAAAGATGCATAAAGCAAGTGAATTATTAGAATATGAAAAAGCATCTGAGTATAAAAAGGTTATAGATAGTATTAAAACAACAACCAATAAACAAAAGATTAACTTAAACGATCTAAAAGATAGAGATATTATTGGCTACTATTATAATGATCATTTACTATCTATGGAGATATTCTTTATCAGAAATGGAAAGATATCTGCGAGACATCAAGAGCTTTTTGAATACTATTCAGAACCATTAAAATCAGTCGAAGATTTTATCGCACAATTTTATCAAAAAAACATAATACCAAAAGAGATATTTGTACCCTTTGAACTTGATTCAGAGACATTATCAAAATATTTAAATACAAAAATAGTTAAACCACAAAAAGGAGATAAAGAAAAGCTTCTTAAATTGGCTATTATAAATGCAAAAGAGTCATTAATACAAAAGACTGAAATAGTAAAAAGAGAGCTAGATAGAACAATTAATAGTATTGATAAGCTTGGAAATCTATTAGATCTCCCAACTCCATATGTAATAGAAGCATTTGATAACTCAAATCTATTCGGCACAGATGCCGTAAGTAGTATGGTAGTGTTCATTAATGGAAAGCCTTCTAAAAAGGATTATAGAAAATATAGAGTCAGATCATTAGACAATAAAGCTTCAGATTATCACACTATGAAAGAAGTTATATATAGAAGATATTACAAAGTACTTATGGAAGATCTTAGAAAACCTGATTTATTACTAGTAGACGGAGGAATTCAACAAATTAATGCTGCAAAAGAGATACTAGACTCACTAGACTTAAATATTCCTATTGCTGGAATAGTGAAAGATAGTAACCATAGTACAAATCATATCTTAAATGGTAACTTAGATAAGATAGAAATTGATAAGAAAAGCGATGTATTTCATCTAATTACCAGAATACAAGATGAAGCACACAGATTTGCCATAAATTATCATAGACAAATCAGAGGTAAAGGTATTTTTAATTCGATACTAGATGAAATAGAAGGAATTGGTCCAAAAACAAAAGAAAAACTACTTAAAAAATATAAATCAGTGAATCTAATTAAGTTTGCATCTATAAAAGAACTAACTTCTTTAGGTATAAATGAGAAAATAGCATTAAATTTAATCGAAAAACTAAAAGAAAACTAAAATTATGATATAATATGATTGGTGATTACATGAAAAAAATAATAAGTGGAAGAATATTCTACATAAATGAAGAAGAACGAATAATAGGATTAAAAGTAAAAGATCGACAAACTTTCTTTTACTTACAAAGATCACTATTAAATAAAATTGGTAAATACTTGGAAATATCGAGATTTATCCAATTTGTTATAGAAGAAGAACCTAGGATCTACAAAAAGACTAAAGTATATACTGTAGACTATATAATTAAGGTAATGGCAATAAGATACCGAAAGAATATAGTATACTATGATATGAAGAATATTAAGAAAGGTACTAAAGATCTTATTAATAGTCTAAAATGCAAAATGTTTCTAGATTTAGAAATGTCTATGCATCCTTATAATGTAGATAAGTCCTTTATGCAAGAAATAATCCAAGTTGGATTTTACCTAGTTGATGAGAATAATAATATAATTGAAGAGTATAATGAACTTATAAAACCAACGATACATCCTAAACTTACTAAAAGAACACTAAAATTCTTAAAAATTACCCAGGAAGAAATTAATAATGGAATAGAATTCAAAGAATTCTATAATCACTTTAGTGCTGTAGTTAAAGCGCATAAGCCCGCAATTATAGTATGGGGTAGGAATGACTTTTTGGCATTAAGGGATTCATATAGAGTAAATAAAGTTCCAACATTGAAAAATAGGACTAGATACATTAATCTTTTAAAACTTCATAAGAACTTCTTTAATCTTAAGAATGACTTAGGATTATTTAATGCTTATAAAACTTATTCAAATATTGAGAATCCTCAAGCTCATAATGCATTAGAAGATGCTAAAGTTACATATGAGATATTCGAAGGATTCAAAAAAGTTGTGAACAATAAGTTAAAAATAGATTTATCTAATTTCAGGTAAAACCTTTAATCTTCAGTAAAATTATGGTATAATTTTACTGAAGATTTTTAATTGGGGTGAAACTATGGCAACTTTAAAAGAAATAGCTAAAAAAATTGATGTTTCAATAACAACTGTATCTAGAGTTTTAAACAATGATACTTCTTTAAGTGTGAGTGAAGACATCAGGAAAAAGATTATTAGTACTGCTATAAAAATGGATTATAAAACTCCTCGTAATAGAGTAAGACTTAAATCAAGTAATAAGTTGACCATTGCCATTGTGCATTGGTACAATATTCATGAAGAAATTGATGATCCATATTATATGCAGATTAGAAGAGGTATAGAGCAGGTTTCTATTAAATCTAACATAAACACTGTTCTTATCTACAAAGATAATGGAGAGTACGATTTAAACACCATTGTTGGAGTGAATGGAATGATATGTATTGGTAAATTCTCTAGAACTCAAATCAGTTCTTTTGAATCAGTAACTAATAATATAGTATTTGTTGATTCTAGTCCTAATGAGGATGTATTCGATAGTGTTGTTATTGACTTTAATACAGCAGTTAGAGATGTATTACAAACAATTATAAAAAAAGGTTATAAAAAAATAGGGTACATTGGTGGTATTGAACATGTAAGTAGTAGTGTAAAACTAGGAGAAAAACGTGAACTTGTATTTAGAGACTATCTATATCAAAAAGGGTTAATAAATACTAAATTTATTCACGTTGGTAAATTCTCGAGTGAATCTGGGTACAAATTAATGAAAGAAGCATTGAAAGCTAAAACTAGGGCTGAAGTATACTTTTGCGCTAATGATGTAATCGCAATAGGAGCACTAAGAGCTATACATGAAAAAGGATTAAAAGTACCTGAAGATATAGGATTGTTTGGATTTAATGATAATCATACATCTAAATATACTTATCCGCCATTATCAACGGTACATGTATACACAGAATTTATGGGCGAGCAAGCATTAAATTCTGTACTTGAGAAAATTGATGGAAGAATTATTCCAATCAAGAAAGTTATTCCAACAAAGATAGTAAATAGAGCAACTTTAAAGTAAAATTTTACTAAGGAGAATATTATGAAAATTCAAGATATAATAAATAGTAATTTAGATTTTCTAGGTACTGAAGAGATAAACAAATATTTTTCACCAGGAAGAGTAAATTTAATTGGTGAACATATAGATTACCATGGAGGGAATGTTTTCCCTACTGCAATAAATTTAGGTACATATGCATTTGTAACTAAAAGAGAAGACAATGAATTTCATTTTCTTTCATCAAATTTTAAAAAGTTCGGGAAGCGAGTAGCTTCTTTAGAAGATATGAGTTATAAAAATCAAGATAACTGGGCAAATTACGCAAAAGGCATGGTTGAGAGCTTTATTGATATGGGACATAGTATAAAAAGCGGACTAAACATCTTAATATATGGTAATTTACCAAATGGGGCAGGACTATCATCGAGTGCTTCACTAGAGGTATTAATTGGGACTGTACTAAAAGAAGAATATAATTTAGATATTGATATGATTAGTATTGTAAAAACAGCTAAAATAGTAGAAAATGAGTATATAGGCGTTAACTGTGGAATAATGGATCAGTTCGCAGTAGGTATGAGTGAGGTTAACAAAGCTATATACTTAAATACTGATACTTTAGAATATGAGCTTGTACCGCTAAATTTAGGGGAATACACACTTGTTATAGCTAATACTAATAAAAAAAGGAGTTTATCAGATTCTAAATATAATGAACGAAGAGAAGAATGTGATAAAGGAATTGAAATATTAAAAAGTAAAAATATCAAATTTATTAATCTTTGTGATATTTTAGTAAAAGATTATAAATCAATTAGAAATCTTATAAAAGATAAAATAATTAACAATAGAATAAAACATGCAATATTTGAAAACGATCGTACTGTGAAAGCAGTAGAGGCATTAAGATCAAGTGATTTTATAGCTTTTGGTAAGTTTATGAATGAAAGTCATGATTCACTTAGAGACTTATATGAAGTTTCATGTAGAGAATTAGATGTTCTAGTTGATTCATTTAGAGCAAATGGAGCAATTGGTAGCAGGATGACAGGGGCTGGGTTTGGCGGTTGTACGATAAATCTAGTTAAAACAGATATAGTACACAATGTAATTAAAAATGTAAAAAAAGATTACTTAAATAAGGTAGGATATAAAGCAGATTTCTACAAAGTAAAAACTAGTAATGGAGCAAAAAAGTTAGAAAGTGAGGATTTATTATGAATGTATTAGTAACAGGTGGAGCAGGATATATAGGAAGCCATGCAGTGAAAATATTAATTGAAAGAGGATATAAGGTTACAGTAATAGATAATTTATCTACAGGCTATAGTGAAGCTATAGATAAAAGAGCTAATTTCTATAACATTGATATAAGAGAACTAGATAAAGTAGTAGAGGTTCTTAATATAAATAAAATAGATTCAGTAATTCACTTTGCAGCCTTTAGTTTAGTCGGTGAAAGCATGCAAGTACCTTTAAAATATTATGATAATAATGTATATGGGACAAAGGTTTTACTTGAGGCAATGAACCAAGCTAATGTAAAAAGAATAGTATTCAGTAGTACAGCAGCAGTATATGGAGATAAAGATGTATCACCTATAACTGAAGAAGTAACAGAAACTCCAACAAATGCGTATGGAGAAACTAAATTAGCTATGGAAAAAATGATGAAATGGGCAGATATTGCACATGGAATAAAGTATATTGCACTAAGATATTTCAATGTTGCAGGAGCATATTATACTGGAGAAATCGGAGAAAGTCATAATCCTGAGACTCATTTAATTCCACTAATTTTACAAGTTCCTCTAGGAAAAAGAGAAAAAATTAGTATCTTTGGAGCTGATTATGATACACCAGATGGGACATGTATTAGAGACTATATTCACATAGAAGATTTGATAGAAGCACACATTCTTGCAATGAAGAATTTAGAGAAAAATAACACTAGTAATTTCTATAATTTAGGTAGTGGAGAAGGGTACAGTGTACTAGAGATGATTGAAGCTGCAAGAGAGGTTACAAAACATGAAATTCCAGCAATATTATCTGATAGAAGAGCAGGAGACCCTGCAAGACTAATTGCATCTAGTCAAAAAGCAGAAAAAGAACTAGGTTGGATAAAAAAACATAAAGATGTGAAAGAAATTATCTCGTCAGCATGGAGATTCCACCAATTGCACAAGGAGGGGTTCAAAAATGATGATAAATAATCATATAATTGATCTAATTAACTATGCAATTGAAAAAAAACTGATTCAAAACGATGATTTTGAATATTCGTATAATCGCATGACTGATATACTAAATGTTAAACAGGACCACCATACAAACAATGATAATAAAAACATAAAGCAATTGTCTATCATACTTAACCTGATTTTGGACTATGCATACAATAACAATCTTTTTACTCCGAATTCAACAAAACAACGTGATTTATTCGAATCTAAGCTAATGGACGTATTTTCATCACTTCCATCAGACTTAAATAAGACATTTCAACACCTTTTCAATGAAAATCCCGTTAAAGCCACTGACTTTTTCTATAAGATGTCACAAGACAATAATTATATAAAAAATGATAGAATTGCTAAAAATATTAAATGGCAGTCAAATACTAAATATGGAATTTTAGATATGACAATTAATCTTAGTAAACCAGAGAAAGATCCTCGTGATATCATAGCACAATCAGGTAAAAATGACACTGATTATCCTCTATGTTTACTATGCAAAGAGAACGTTGGTTTTTATGGAAATAATACTCATCCTGGAAGATCAAATCATAGGATTATTAAACTAAATTTAAATCAAGAAGAGTTCTATCTTCAGTACTCACCTTATGTATATTATAATGAACATTCAATAGTTTTGATGAAAGATCATATTCCTATGAATGTTTCAGAAAATACTTTTAAAAGATTATTTGATTTTGTAGATATGTTCCCTCATTATTTTTTAGGATCTAATGCAGGACTTCCAATTGTTGGTGGTTCGATTTTAAGTCATGAACATTATCAAGGAGGAAGACATCATTTTCCTATCGAAGATGCAAAAGAAGTATTTATTGATAAAATTGGAGAAGTGTCTTTCAAATATTTAGTTTGGCCACTAAGTGTTATAAGACTAGAATCTACAAATAGAAAACAATTAATTGATAAAGCAATAAAATTATTTGAATTCTGGGAAAATTATTCAGATGAAGAATCTGGAATTTATTCAAAGTCAGATGTTCCTCATAACGCAATTACACCAATTGCCAGAAAAAATGGAGATAAATATATACTAGATATGACACTAAGAAACAATTTGACATCAAGTGAGTTCCCACTAGGTATCTTCCATCCTCATCCAACACACCATAATATTAAGAAAGAAAACATTGGTCTTATAGAGGTTATGGGCTTAGCTGTACTACCTTCTCGACTTAAAGAGGAGCTAAAAGCTGTTAAAAATGCGTTAATAAATAACGTAGAATTAACCCAAGAATTAAGTATTCACAAAGACTGGTTAACAGAATTAAAGGATAGATATAAAGGTGAAGAGATAGAAAAATTTATCAATGATCAAGTCGCAGATAAATTTATGAGATGTTTAGAAGATTCCGGAGTATTTAAACAAACACCTTCAGGAATTAAAAATTTTAACAAGTTTATCTCTTTATTAATAAATGCACTTAATAAATAAGTATAAAGTAAAAAATGAAGAGTTCACCTTTATTGAAATAAATCAAAAAGACATAAAAGTTACTTTTATGGATTATGGAGCTACAATAATGAGTATCTTAGTTCCTGATGAATTTGGAGTTATGGAGAATATATTGTTAGCTTATAATGATTTGGAAACATATATAGAAAACGAAATGTACTTAAATGCTACTATAGGGCCAAATAGTGGCCGTATTAGGGATGCAAAGTATGTAATTAATGATACTGAAATCAACGTAGAAAAGAACTTTTTACAAAGTGAAAATCTTCACTCAGGAAGTGACTGTTTTGCTTTTAAATTCTTTAGCTATGAAGTGATTGAACTAAAAAATTCTACTAAAGTTATTTTTCAATATCATAAAAGAGAAACTGAATCTTCATTTCCTGGGAATCAGGAAATAAAAATCACTTATACAGTTTCAAGTACACAACTTTTAATAGAATTTGAAGGAACAACCGATAAAGATGCATTATTGAATATTACAAATCACGCATATTTCAATTTATCAGGAAATATAAAGGATAAAATATTAAGTCATACATTACAAATTAAATCATCTAAATATATAGAACTAGATGATAAGTTTGTTCCTTATAAAGTAAGTCCAGTAAATCAAACAATATTTGATTTTAAGAAAGAGAGAGACTTTAAAGAAGCCCTAAATGAAGCCGTTTATAATATTCCAACACTTGGAGTAGATCACCCATTTATACTTGATGATGTTGGCTTTGAATATAAACAAGTAACTTTGAAGGATCCTATTTCAAAAAGAGAATTAGAAGTCTATACAAGTTACCCTTGTATTGTTGTTTATACACATAACTATCCTGATATGCTAGACCTACTTTATGGGAGAGAACATGTTAAGCATTTAGGTATATGTTTTGAGACGCAAAACGAGCCAAATGGAATCAATATTGAGGGACTAAATAATAGTATTTTAAAGAGAGATGAAAAGTACTATCATAAGACTCTTTATAGATTTAAAATATCCCAAGAAAAGTAAAGTATTTATAAGCTGATAATTATAATTATTTATATTTAATGTATCAAAAATATATCAAATTAATTTGAAATATACAAATTTTATTGAATATATGTGTATTTTAATTATGTTGTTATAGGGTCATTAGATGTTTTTACTTAATAAACGATGTAAAATAAGGCTATTATTTATTTTTAACATATACTATATAATAAACGGTCAATATGGTTTGAGCGTTAGAAACACATATTACAAAGAGTTTTAGATAGCCTTAAGCAACATATATTAGCTTAAATATTTAATGTTAATTTTGATTTAATAAATCTTTTAAAAGTAATAAGAGGTGATAGTATGAAAAGACAAAAACTTAAAGTATTTCATTTGAATTATGATTGGGATTATATCCCAAAATATAACGAGAAATTTATTGAAAAATTTCCTAAAAGTAAGAAGATAAATATACCACATACAAATATTGAATTACCTTATAATAATTTCTCGGAAAAGCTTTCCCAATTTATTAGTAGTTATCAAAAAGTATTTGAGTTTAAAAAGAAAAAAGGTAAACGCTATATTTTACATTTTGACGGAGTTATGGAGTATTCTATTGTTTATGTTAATAATAAACATGTTATTAGTCATAAAGGTGGTTATACACCTTTTGACGTAGACATAACTGATAACTTAATAAATGGATCTAATAAGATTTTTGTAATGGTTGATTCTACAGAGAGAATAGATATACCACCACACGGGTTTGTGGTTGATTATTTAACATATGGTGGAATTTATAGAGAAGTATATATAGAGGAACAAACACAATCCTATGTTAATCATGCTTTTATATATTACGACGCAGATAGCTTAGAAATAAAAATGTTCTTAAACTATGATGAAAAGAATAGTAAAGTATTTACTTATAATATCTATAAAGATGATGAGTTAGTAAATAGCTTTGAAAGAGAATACTATTTTAGAGATGAAATTCAAGTATCTCAATTAATGGACTTAGATAGATGGAGTATTAATAATCCAGTTATGTATAGTTTAGATATTTTAATTGATAATGTATTATCTTACTCTTCAACTTTTGGAAGTAGAAGAGTAGAATTTACAACTGAAGGATTCTTTATTAACGGAGAAAATACTAAATTAAGAGGATTAAATAGGCATCAATCATTTCCCTATGTTGGCTATGCTATGCCAAGAAATGCGCAAAGAAAAGATGCGGATATTCTTAAGTATGAACTTGGTTGTAATATAGTAAGAAGTAGTCACTACCCACCTTCAAAGCATTTCTTAGATCGATGTGATGAGATAGGATTACTTGTTTTTGATGAAATGCCTGGATGGCAACATATAGGTAATGAAGAATGGCAAGAAGTAGCTTTAAAGAATGTTGAAGAAATGATTTTTAGAGATTATAATCACCCATCAATAATTATATGGGGAGTAAGAATAAATGAATCTCCTGATAATGATGAGTTATATAAGAAAACTAATATTTTAGCTAAATCTCTTGATGAGTTTAGACCAACAGGTGGAGTTAGAGATTTTAAAGAAAGTCATTTTTTCGAAGATGTTTATACATATAATGATTTTGTTCATAGAGGAAGTAATGAAGGTGTAGAAAAACCTAAAAACATTACTAAAGAAAAAATACCATATTTAATTACTGAATATAATGGACATATGTACCCTACTAAGAAATTTGATGATGAATGGCATCGTGTATACCAAGCAAAACGTCATTTAAAAGTTCAAAATGATTCATATAAATATGATGGTATATCTGGGGCAATTGGTTGGTGTGCTTTTGATTATAATACCCATAAAGATTTTGGTAGTGGAGATAGAATCTGTTACCACGGTGTTATGGATATGTTTAGAATACCTAAATACGCCGCAGCGGCTTATTCTAGCCAATCTGATATTAATCCATATTTAGAAGTTTTATCTAATTTTAATATAGGTGAACAAGAAGCTAGTGAAATAAAACAAGTATATGTTTTAACTAATACTGATTATGTAAAATTCTTTATAGATAATGAGTTAATAGGTAAATTTTATCCATCAAAGATGTATAAAGATTTACCACATCCTCCAGTTATTATTGATGACTTTATTGGAAATCAAATCCATAAAAATGAAACATTTAGTAAAAGAGATAAAGATCGGATTAAAGATATCTTAAAAGCTATTATGCTTCATGGAAAAGATTTACCACTTAAATACAAAATAAAACTGAAAAGATTTCTATTTAAAAACAAAATGACATATGATGATACTTTAAAGTTATATGCGAAATACGTTGGTAAATGGGGAAGTGAATCTACAACTTATCGTTTTGAAGGATATCTTAATGATATATTAGTTTTAAATAAAGAAATTGGAACTTCACATATAAGTGATTTACACCTTGAACAAGATGATGAAGTTATTACTGAAATAAACACTTACGAAACTACTAGAGTAATTGTTAAACATTTAGATGAATTTTTGAATCCTTTAACTTATTCATCTGAAGTAATAAACATTAAAGTCACAGGACCACTTGAATTAATTGGACCTCCTAGTTTAGCTCTTATAGGTGGAAGTACTGGATTCTTCTTAAAAACTAAAGGGACAGTTGGAATAGCTAAAATTACTGTCTCATCAAACAATTTTAAAAATAAGATAATTGAAATAGAAGTTAAGTAAAAAAGATGGAAATTCCATCTTTTTTCTTTATCTACTGATTATTTAAAACTCCTTATAAATAAGGTTGACAAACGCTTACATATTAAGATATAATTATAGTGATTTTGTAGGGGAAAACTAAATACAGAGGAGCACATTATTGGGTATTAGACAGATGTTAATAGAGAGGACTCTAAATACTGTTTAAGAAGGAGTAACGTGCCGAAAGATCTACAGTGTCCTTATTGTAGATACTTGATGAATAAAGGCACACTTTATTCATTGTCATTTTATAAATGATGAGCTGTTTATGTCTATTGACATGAACGGCTCTTTTATATTCTAGAAAGTGAGGATTTTATGAAAGGGAAAACAATTGATTTAATTAAAATCGGAGATACTGCATTTCAAGTAAAGAAAGTAACTGAGCATGATATTGAGCTTTTTGGTGAAGTTACAAATGATTATAACCCAGCGCATTTTGATAGTGATTATGCCGCAGGTACTATGTTTAAAAAAAGAATTAGTCATGGGATGCTTGTAGGATCATTATTTAGTAAAGTGTTTGGAATGGATTTACCTGGGGAAGGTTCAATTTATTTAACACAATCATTACGTTTTAGAAGACCTGTTTATTTTGAAGATGAAATTACTGCGACAGTGACTGTGACCGATGTAGATATAATGAAAAACAGAGTTAGGTTTGATTGTGTAGCTAAGAACCAAAATGATGTAGTAGTAATAATAGGGGAAGCTGAACTTATGCCTCCAGAGAAGAAATAATATAATACTCAAGAAAGTAGGTCCATTTTATGAAAAAATTACTAGATATAAACAACTTAAAAGATCACGTATTTGACGGAATGAGTATAATGGTTGGAGGATTTATGGTTGTAGGTACTCCTGAGTTTATTATTGATGAATTAGTTAATATTGGAGTTAAAGACTTAACATTAATATGTAATGATGCAGGATTACCTGGAAAAGGAATCGCAAAACTAATAACTAATGGTCAAGTAAAAACATTAATTGCTTCACATATTGGTTTAAACCCAGAAGCAGGACAATTGATGAGTGCGGGTAAAATGGAATGTATCTTAATTCCTCAAGGAACACTAGCTGAAAGAATTAGAGCAGGTGGTGCAGGGCTTGGTGGTATTTTAACTCCTACAGGGATAGGAACTATTGTTGAAGAGGGTAAACAAATTATAAATACTAATGGTAAAGACTTTATATTAGAGTTACCTCTTAGAGCTGACTTAGCTATTTTAGAAGGTACTACAGTTGATGAATACGGAAATGTGGTATATACAAAAACAACTAGAAACTTTAACCCAGTTATGGCAACAGCAACTGACCAAGTAATAGTTGGAGCAAGAGAGATAGTAAAAAGAATTGATCCTGACAATGTAATGACTCCTCATATTTTTGTGGACTACGTTATTAAGGAGGAATTATAAATGGATAAACTACAAACAAGAAATTTTATCGCAGCTAGAGTTGCGAAAGAATTTAAAGATAATGACGTTGTAAATTTAGGAATTGGGCTTCCAACTTTAGTAGCTAATTTCTTACCGAGTGATATTACAATTAACTTACAAAGTGAGAATGGACTTATAGGTCTTGGACCTAAGCCAAACGAAGTCAATTTTGATAGAGATATAACGAACGCTGGAGGTCAGCCAGTAACACTCTTGGAAGGTGGTATGTATTTTGATTCAACACTATCTTTCTCAATTATAAGAGGAGGACATGTTGATGTCACAGTTTTAGGTAGTCTACAAGTAGATGAAACAGGTAGCCTTGCTAACTGGATTATCCCAGGAAAAATGATTCCTGGAATGGGTGGGGCAATGGACTTAGTAACTGGTGCTAAAAAAGTTATTATAGCAATGACTCACACTAATAAAGGTAAACCTAAAATATTAAAAGCATGTACATTACCTCTAACAGCAAAGAATCAAGTTAACATGATAGTGACCGAGATGGGCGTAATGGCTATAAAAGAGGACGGTATTCACTTAATGGAATATAATCCAGAGTACACAATAGAAGAGATCAAAAACGCAACAGAAGCGAATTTAATAGTGAATGAACCAATTAAAATGAAAGTGGAGGTTTAATTATGGAAAAAGTAACTTTAAGAATGAGACTTAGTGCACATCAAGCGCATTATGGTGGTGGACTCGTTGACGGAGCTTTCATAATGCAAATATTTGGAGATGTAGCAACAGAGTTATTAATTAGAAATGATGGCGATGAAGGATTATTTAGAGCTTATGATAGTGTTGATTTTTTAGCTCCGTTATATGCAGGTGATTATATAGAAGTATCAGGATGGATTAAGGAAAAAAGTAGAACATCCCGCAAAATGGAGTTTGAAGCATATAAAGTAATTGAAGCACTTCCAAGTATTAGTGCGTCAGCTGCACATGTTTTAAAAGAAAAAGTATTAGTAGCAAAAGCAAGTGGGACATGTATCGTTCCTTTAGGCAGTCAAAGATACTAATGGAAAAGTTAATAATTACCTGCGCCATCTCTGGCGCAGAAGTAACTAAAAGAAATAATTCTTATGTACCTTATACAATTGAAGAAATGGCAATTGAATCTTATAACGCTTATAAAGCTGGGGCTAGTATTATTCATCTTCACGTTCGAGAAGATGATGGGACTCCTACACAAAACGTTAAAAGATTTGATGAAGCAATTAGAGCAATAAAAGAGAAATGTCCTGACGTTATTATTCAGCCTTCAACAGGTGGGGCAGTAGGAATGAGTAATGATGAAAGACTTCAACCTATTTATTTAAAACCTGAAATGTGCACTTTGGATTGTGGAAGTGTAAATTTTGGTGGGGATGAAGTATTTATTAATAGTGAAAATGATGTTATATATTTTGCTGAAAAAATATATGAGAAAGGTATTTTACCTGAACTTGAATGTTTTGGGAAAATGCATGTAGATCAAGTATTAAGATTATATAAAAAAGGTCTTATTAAAGACCATCTTCATTTTAGTTTTGTACTTGGAATTCCTGGGGGAATGACAGGTGAAGAAAGAGATTTCTTATTCTTAAAAGATAGTATTCCTGCATGTGCGACATACAGTGTCGCAGGAGTTGGAAGATTTGAGTTTAAACTAGCTGAACTTTCAATTAAACATGGAGGTCACGTAAGAGTTGGACTTGAAGATAATATATATATAAGTAAAGGTGTAAAAGCCCTCGGTAATAAAGCTTTAGTAGAAAAAGTAGTAGAAATAGCGAATACTTATGGACGAGAAATAGCGAGTCCAAATGAAACTAGAAAAATATTAGGGTTAAAGGTGTAATGATTATGGAAAAATTATGTAAATACGGTACTAACAGAGTAATAACTCCTGCAGGAGTTTTACCTCAAGCAGCAACTAAGATTGATAATACAATGGTAGTTAAAGATAATGAATTATTAATAGATGTTATTACATTGAATATTGATTCAGCTTCTTTTACTCAAATAAAGAATGTTTGTAATAATGATGTTGTAAAAATGGAAGAAATGATTTTAAATATTGTAAAAGACAGAGGTAAAATGCAAAATCCTGTTACTGGTAGTGGTGGGATGTTAATTGGTAAAGTTAAAGAAGTAGGGAAGTTATTCCCTGATCAATCTTTAAAAGTAGGAGATAAAATAGCGACTCTTGTCTCTTTATCTTTAACACCTCTTTTAATTAATAAAATTAATAATATAAATATAAGTAATGATCAAGTAAATATTGATGGGACAGCTATATTATTTGAAACTGGAATATTTGCGAAAGTTCCAAGTGATATGGATGAACATCTAGTGCTCGCAGCACTTGATGTTGCTGGAGCTCCTGCACAAGTTGATAAGTTAGTTAATGAAGGTGACTCAGTAGCAATAATAGGTGCCGCTGGAAAGAGTGGAGTATTATGTGCTTATCAAGCTATGAAAAAAGCTTCAATTAACGGAACTGTAATTGGTGTAGTTAATGAAGCTAATCAAATACTTGAACTTAGAGATTTAGAGTTATGTGATGATGTTATTATGGCTGATGCAACTGATGCACTTGATGTCTATGAAAAGATTATGGCAATTAACGGTGAACAAGTTGACGTTACTATTAATGTAGTTAATGTTCCTAATACAGAGATGGGTTGTATCTTAAGTACTAAAGATACTGGTATTGTGTATTTCTTTAGTATGGCAACTTCATTTACTAAAGCGGCATTAGGCGCTGAAGGTATTGGAAGTGACGTTAAGATGATTATTGGTAATGGATATACAGCGGGACATGCTGATTTAACTTTAAACTTAGTAAATAACGCACCACTTATTAAACAACTATTCGAAAAGAAATACACTTAGGAGGAATTAATTATGGCTGTTAAATTATATATGAAGCATATTGAACGAAGAGAATTATATTTCCCAGGTGTAAGCGATGAAGACTGGAATAGTTGGCACTGGCAAGTAAAGAATAGATTAACAAGTGTTGAAGACTTAAAGAAATACTTCAACTTAGAACAAAGTGAGCTTGACTCAGTAGGTAGTGTATTAAATCAATTTAGAATGGCAATTACTCCTTACTATTTTACTTTAATAAATCCAGATAACATGCAAGACCCTGTAAGACTTCAAGCGGTTCCTGCGCTTGATGAATTATATGTTGGAAAACATGATTTAGATGATCCTTTACATGAAGAAGGAGATAGTGTAGTTCCTGGATTAACTCATAGATATCCTGACAGAGTATTATTCTTAATTACTGATATGTGCAGTATGTATTGTCGTCACTGCACAAGACGTAGATTCGCAGGACAACATGATACTGGATCTAAAATGGATAACGTTGAAAAAGCAATTGATTATATTAGAAATCATCCTGAAGTAAATGATGTATTACTATCAGGTGGAGATGCATTATTAGTAAGTGATGAAAGATTAGAATATATTATTAGTGAGTTAAGAAAAATAGATCATGTTGGAGTAATAAGACTAGGTACTAGAACACCTGTGGTAATGCCACAGCGTATTACTCCAGAACTTGTTAATATGCTTAAAAAGTATCACCCAATATGGGTTAATACTCATTTTAATCATTCTAAAGAATTAACTCCTGAAGTAAAAGTTGCGCTAGACTTAATGGCTGACGCTGGGATTCCTCTTGGGAATCAATCAGTATTACTTAAAGGTGTAAATGACTGTGTAAACATTATGAAAAAATTAGTTAAGAGATTAATTATACTTAGAGTTAGACCATATTATATATATCAATGTGATTTATCTAAAGGTATTGAACACTTTAGAACTCCTGTTTCTAAAGGTATAGAAATTATTGAAGGATTACGTGGACATATTTCAGGTATCGCAGTTCCTACTTTTGTGGTTGACGCGCCTGGTGGTGGAGGTAAAATTCCAGTTATGCCAAACTATGTATTATCTCAAGCTCCTTCAAAAACAATACTTAGAAATTATGAAGGTATGATTTCTACGTATTACGGTCCATCTAGTTATGATGATAAATGTGAATGTGAAGACTGTGTTGCCGCAGCTCAAGGAATTATAGATCCTGAAATCAGTTCTAAAATCCATCTAGATCAATTTAATGGTGGTAGAAAGAGGAAACATAATGCTTAAGAAATTTATAAAAGACCATCACACTATATCAATTATTGGAACCGCTAAAAATGTTGGTAAAACAACTGTGTTAAATCAAATTATTAAAGAGTATCAAGGAACTAAGATGGGTATTACTTCTATCGGATTAGATGGAGAAAAAGTTGATAATTTAACTTATAAACCTAAACCAAGAATTTTAGTTCATAAAGACATGATTATAGCAACAGCTAAAGACTGTTTAGAACAGTGTTATTTTAATTATGAAATATTAGAAGAAACAGATATAAGAACAGGACTTGGAAATATTGTTCTTATTAAAGTTAATTCAAGTGGTCTTGCGCTTGTCGCAGGACCATCAACAAATAACGAAATGCTTTCAATAATTGCTTTATTAAATAAACATGGAGTTGAAAAGATCTTTATTGATGGAGCTTTATTTAGAAAATCTGTGGCTAGTTTTAAAATAAGTGACGCAGTTATATTTAGTACTGGAGCTAGTTATTCTATCTCACTTGATGATGTAGTTGAAGATACTGTTTTACTCGTTAAAAACTTTAACTTAAGAACGATAGATGATGAAGCTGTAAGAATCGCACAATCTCATACAAATTTCAAAGTAGTTATAATGGATTCTGATTTCTTCTGTACACCTTTAAAAATAGATAGTGTAGCTGGGAATGAAGAATATATTATTGATCAAGTTATAGGTAAAACAAGAGCTATTTATATAAATGGAGCATTTACTTCTAACTTTGTTAAACACTTAATAAATAAAAGACATGAGATTGAAAGATTAACTGTGGTTATTAATGACGCTTCACAGTTATTAATGGAACCAAGTGAAATTATTAGTTTACGTAAGATGCATGTAGATTTAAGAGTAATAAATAGAATAGAAGTTATAGCTTTAACTTATAACCCATATTCACCTGCGGGATATTCTTTTGATGATGAAGAGTTTAGAAGTAAACTACAAAGTAAAGTTACTTTACCTGTAATAAATGTCTTAAAATAAATGAGGGTTAAATATGAGTAAATTAGGTTTAGATATAAACAAAATTAAAGAAGCGAGAAATTACGCTTTAAAAATCGCTAAAGACACTCAAGATTTTATAGACAAACATACAACTGTGACAGTTGAAAGAACTGTTTGTCGTTTACTTGGGGTTGATGGGGTTAATGAATTTGGAGTTCCTTATCCAAATATTTTAATAGATCATATATTAAATAAAGGTGATTTAGGAATTGGAATTGGTAATTATTTAGCTAGTACTATTAAAGAAACTAATTTAAGTTTAGATGAGATATCTAAACTTGTTTGTGATAATAAATTAGATATTACTCAATATCCATTATTAAAGAAATCAGAAGTTAATATAATACTTAAACCATTTATCGAAGAATCTCTTTATAAAATAAAAGAGAACAAATTTAAAAGAGAAGATTACTTTGATAAATACGGAGAAACTGACGGGCCAATGCTTTATGTAATTGTTGCGACAGGTAATATTTATGAAGATGTTACTCAAGCTCGCGCTGCGGCTAAAGCCGGAGCGGATATTGTCGCAGTTATTAGAACTACAGGGCAAAGTTTATTAGACTATGTCCCTTATGGAGCAACTACTGAAGGATTTGGTGGAACTTACGCGACACAAGAAAACTTTAGAATAATGAGAGAAGCATTAGACGAAGTTGGTGAAGAACTTAAAAGATATATTATGTTAGTAAATTATGCATCAGGTTTATGTATGCCTGAAATTGCGGCAATGGGTGCACTTGAAAGATTAGATATGATGTTAAATGATTCATTGTACGGAATCTTATTTAGAGATATCAACATGCAAAGAACATTTATTGATCAATACTTTTCAAGAGTTATTAATGCTTATTCAGGAATAATCATTAATACTGGTGAAGATAATTACTTAACTACTAGTGACGCAGTAACTGAAGCGCACACTGTACTCGCTTCAGAATTTATTAATGAACAGTTCGCGAAACTTGCATTTATGGAAGAAGAATT